>CAZGGF010000065.1:0-40508 GCA_964524715.1 uncultured Verrucomicrobiota bacterium | reverse complement strand
GCGCGGGTCGCGCTCCATGTGCGCTGCGGCATCGCGCAGCAGTTGCTCGAACCGCTCCGGCGTGTTGCCAACGACCACCGGGCCATAAGGATACTCCCGCTTGGGGAACGGCCAAGCCACGTCCGGACGACACCTCGGTGTGGAGTCCCAACCCATCGTCACCACGGGAAGGTTCACGAGCGGCGATGCTTCCATCTTCTTCCAGTGCGCCCGGTGCGCGTCCATCACATCCTCGTATCGCTCGGTGAAGTCAGGTTGAATCTTGCCAGCGCTGGCCACGTTGTATCTGCTGGTGCTCAGGAAGCCGGCTTGTTCGGCCACGGCAGCTGACGCGGGACTCGCCACCATCGCGTTCCAATGCATCGGCGGCAGGCCAGCCTTGCGCAAGCGGGCATCGATCTTCTGGAGCAACGCACGGGTTTCTTGAGGGCCGCCAAGCTGCTTCACAAACTTGTCGGCCTCAAAAATACTGTAGAAGAGCCGGCCGTCCACCCGCCAGTAGTTCGGATGCCGGAAGTAGTGCACAATGCAGTAATCGATCATCCGCACAAGGTCTTGCGGCGAATGGCGGCAGGGCAGCCACACGGTGCGAGGAGTTCCGAACTCCGGACAGAACTGGTCCCGCCGGTCGTGATTCGCCCACATCAGGGCGAATTTCATGCGCTTGCGGTTTGGGGCGTGCAGGAAACCTTTCTCCAGCGCTTCCTCCATGTTCTTGACACCGCAGTACCAATACCAATCGTAGAGAAACACCGTGATCCCGTGGTCGGCAGCGAGGTCGATTTCCCGCGCGATCCATTTCGGGTCGCTCTCAGCAAAATACCCCCAACATGGTTTCTTGGGCTGTTGGTGTCCGGGGAACCTCGGGATGGCTGCCTTGACTCCCTCCCATTCCGTCCAACCGTCACCTTTCCATGCGCTCCCATGGTCGTAGCTGTGCCAGTGCGGGTAGTAAACCGCCATGACTTCCGGCCGCTTTGCGGGTGCCTGTTCTGCGTGCGCCTTGTCCCACGTCAGGCAGGCTGCGCAGGCAATTGCTATCATGATGATTGAGTGAGTATTCATAATTTTTACCAGGAAATGAGCATGGAACCGTTGACTTGAGTTACTTCGAGGAAATGTCCGCGCGCGTCGTCAATCGGTTGGGGTTTGACCGAACCGGACGGCACGAACGGAGATGCGGCATTTGGCACCATTCGAACTTTCTCCCGTGTGCCACGCTCCGGGTAGAACCGCACCACCGCATACTTCAAACCCGTCAGTTTCAGGCGGCGCGAGATGCCGATTTCGCCGGAGTGCTGCTCGACGCAGCAGACTTCACCGTCCTCCTGCATGATAAACACACGACACTCGCGATGCCACGCCCGCGGCATCCGGTAACACGCGGCGCCGTTACGCAATTCCGTTTCACAGCCGGTGAAGATCGGCGCTCCTTGTGGGAAGCGCAGCCGCATCTGGACGTTGGTGTTTGGCGTGCAGCCCGAGAGATAAAATCCGTTGTTGTGGCGCGCGACAGCAAGGATCGGGTTTCGCTGGCCGGGGCGGCGTTTGTCGAACGCAATGCGCCAGTTGAACGCGCTGAGGATGTAGCGCAGCAGCAAATCCCCGGGAAACCACTTCGTCGGGTCGTCAGGTGTGAGCAGATGGCCGCCAACGAAACTGTTGGAGTTGGTCCCACGCACCCAGGCGATCAGGCCGCCATGCCAGTCCGGCACCGGCCGCCACACCGACATCACGCGGCGTTCGTCGTTGCGATCAACGGCGCAGCCGATGGAATGCGTCCGCTCGTCGTCGGGGTTTGCCAGCACCACGTCGATGCTGCCCGCGCACATCACAGGACGATGATTGAGCCGCATCGGATAGGTGCCCTCGCTCAGTTCGTCGAGCGGTCGCAGGGAGACCAGTTTCAATTCGCCGGCGAGTGGCACTGCACGCTTGAGGTTCAATGTTGCCAACAAATCGCCGCCAGCATGCGCAAGCGGGCCGTAGAGCAACACTCGCCCGCCTGTGTTGGCAAGATGGATCAGTTCTTCCGACAACTCCGAGCCGGCATCCGGCACCGGCGTGACAAGGATGGACTCGTTGTAGAGTTTTGGATTGCGCTTCAGTGACGAGAGGAAGTTCTTCGTCGAGACGACCGTGTTGAGCGGCAGGCCGTTGTTGACCGCGGCGCGCATGAACCAGTCGCCGAAAAACGGCTCCTCCAACCGTGCCGGCTTCGCGAACGTCATCGCATGGTATTCGTCGAATGGGTAAATCCAAACCAAGGGCCCCGGCTGATCCGGCGCGTGCCGCATCGCCTCGTGCAGATGCGGAATGACTTCGTTCGGCACCTGGTCGGGAGTGCGGCCATAGGAATCGTCAATCGTCAGCAGCGCGATCGAGTCCGGGTTCTCGACGCGGCCCTCGGCATTGATGCGACTGATGGCGAGCGGAAGATAAATGTCGTGCGGCTCGCGGCCATAGCGGTCGAGCCACGGGCTGTTGAGCCACCAGGGGTCGTGTGTGTAAAAGCGGAATGGAAAACCCTTGCCCGGCGGCAGCTCCGCAATGCGCGACATGTAGCCGACCATCTCCAGGCCGAAGTCGCCGTTGAGCGCGGCCCACGGCGAGTTGGGTGGCGGCGTCATGTTGAACCCACCAGCGTAAATATCCTTCAACGGCGTTGCGTTCGAGGCGAGATCGGAACCGGTGACGAGGTTGGTGCCGCGTGTCTCAATGGGAAACGCCGGGCACTCTTTGCGGAAGCAACGCCAGAAATTCAGGATTTTCTCGCGGACTTCGCCCGTGCGCTCTGGAAGGAACGTTTTCCCGTCGAACGTCGGCCCGGTCGTCTTCCACGTCTCAAGACCGAAACCGAAGCCATTGGAGAACCAGATGTAGTCGAAACCAAGGTCTTTCAGAAAATGCTGGCATTGTCGGCCGAAGAACGTGCCGAGCGGCGTATCCTGCGGAATCCCGTTGGGGAAACCGGCATAACGTTCGTGGTCGGCATTGAGCGTCGCGTAGCAACAAACAAACGTCCCCTTGCCCATCGTGCCACCCAGGCAGATTTCCGGATGCCGCTGGTATTTGAACGGCGATTTCGCAAACTCGCCGCCCGGGTCGAAGGTCGCCCCGACGCGGATTGGCTTGCCGCTGACTTCTCGGCCGACTTCCTTGAGCAGCCGCACGATGTTTGCCAACCCGTCGTAAGTCAGTTTCGGCGGCTGGTCCATGTAATAGACGGCCTGGCTGTGCAGGTTCTTCTCCGTCGGCATCCCTTTCACCGGCTCCAGCTTCGCGTTTGGCAAGCCGATGTATCGCGCCCACTCGATTTCGTCCTCCGCCCGTCCGCGGTAGTCGAGAATCTCCGAACCGTCAGCAGTCCACAACATGACGGAAATCTGATCCGCCTCGCGCGTGAGACTCGACCACTGGCGGTAGATGTTCCGGCAGACTTCGCGAATGGCCTCATCGCTCATCACGCGGAACGGCTTCGGACTCATCTCAAGTGTTACGTTGCGTAGCTTCATGCCGGTTTCTCCTTGGAACGATCGCTCCACCACGCTCGCGCGACGAGTGCGGACGTTTTCCGCAATTCGCTCAACACCTGCTCCCGTCGTTTCCGGCCAAAGCGCACCGTCGGCGCCCCAACGCCCAGAGCCGCTGAAATGCTGCGCCAGGGATCGGACACGGGCACGGCAAAGCCGCTCACGCCCTCGCACAACTCGTCCGCGGTCATGGCGAAACCCTGATGGCGCACGCGCTCCAACTCCGCGCGAAGTTTCGACGACGTCGCCAGTGTGCGTGGCGTGAAGCGCACCAATGGTGTCTCCTTCATGTAGGCGTCCAGTGTGTGCGCAGACATCGCTGCCAGCAACACCTTGCCCGTGGCGGTGCAATACGCTCCCGAGCCAACATCCTCCGGCTCCTGCACCGCCAGAGCCTGTGGTGACACCATATAACTGAGCCGCACGATGCGGCCATCCACCAGCGCCGCAAGCAGCACCGATTCGCCGACGTTTTTCGCCAGCGCCCGAACGTGGGGCAGAGCGCTCTCGGTCATCACGTTCAGAAAGTCCGCGTGGCGCGCGAGGAACATCAACCGCGGCCCGAGCAGGAATCGCTTGCCTGCGTCCTGCCGCAAGTAACCGCGGCGCTTCAGCGTGGCCGCAATATTGTGGACGCTGGTGAGGTTGATGTGGAGTTCCTTGGCCAGTGCGCGGGTTCCAATCCCTTCTGGATGGCCGGCAACGGCTTCCATGACATCGAGGCTTTTGTCGAGGCTGAGCACTAGCGGCATGAGCAGTTCCTAAACAGATGTTCCGATAAAGAAAACAGTGTTCCTTTTATCGAAACATCTGTTGGCTGTCAATATTGCTTTTGCCCCCCGCCCATCTGACACGCCACCCTCGGTTCGTCGCAAGCGTCAGAGCCGGGTTCTGCCCCCGGTTCCGCACGGTTTACTGAGCTGACCGCGCCAAGTTCTCCCACACCTTCACATCGTCAATCAGCATCGTGCCACTCAAACCGATGAGAAAGACGAGACGGGATTTCTTCGCATCAAATACCGTGCCCGCGGCCCGCAACACCACCCCATCCACCTGAGCCACGGCTTCGTTGCCGCGCATCTCGACGAGTACGTGATGCCATTGACCATCGTCCAGCTTCGCGGGTTTCCGGTCCAGCGTCTCCGTGCGATAGAACTTCGGGTCGGCCAGTTGCTCCTGGGTGGGCGGCGCGGGCTTGCGGCCTTCCTTTGCCGCCTTGGCCTTCTCGGAGGCTTGTGTTTTCTTGGACTCGAGGCTGCCGCGGTCTTGCTGCAACGCGGCGAACTTGTTACCGAGCGCGACACGCAACAGATGCGCCGTGCCGCCGAACTGGCTCTCTCCATCCACAAGGAACAGCACCAGGCCGGGCTTCGCCAGCTTCACCGAGAACTGGACCGTAAGGTTGTGCCCCTCAATCGGCACACTGATCGCGGGTCCGTGGTTGTCGTCCGGCGGGCAGACACCTTGCAACGAACCGTCCATGATACTGAAGCTCTTCGGCCGTCCGCCCGGCTGCCAGTTCGCGGGCAGCGAAGCGCCGGAGAAGTCTTCGCTCAGCAGCGTCTTGCCGGACTTCGTCAACAAAGGCACTGGCTCTGCTGCTGAAAGTGACAGGGGTGCAACGAGCGCCAGGACCAATAACCATGTAATATGCTTCATAAAACAACTCTCCATTCTCCACTCAGCCTTTGACGATATTGCGCGCACGCCCGCAACACCGGTTCATGGGCCGTGAGCAAGCGTAGAAACTGATTGTGCCAAAGACCATCCATCGAGGTCATCAACGCGACAGCCATCTTGACCGCGACGTTCTTTGCGGCAGGCGGACCTCGTTAAGGCTTGAGCCGGACGCAGACACTGAGGACGCGCGCCGATCTCACGCCATCAAGCGAATTACTTCGCGCTGAGGTGTTCTCGCATGAAACGAAGGCAGAACTTCACGTCGTCCATCAGATGATCGGATTGCTGCTCGTATTCCACGCCGATGTGGCCGTGGAAGTTCTGGCGCTTCAGTTCGGCCAGGATGCCGGCGATGTTCGCAATGCCCTGTCCATAGGGCAGGTCGCCGCTATCGGATTTGGCTTCCTTCACGTCCTTCAAATGGACCGACAGCGTGCGCTTCTTGAACATCTTAAGCGTCTCAACAGAATCCACGCCGGAGCGCGCGAGATGGCCGGTGTCCACCGAGAAGCCCATCCGCGGGTCGCGCTTGTCCATCAACGACAGCAGATACTTCGGGTCCCAGTTCATGTACTCGGGTTTCTTCGGATTCTTCGGATGGTTGTGGAAACAAAGTTGGACATCGAATTCCTTGACCATCTTCTCAACGAGGTCGAGCTTGTCGGCGGGCGGCTCGCCGGTGAGCTTGCGCAAGCCCATCTTGCGGGCGAACTCGAAAAGTTTGCGCACGCCGGCCTCGGCGCCGGCCTTGTCCTGGAACGGCGCGTTGTTGAAGTAGGCGTTGACCGCGCGCACGCCGGTCGCCTTCAGCTTGGCTTTGAGAGCCGCGATATGCTCATCCGGCAGATCCATGTTCAGGATGACTTTGGGGTTCTCGGGGCTGAGTTTCTGCCAGAGGAAAAACTCGATCACATCGCCGCCGCACTCTTTCGTTTTCTCGATGGCCTCAAACGCCGTGAGGTGGCGGAACGTGTAGGCCGAGCAGCCGATCTCGATGCCTTTCGGCAACGAAGCGGCATCGGTGGTGGAACAAAGCGCGAGACCGATGGTGGCGGCTGCGCAGTAAAGAAGGTGGCGATAAGTTGCGTTCATTGAGTCTCTCTTGTTGGTTGATGTCGGTGCGCTGATTGTGACGCCTGGCCGCGAAAGCGCCGGGCGAGCACCATTGCCGTTCCACGACGCCTTCACTGCGAGAACATAACGCTCCTAGTGAGTGGCTATGGCAAGCTCAATTTTACAGCAGGTGAGACCCCGAGACTCCGAAGAGGACTCAGGGTTGTCGAACCGGCGGTTTCGCATCCAGCGTTCCGCGCAGCCATGTCACCAGCTTCTCTTTGTAGCTCGGATCAATCTTCTCCCAGCCACCCATGCCGTGCCCGCCACCCTCGACAACGATGAGGTCGCACACATTGCCGGCGGCCTTCATCTTCTCCTGAAACTTCGGCGACTGCTCGAACGGCACCTTGTCGTCCTTGGTCCCGTGAATGAGCAGATACGGCGGCAACCCTTTGTGGACGTGGGTGAGCGGTGACGCCTCGCGCAGGACCTTCCACGTCGCGTCATTCAATTCCGTCAGCCCGAACAGCGCCGCCACCCATGTCGGGATGGTCTTGCTCTGCTTCACTCGCGATTCCAGGTCGTGCGGTGCGTAGACAGGCACCACCGCCGCCACACGCGTGTCGCCCTTTCCCCGCACGCCGACGATTGATACCAGATAGCCGCCCGCCGATTCGCCGATGAGCGCGATGCGTTTCGGGTCGGCCTTGTATTCCGCCGCGTGCGCCTTCACCCAGCGGATGGCGCTCTCCACGTCCTCGATGCAAGCCGGGTAACGATGCTGTGGCGCGAGCCGGTAGTTGATCGTGAACCACGTGAACCCCGCCTTGCTCAGCGGCTCGAACAGCGGCTTGATGAACGTTGTCTTGTCGCCTCTCGTGAATCCTCCACCGTGGACGAGGATGCACGTCGGAAACGGCCCGTTACCTTCCGGCACAAACGCATCCAATGTCAGGTTCGTGCCGCCAGCCTTGGCGAACTCGATGTCAGTTTTCAATTCCGCTCGCGCAGCAACCGCGAGCAACAGCAGAGGCAGTAGGTAACGCATAGGTTTTTTCTTCACAGTTTGAACGGATCCTCGTGGTCCACGTCGTCACTCCAAAAGTTGTAGCGATTTGCCAAGAAGTCTTCGATGGCAGGCAGGTCTGGCGTTGACTGATGGATTTCGAGGTCGAACGACTTTGCGAATGCACTCATATACATCCGGACGTGTTGTCGCAGTATTTCCTCGTCGTATTCATCAAGAGGAACCCGAACTGCGTCTTCTGATTCCGGTTCAGTCAACAGACGTTGATCAGCGGCCATTTCTGCTAACCGGCTTGGAAAAAGGATTCGGCGTTGGTTGAGCCGATAGTTCATCGTCACATGGAAGACTGCGCTCAAAATATGCCAATCTTTCCACCCTGAAGCACGCAGCTTCGACACAGTAGTTTGAAATCGAGGTTCTTGCTTCAGGCGCGTTAGCGTCCGGCTGATGGGACGAGAAAATGCCTCGTAACGATACTGCAGTTGCGACCATGCATCTTCCTTTTTGTAGCCGGGACCAAGACCATCGAACCATGGTAGCTTGTCGGGAAGACGGCACTCGAAGGCTTTCGGTAATGTTAGTGGTGTGTGCGCGGCGCGCGCAGAATCGTCAAAACGCTTTCGGTCCGCAAACTCGAGAGAACATCGCCCATAGGGTGCAGCGATGAGCAGCTTGTTCTGCAACCCTTGTGCAAACCGATCGTCAAGAATCTGAGCGAACCGACTCCGAGGCAACATGGACACTTCGGCCAAAAGCCGACTAGCGACGCCGAGCGCGCCGACTAGCAGGTCTTGCCTACTCAATGCCCCGTCCCGAAAATCGCGGTAGGGCGGTAGGTTCACAACAGCAACCCGTTCCGCATTCGAGGGATCAAACTTTACGCCAAATCCTTTGTAGCTGCCGTCTCTTAGTTGACCACGCTTAGCGTCGTCGGCAAGGCAAAGCGAAATGTTTAGCGTTGTGCGTAGCAGACACAGGTCATAGCCGGCTAAATCGGACAAGAGAACCTGCAGCGCGGCCAAAAACTCCTCTGCTGCAAGCGTTGTTTCATGGTCATTCGCCCATTGTGTTCGCCACGTGATGCCGTGTGCCTTCCATTGTGCCCGCCGCACGGATCCAGCATCACTCCAAGGCGGTCCAGGAAGTTGCTCCTCGATAGCGCCCAACAAATCTCGCGTCTTCATGGTCGACCACGTCTCGTTGGCGTAGCTTCGCGTGCTCTCTAGTGCATCGTCGAGACCCAGGCGTTGTGCAATCCGCAAACATCGCTGATTTGAGAAAGGTTCCAAGTCCGGTTTCAAGCGCTTCGTGACGGCCAAGAGTGCTGTCAGATGAAACATGAAGTGCTGCAACACTCCGTCGGGGTTGTTGAAGTCAGCAGCCGGGTCGGCTGCAAAGTGCGGATAGAAGATCGCGAACGCCTCCGCCAGTTCAAGAAAGCCATGCCAAGCTCCCAGTGCGTAATCGCAGGCAGCAGCACGTTCAATGGCACGCACGCTAATTGGCTTCAATCGCAAATCCCGGGCGTTGATGCCCGAATAGGCGGCAGCCAGCGCGTAATACTTGGCTGCAAACCACAGTCCTTGCTCCGAATACGCCCCACTAAGGCAGTTCAGCGCCAGCAGCGCCTTACCCAAAGTCTCTTCAGCAAACCAATTGATTTTGGCGCGGTGCAGTTGAGCCATGGCCCTCGGCAAGTCACTAGCCTCAATGAAGGCCTTAGCTCGATCCAAACAGTTTTCCGCAGCTTTGAATTGACCAAATCGTTTTGCAAGCAACCCATCCACGGCACGCGTGAGCGGCTCGTAGTCAGGATGCGCACCGATGAAACGGGCATACTGAGCAAGCCGGTCGGCGAATCGTTCGAGAGGAAAGAGCGGCGCGCGAGTGACGAGTGTCGCCAGTTTGTTCCAGTGTCGAAGAGCTTCGGCCGGGTCTATCTTCCCCTCGCCGACGCGTCGAATGAGTGCAATGTGCCCACGCATTTCAAGCAGTGCACAGCAGTAGTTAATTCTGTCATGTTTCTCCGATTCCCGAAGACGATCATCCAAGCAAGCCTCCATCGCCCGAAACCAAGCCATTACCTCGGTTTCCTCAAGCCGGACTTGTTTCAAGCGACTAGCTGGCAACACGTAGCCAAGCAACACTTGTGCATCTTCAAGCTCGGCGGAATCGCCCAATTGCGGAATATGCGCAAAATAGAGCCGCAACCGCTCCTCTTGCCCAACCAACGAGTCCAACCCGCGCAAACGAAGCACGCTCGCTTCGTAGAAGGCGCGACGTCGCAGCGAGTCCGGAACCCCTTGTTCAGCAATCTGGTCAAGGCGCTCGATCCAAAAGGGTAATTCGGGCAGTTCGTGACGATTCAGGTGACGGCCCTGATCGTCGTAGGAGAACGGACCCAGTGCGGTGCGGGCAGCGGCGCGTATCTGCGAATAATCCGCAAAAGTCTGCGCTGGTCGCGTTTCGCGCCGCCATTTCTCAAGCGTGATTGCATACCAATCCTCTCCCGTCGGGCCGGAAGGGAGCAACTCCGTTGGCAAGTGCAGATACCGCTCCGCGAGCCAGAAAAGCTCGCGATCGCAAAGAAATTCGGCAACTGCCGCGCCGTCCAAAATTTCAAGGTGCACCCCGTGGGTTGCGCGTGCCCACTCCTGCAATTTGTGACGCTTCGACACCGGCAAACCGCGGCTGCAAAATGAATAAATGGTCTCGACGGGTGTGCCCGACGACATGATGGTCGCTACATCGTCCCGCACCTTCGCAGCCACCGTCTTTTCCTTCTCCAGCGTGCAGGCAAAAGCGAGCGGCTTGTCCGAGATCAAGCCGACGAAGGATCGGCCCGCGAGTGAACTGCGGGTCAAATAGGTTTGAAACGTTTCAAAGTCGCGGCCTTGATCCCCACCCGATTGAACCGGCCCGGTGGCAGGAAGAACATTCGAGCAGATTCGTTCACGTGCCAGATGGCGACAGAGGGGCTCCCATTCGTGTTCCGCATTGCGCTCCGAAAGTTGTTCCAACGCGAAGCGAATCTGAGCAATCAATTGTGCCTTATCAGCCATGATCAATGTTGGACTGATGTTACATCGGCGTTGTGAACAGTTGCAACAGGCCGGATAGCGACAACCGGGCCAAAATGAACGAGTGCCAAACTCTGTTTTCGTTGGTTCACTTCTTGATCCCGCACAGATTCTCGCCGAACCAATCAGCCAACATCGGCAAACCCTTTTCGATCTTGGGCCAGCCGTCTGCACCGCCTCCACACACTCAATGCGACTGCGCGTAGTTGGTCAGGGCGAGGACGTTGGCTTCGGACGTGTCGCGGGGGACTTCGCAGCCGGCGCCGACGATGTAGCGGGGACTGGCCTGGCAATGACACTCGGCGATGGCCGCCGCCACTGACTCCGGCGTGCCGTCGCGAAGGACGCTGACGGGGTTGATGTTGCCGAGCAGCACCTGCTGCGGCCCCATCTTCCGCCGCGCTTCAGCGATCGGCACCATCGAGTCGAGGTCCACAATCTCGCAGCCGAGCCTGCCCATGCCTTCGAGGATGGCACCGGTGTTGCCACAGATGTGCAGGCGCACGCGCGTGCCCATTGCATGCAGGCCGTCCACGAGCTTCTTCTCGTAGGGCCAGACGAACTCGTTGTAAATCTCCGGCCCGACCAGCGACGCCGCCGCGTCGCCAACGCCGATGATGTCCGCGCCCGCCTCGACTTGCGCACGGGCGAAACGCAGTTCCATCCCGACGATGAACTCAAACAGGTCACGAACGAACTTTTCGTCGTCGAAGAAATCGAGCATCAGCGTATTGATGCCGCGCAGGTCGGCGCCCTCGGCGCACGGGCCTTCGACCCAGCCTTCGATGAGCTTTTCGCCACGAACGCGCTCGCGGAACAGCGCGCAAGCCTTGACGCGGTCGTGCATCCGGCCGCCGCCGAGCGGGTCGGGCGCCTTCAGCCGCGCCAGTTCGGTCTTGTCGGCGAGCCGCGCGTCGTTTTCGTTGATCGCCGGCGGCTGGTTGTCGAAATACTCGATGTGCGCGCCGCAGTCGGCCGCCTCGCGCGCGGGGTCGGAGATGCTGGAAACGTAATCGAAGTCGAACTTCTCAGCGGTGCGAATCTGCGCATCGACCATGACGCGATGGTCGCGCGCGTAGTCGCCATAGCGTGCGCCGATGCAATCGGCGGCAAACATCATGGTAATGGGCATCAACGGCAGCCGGTCTGTGGGCCGGCCTTCCAGCATGGCGAGGACTCTTTCGCGTCCGTTCATGGCGAAACCATAACGATCCGGCGCAGACACCGCAAAGTTTTTCCACGCATTTGCTGGCGGCAACGCGCGCTTCTTGGTAGTGCTGGAAACCGGCGATGAAACCTGCGTTGCGAATCCTTGCCGCACCGAACGAGGACGGATTCGGTCCCTCCGCGCTGCTCTCCTATGTCGTGAAGGAACTGCTCGCGCAACGGCCCGGCAGCCGCGTGACGATCTGGAACCGTTCGCGCGCCGGCTACAACCGCAGCCTCTACCGCGACCTCATAGCCGCCAACCGCGTGAACGTGGATCCGGTCTGCAATCGCATCCGACTCGACAAGGACCCGGCCACCGGCACAGTCTCCATCCCCGGCACGCTCGCGTTGATCGGGGATTACCGCGCCAGCAGCAACCGTTACGCCGCCGGCGCGCGCTCCGGCGATTTCGACCTTGTCGTTGAGTTCGGTGTTCCCGCCGCCGCGCGATGGGCCGCCAAGCGCGGTCTCCCATGCGTCAGTATCTTCGACCACGCATGGGGGCAAACGCTGGAGATGATACTCGCTGACACCCATGCGCCGGTGACGCCCTGCCAACGCACGCGGTGGCGCAACCTCGTCGCCGCCGTCCGCCAGGATGAGTCGTTTACGCGAAAACTGTTTCTCTTTCCGCAATTCATCTCGCCACCGCTGTTCCGCGCTCACTGGCGGAGTGTCGCGCCGCACGCGGTGCTGCGTCAGCTCTCCGGCGTGCTCGGCGGCACGGCCTCGTGGAACGAGCGGCTGGCACGAAAACATCTCGGTCTGAGCGCACCGGGTCGCATTGTGATGATCCAAGGTGGCGACACGCCAGCGTGGGATGCGCTGCTGCAACGGCTCGTCCCGGCTTTCCTCGATGCCAGCGCCGAACTCGAAGCCCGGCGGCTCAACGTGGTGTTTTACATTCCACGGCGCATCGCCGATCGCGGCGCCATCGCGCGTCTGGCCAATCCCGCTGTAGCCCGCCGATGTCCGCGCGTCCGCGCCTTTGCTCCGGTGCCCGGTGGCACAACGCAGGAACTTTTCCCGTTCGTGGATCTGCTCGTCACGCGCGCCGGCGGCGGCACGGTCAACGACGCCATCGCGTGCCGCACGCCGTTTGTGTGTGTGCGCGAATGCAGCCAGTCACAGGTGGAAGCGACGCTCATAGCGTGCGTGCGCCGCGGCCTGACACGCGTGGTGGATAGCATCGCGCTGGAAGCCGACCCATTGCGCACGATCCTCGCCGAAGCCGACCGCGCGAGCGACAACCGGAGGATGGTCGCCACCATGCGAAGGATCTCCAACCACGCCGGGAAGAAACTGGCGCGCGAAATCCTGCGCGGGTTTATGGTGAGGCAGACTTCTTCAAGTGCTTGTCGAAGAACGCCTCGACCCTCCGCATGATCTCCGGCCCGCCGAAGCCGTGGCCAGCGCCTTGGACGGTGTGGAACGTGACCTCAACGCCGGCTTTCTTCAACGCGGCATCGAGCAGGACGCTCTGGTGATGCGGCACGAGCCGGTCCTTGTCGCCGTGCATGATGAGGAACGGCGGGTCGTCAGGCGTGACGTAGGTGATCGGGTTGGCGGCGCGAGCCTTGTCCTTGTTTTCCTGAACCGGGCCACCAATGAAGGTCGACTCAGGCGAATCGGCCGCATCGTGGTTGAACGGCTTGCCCGGAGTGAGCGCGTGCGCCTCCATCTGTGTGAAATCGGTCGGTCCAAACCAATCGCACACGGCCTGCACGCGGCTGCCGAATTCGAGATTGCCGCCGCTGCCTTCAAGTTGTTTCACGCCGCCGCTGGTGCCGAGCAGCGCAACAAGATGGCCGCCCGCCGACGAACCCCATGCGCCAAAGTGGTCGGGGTCAAGGTTGTGTTCCCTGGCATGTGCCCGCAGCCAGCGCACGGCGGCTTTGCAGTCCTCGATGGCCGCCGGAAAAATCGCCTGCTTGCTGAGCCGGTAGTTGAGGCTCGCCACGGCGTACCCGCCGCGGGTGAGCGCGATCGCGGGACATTGCGCCTTGTCGCCCGAGCGGAACGCGCCTCCGTGAATCCAGATGACCAACGGCAACGGCCTGTCGCTCTTCACGAGGTAGAGATCGAGCGACTGTGCCTTGCCGCCGCCGGGAACATACTCGACGTCGCGCAATGCACGCACTCCTTCCGGCAACGGCCGTGGACCCTGTGGCCGGCTCGATGGAGATTGTTGGGCATGAGTTGTCACGACGGGTAGAAAGAGTAACGCAGCCAGTCCGGCGAGCAAGAAACGATTGAACTTCATAATGGCTCTCATGATTGGTTGATCGGCACACCGCAACACGTCATCGCTACAACGCATTTGCCCCCCGTCTTATTGGCAACCAAGCCATGCAAGCTCACCGCAACGCGTCTTGCACGGCGAGAATCTGCCGTGCCACGAGCCATCGGTAAACGTCGAATTCTGCAGGCGACCAGAGATCGTCGTGTTTGTATTTCGCGAGCACACGAATGGCGTCCCAGATGAATTTCAACTCGCGTTCCGCCTTTGTCGCAGCATCCTGCGCCGCCGGCTTGCCGTTCTTCTTCGCCTCGGCAATGAGCTGCTCCAACGTGTGGATGTAACGGTAGTCGTCGTAGCCTTCGCGATACGCCTCCCACATCGCGACGGGAATCGGCGCGCCGTCCTGCTCGCTGCGATTGAAGAAGTCCATCGAGGAGCTGTCGAGATAGTTCCACGGGTCGCCGCCGCTGGCCTGGTAAATCCACGGGATGAGTGTGAGAAATCCGCTGCGCCAGAAGCCGAAGCCGTAGGTCATCCGCGCGCCGGTCACCGGCGTGTGGTCGTTCTCGCCGTTGACGTGATTGGGGTAGCACCAGTATTCCACCTTCCGTGCCTTCATGTCGGCAAGCACTGTCTCGCGGTCTGGCGCAAACGGCTGTGTGCTCCACACGTCAATGAACGGCCGCATCGGCTCGAACTGCTCGTGCGTGGGGTCCGCCGTCACGTAGGTCCGCACGCCAGCGGCCTTGCACGCCTTCAACACCTTCACCATGAAGTTGACCGCGTCGGGGTTCGTGCTGGGCTCATCCACCGGATAATAGAGGAACTCCGGCCAGCCGCGCTCCTTTCGGCCAGCTTCGATCGCGCGCACCATCGCTGTCATCTCGCGGCTGAACTCCTCCGGCGGGTCCTTCACGCCATGCAAGTGCGAGCCGGGATGCTCCTTCATGTATTTGGCGTAAACGCCGCCGCTGTTGATGCCCATGACCATCGGGCCGACGAAGCCGTGTTTTTTCCACATCTCAACCTTGGTGGCCAGCGTGTCCCACTTGATGTCGAATTTTCCATCCTTGTCCGCAGGCGGGCACCAGAGCGAGAGCACCACGTTGCGCGTGCCGTGGGCAACCATGTCGGCGTGCTCCAAATCGGCTTTGCGCGTCCAATACTCGCGCGAAACACCGTCCTTCGCCTCGGCGGCGCGGTCGAGCGGATGGTGATAGTAGATGCCGAAAATCTTCGTCGGATCCTCGCGCAACTTGAACGGCAGCACTCGCAGCTTGACCGGCACAACCGCCTTGCCGCCGGCGCAGGTGAACGTGACGTTGCCGCGATACTCGCCCGCCGGGGCGTTGTCGGGGACTCGGATCGTCAGCCAAAAGCGCGCATTCTCGCCAGCCTTGAGGTCACCGCCCTTGAACCGCTCCAGCACGTCGGGCACGACGCGGCAGCGATGAAGCACCGTGTAATTCGGCCGCGCCAGCATGTAGCGAACGCGGCGCACTTCGATGTTCTTCGCGGGCACCGGACCGATGGCGCTCACGCTGACCTTCGCGTTGGCAAGGTCGCGCAACGGCCGGACAATGAAGTTCACCGGCTCAAACTCACCCGGCGTCGCGAATGCGCGCAATTCGGGGTTGAGGTCTTCGGCGCGCGGGTTGGTGTGGGGATAGATGCATTCGAGATAGTGCCGCGACCAGACGGCGAAGCCGCGTTTCTCGTCCGCGGCGCCCAGCGCCGGCATCGGGCCAGTCGCCGGCTCCGCTTCCTGTTTCCATTTCGCCCACTCCGCCGGAGGCATGCGGAAGGTCCATTCCTCAAACGGCGCAATGATCTCCTTCTGAACGCGCGACGCGTCGGCGTCCGTCCACGCCATGACGGCGTTGACGACCCACTTGCTGCGTGGCGTGAACTTGATGGCCAGCGGCTCCCTGCCGGCCGTGGCGCGGAACCGAAGCGTGCGAAACTGGTAACAGCCTTCGATCCGGACGCGCTGCGTCTGTTCACCGACCTGCACGGTGAAGTCGAAGAACTGCGCCCGATACTTCGAATCGCTCGTGCCGCAGACAATGTAGAGGTGGCAGTCACCCGGCGGCGCGGCAATGAGGAACGAATTCGCGCTTTCGCCAATGACAGCGTCTTCCGTAATCGGGTTGGTCCAGATGGGCGGCTGTTCTTCACGGCCGCGGCTCTTGTTCTCAACCATCTCGCGGTAAGCGCGCGCCGACGCAGAGAGGCCGTCCTTGCTCTGCCAGCCAAAACCGGCTTGCGCATCGAAGACGGTGATGTGGGTGACTTTCGTGAAGCCGGTCCAGACATCAGACTTGGCGGTGCCCATGTCGTAGAGCAGCGGCGCGGCGTGGGCGGTGATGGCGAGAGCAAGAACGGGGCTGATGCGTATTGCGTATTGTGTGAGGCGCATGATCATTTCCTCCACGGAGATTCGACGAGACGAACCTTGGCTGTAACCGGTTGCGAATTGCCGGCCACGCGTGCGGCCAGTTCGTAGTCGCCCGGCGACAGTTTCTTGCCTCCGAGGTCGAGCGCGACGCGTTGCGGGCCGCGCTCTGCGGAGGCAATGACTTGGGCGACGGCCTGGCCGTCCCTTCGCAGTTCGCACACCAATTCCGCATGCTGGCCGGGCTGGATACCGGCGAGTTTGAACTTCACCGGCATGACCCGTTCGCCGGCAAACATCACCGCCGTTTCCGCCGCAAAATCCAGGATCGTCGGCTGCGCGTAGCGGAGCAGCGCGAGGTCGTCAATGAACAGGTCAAGCTGGTCCGCGTGTTTGTAGTTCGCCTCGGCGATGTGGAATTGGAGGCTCCGCACGTCGCCGGGTTGCGGCAGTACCGACACCGGGACCGTGATCTCGACCCACTCCCCTTTTCTCAACTCCGTCAGCGGGCGATGCAACGCCGTGGCTCTATCAGGCGCATGAATGCCGAGGCCGACCGCCTCCTTCGGCAACGCGGCTCGCGTTGTGTCGGTGTAGATCCACATGTGCAGATAGTCCCACGCCGACCAGTCGCGCGACGGGCCCTCGGGGATGGCGCGGCTGACGCGCGGCCAACCGATGGGATACTTCTTCTCGCCGGCGTAGTAGTCCACCGTGACGTGCCAGTGCAGCGCCGATGGTCCTGTCTTCACGCGCGCTGTGGAGACCTCGACAGTGGATTCCGCCGGCGACCAGCCTTTCGCGGACGCGCCACCGAACAGGAGTTGTTTTTCCATCACCGGCGACTGCGCGAGCGCCGTCGCGGTCGCCGCCAACATGACTGCCATAATGCTTGGCTTCACAGGCGCATTCTGCTTGAAGCATGGCCCTTCAGGCAAAGATTATTTAAGGCGCGTGGTCCATGGCAGCATCGCCCCAAGGAATCGCGAATTCCGGCCAGACTGCAGCACAGCACGCCGTTGGGCGCGAAAACTTGTTTGTGCTGGGTTGCGCTATCGGCTAGGAAAGTGACAGATATTCCCATGCTTGAAACAACATTGAACGCGCAGGTGACGCAAAGGACCGAAGTCAGCCCGGGGTTGCTGATCCTGAGAGTCGCGCCGGTGGGCTGGACATTCCCGGAATTCACTCCGGGCCAGTTTACGGTCATGGCGCTGCCGGGATCGGCCAAGCGGTGTGAAGGGGCGGAAGCTGAACTACAGGCGCCTGATCCGCAAAAACTCATCCGCCGTGCTTACTCCATCGCTTCGTCATCCATCGAGAAGGAGTATCTGGAGTTCTACATCTCGTTGGTGCGTTCGGGCGGTCTGACGCCGAGGTTGTTTGCGCTGGAACTTGGGGATCGCGTGTGGTTGTCACCGAAATGCACGGGCATGTTCACACTGAAAGACGTGCCGGAGGACAAACACGCTGTCTTCATCGCCACAGGCACGGGTCTCGCGCCCTACATGAGCATGCTCCGGACATATCTGGAGATGAACAAGCCCAGGAAGTTTGCCGTGTTGCACGGCGCCAACCACTCTTGGGACCTTGGATACCGCACAGAACTTTTCACACTCCAACGTCTCTGTCGGAACTTCTCTTACATGCCCATTATCAACGAGTCCCGTGGCGAACCCATCCCGTGGAAAGGTCCCACGGGTTTCGTCCAGGACTTGTGGAAAGGCGGTACTGTAAAGGCAGCCTGGGGATTCCAACCAACCCCTGAGAACACGCACATCTTCCTTTGCGGCCACCCGGCCATGATCGAGTCCGTCACCTCGATTCTCGTTGGAGAGGGCTTTGCCGAACACAGTCCCCAGAAGCCCGGCCAGATCCACACGGAGAAGTTCTGACCATAAGAAGCCTGCCGTTTCGGCCGGTGCGGCGGCTTGACTTCACAACGCCGAATCCTACCATGCCAGTTTCAACACCATGACTACACCTATTGACGTTCTCTCTCGCGCCGCGGCGCAGGCACGCGGGCTGGCTATTGACGCCGTGCATGCCTGCAGTTCCGGTCATCTCGGTCTGCCACTTGGCTGCGCCGAAATCGGCGCGGCGCTTTACGGTTGTGTGCTCCAGCACAACCCCGACCAACCACGGTGGATCAACCGCGACCGTTTCGTACTCTCGGCCGGCCACGGCAGCATGTTCCTTTACACATGGCTTCACCTCTCCGGCTATGACCTGCCACTGCAGGAGTTGAAGAACTTCCGCCAACTCCACAGCCGCACGCCGGGTCATCCGGAGTTCCGCGAAACACCCGGCGTCGAGGCCACGAGCGGTCCGCTCGGCCAAGGCGTAGGCAACGCTGTCGGCATGGCCCTCGCCGCCAAAATGGCTGCGGCGAAGTTCAATACGCCGGCTCACACGATTCTCGATCACCACGTCTTCTGTCTCGCGGGCGATGGCTGTTTGCAGGAAGGCGTTGCAGCCGAGGCGTCGGCATTTGCCGGACATTTTGGTTTGGACAACCTCATTCTCATCTACGATTCCAATGATGTTACCCTCGATGCAATGGCAAAGGCCACGCAGAGCGAGGACACCGCGAAGCGCTACGAAGCGTACGGTTTCGACGTCCAGACCGTGAACGGCAATGACATCAGCGCGTTTGTGGACGCGGTGACAAAAGCCAAGAACGCCAGCAGCGGCAAACCGCAGTTCATCGTTGCCAAAACACTCATTGGCAAGGGTATCCCGGAGGTCGCCGGCACCAGCAAGGCCCACGGCGAAGGCGGCGCGAAGTTTGCCGACACCGCGCGCAAGGGTCTGGGCCTGCCCGATGAGCGTTTTTATGTCTCCGACGACGTACGCGCATATTTCGACGGGCACAAGAAGCAACTCGCCGCCGGCTATGAGAAATGGAACTCGATCTTCCAGGCATGGCGCGCGGCAAACCCCGCCCTCGCAACGCAGCTTGACGGAGGCCTGAACAACACGGTGCCGGCAGGTTTGATTGGCAAGCTTCCGCCATTCCCGGCCGACGCGAAGATCGCCACACGCAAGGCGGGTAGTGACCTGCTGCAACCGTTGGCGGAGGCCATGCCGCTGCTGCTCAGCGGCAGCGCTGATCTGTTCGGTTCCACCTTGAACTACATCGCCGCCAGCAAGGATTTTTCGCGTGAGAATCCGACCGGCCGTAATATTCGCTTTGGCATCCGCGAGCACGGCATGGCCGCCATTTTGAACGGTATCGCCTATCACGGCGTATATCGCGCGGCGGGCGCGACATTCCTGGTATTCGCCGACTATGCACGGCCGGCGATGCGCATCGCCGCACTGGCCTCGCTGCCGGTGATCTACATTTACACGCACGACTCCATCGGTGTCGGCGAAGACGGCCCGACGCACCAGCCGGTGGAAACCGTCAGCGGCCTGCGCGTGATGCCGAATCTCGATGTCATCCGTCCGGCGGACCCGGAGGAGACCGCGGGCGCGTTCGTCGCCGCACTGGAACGCGTCAACGGCCCGACGTTGCTCTGCCTGACGCGCCAAGCGGTGCCGATGCTCAATCAGATTCCGGTCGCGCAGCGCCGTGAAGGCGTGCTGCGCGGCGGTTACATCGCGCTCAAGGAGAAGTCCAAGCTGGACCTGATCCTCATCTCCTGCGGCAGCGAGCTGCAGCTCGCGCTCGACGCCGCCAAACAACTCGGCGACGGCGTGCGCGTGGTATCACTGCCCTGCTTTGCCCGGTTCGAAAGGCAACCGGCGGCCTATCGCGAGGAAGTGCTGCCGTCAACTTGCCGGCGGCGCGTGGCGGTTGAGGCTGGTGTATCTGATCTGTGGTTCCGCTACGTTGGGCTCGACGGCAGAGTGGTCGGCCTGAACCGTTTCGGCATCAGCGCACCCGGCGGCAAGATCATGAAGGCGCTGGGCATTGACGTGGAAGCCGTCGTCAAGGCCGCGCAGAGTCTGCCACAATCGTGAAGGGAATCCTGCCATGGCACAAAACGAAAAAGAACTGATTGCGGCGGCGCGGCGGAAGGCGCTTGCGCTCTACGAAGGCAAGCTCGTCCCGCACCATTCGTGCGGCATCTGCATGGCTGAGACGTTCAACCTGCCGAGCGGGCCCTATCAGGCACTGCGGCGTGGTGGCATCACCGGCGAGGGCGAGTGCGGCGCAATCAAAGGCGGCGAGTTGGTCATCGGCCAGTATTTTGGCGACCCGAATCCGACTGGACCGGTTTCACCGAAACTGCGCTCCGCGATGGCGCACTTCCGCACGCAGTGGGAGAAGCGCGCGCCACTCGGCCCCGGCGGCCGGCGCCGGTCCGATGGCACGGTGGACATCATCTGCAATCACCTCACCGGTCCACAGGGAGATTTCGCCGGCGAGAACCGCCACAAGTTCTGCATGGAACTGGTTGGGACGATGGCAGAAATTCTGGCCGAGACGTTGTTGAAGTTTGGGGCAACGTTCGAGATCAAGCCGGTCAGGTGACATAGGCATCCTGCTCGCGCTGTTCTGCAGTATCGAAGAACGACTCAGGCACGGACGTCTGCGTTATAGCAGCTTCGCCAACTGTTTTTCCGAGCGGGCGAACACATCCCTGTGCAGACTGTTGCCATGGCTGTCCATGGTGACGACGCACGGGAATTTCGCCACTTCGAGTTCCCACACGGCTTCAGGACTGCCAAACTCCTCCAACATGTAAACACCGCGCACTCGTTTGATGCACCCGGCGAGCACTTGCGCCGCGCCACCAACGGCGTGGAGATAGACGCAGCCGAACTCCTTGCATGCCGCGAGCGTTTGATCGCCCATGCCACCTTTGCCGATGACGGCGCGCAAACCGAGCTTCTGAATGACCCCGGCTTGGTAAGGCTCCTCGCGCGCGCTGGTGGTTGGGCCCGCAGCTGCGCAGATCCATTGACCGCCTTCTTTCACCATGACGGGTCCGCAATGGTACAGGATGCCACCACGCATGTTCACCGGCAGAGCGCCGCCGTCGTGAAGGAACTTGTGAAACGCATCGCGGCCCGTGTGAACAATGCCGCTGACCCCGACGAGGTCACCCACACGCAATGAACGAATCAGTTCTTCGGAGACTGGCGTTTTGATTTCCATGTTTGTTACGGGCAGAACACAAGACGCGAAGTGAAATCATGTTCTACGTTTTGCGTTTCTCCCTCTAGTAAATCCATCTCTCAATATTCCCGCCGTCGGCGCTCAACACGACGCCTTGTCGGCGAAAAGCCCAGCACATATAGCTGATGCTGACGAAATAGGACGCCGGCAACCGGTTGACGGCACATATCTTGCAGCCAAGCAACGTCGCCCGTCCGCCAAAGCCCATCGGGCCGATGCCAAGCTGGTTGGCTGTGGCAACGATATCCTGCTCCAGCATGGCAAGCTCCGCGTTCGGATTGCGGTCATCGAGCGGGCGAAGCAGTTGTTCTTTTGAAAACGCGTACCCGGTGGCACGGTCGCCGCCGATGCAGACACCGAGGACGCCGGGACCACAACCCTTGCCCTGCGCCTGAAGCACTGCATCGAGGATCACCCGCCGACAACCCTTAAGATCGCGACCGGCCCCAAGTTGCGTATCGGGCAGTGAATATTGCGCGCCCACATTCTCACAACCGCCACCTTTCAGAATCAAACGCACATCGAGGGTCGTCGCGTCACGCGTTTGGGTAAAATGAAATGTCGGAGTGCCCGGACCGAGGTTGGTACCGCTGTTCCTGCCGGTGAGGGAGTCCACGGAGTTCTGGCGCAGAAGACCTTTCCGGGTCGCATCGGCTACTGCGTCGCGTGCGGCTTCCTCGAACGCGGGTTGGTCGCAACCAATGGGACAGTGGACGTAGAAAAGGATGGCTCCGGTGTCCTGACAGATCGGCTGTTTCTTTTTCGCCGCCAGCGCGATGTTGGCGCGAATGGTCTTGAGCGCGAACTCCGCCGTTGTGTGTTTCTCCTCGGTCTTGAGCGTATCGAGCAACGCGCGGTTGACATCCTCGGGCATCTCGGTGGACGTGCGGCGGATGAGCTCCAACAGGTTGTTTGCCAGCCCGGTCATGCGGGGGAATCTATGTATTGCGCGTCAAGTTGCAAGTTCCGAAATCGTTGACAATCGACCTGTTGTGCAACCTTGAAAAGGCATGAACGGTTTTGAATCTCGCCGGAGACAAACAAACACACCTGCCTGCCCGATTGATGAACTCCCCAATCCGATCATGTGCCCGCTGTTGGCGGGACTTGAACGACATCAGACCCCGACTCTTAGAAACCGACTCGCGCCTGCAAATACGTCATGTGCCGGTCGTAGCTGCGCGACGCAAAGTCGGATGTGAAATGGGTGTATGAATAACCAATTTCGCCACGAAGATGCAGGGTGAATTGATATCCCATCATCAATGATGCCGCGAGAGAGGTTTCCGACTGGGTGCCGGAAATCGTCGATCCTGACATCTCCAAATTCTGATAGTACTCTGACGGCACATACATGAAGCTCGCAGCCCCCATCAACCTCGACGTGAACTGATGAACAAGATTGGCACTGAGCATGTAAGTCTGCTGTTCGAGGTAGGTAGCCACCTCTGTGGGCTGCATGTGAGTGGAGAAACGGCCGCTCACACTTGTACGGGGTGAGAGCATATACGTCAGACCCATGTTGACGTCTGGATTCAGCGACTGGCCGCCGATGGCGTCAAAAGTCTGCATCTGCACACCAGCCGCCATGTCAAAGGTCAGGCGCGGATTAAAAGTGTGCTGAAGGTTGAAGTGCACCGTCTCACCGGCATTATCGCGATCATATCCGGAATAGGAAGTGGAGTTATAGCCCAGGAGCAAACCTACCGTCGTTGTGGATATCGGCTGGTAATTGACACCAGCGCTTACCTCGATCGTCTGCCGGTTCATCGTGTCCGAGGTCGGGGTGCCAGGAAAAACCGGCAGGTAGCTATTGTCGCTGTAGTTGATGAAATAGTGCCTCACGGTCGTGGAAATATCCCACCGACTGTCCAGCTTGTAGGTTGCGGCCAATCGCGCGCTGTTCTGAATATAGTCGGCGCTGCGCTGGCTCGTACCTTCCTCGATATCCGGCTCGAACCCTGGCGCAAACTCATCGTTGAAGGCGACGCGCAAACGCGGCGAGAAATCATGACCAACGGTGACGTTGAGGTTGTGAGACTGATCCCACTGTTTCTCCGGACGGTTTTCGTAATAGACCGCCGAATACGTATAGTGTGCCGATACGTCCGTGGTCGGATTGCTCCACACGTACTGAAAATCCGGCGATGCAGTGGTGGCGAAGCTGCCTTTAACGTTATCCGTACGGGTGTAAATGTTGCTGTCGTATGACTCGCGCAACGTCAGACCGTACGAAAAAGGATGCTGGGTCACCAAACCACCTTGGAGATTCGCGTTCGCATTCTGAACAGTCCCCGCCGTGTTCTGCGTGTTGTCCTGTGCGAGTACCGTGCATGCGACAACCATCATAATAAATACAATTGGTTTCACCAGCCGGTTAATCATATCTGCTCTCCTCATCGAATGCTTCTGTCACCACGGAGACTCTTTTTGGATCAATAAACGCTACCTACGGCGGCGTTGGCGACGACCGTTGTTGTTGACCACTGCTCGGCTCAAAACCCAAAATGTTCACCGAAGGACTCACCCAGTCCTTGAAAGTGCTGACAATACTGTTGAAGACCGAGACGTTCGTGCTCCCCATAAAGCTCACAAGCGCGTTTTGATAATCCTGCGCCGTCGGCTGTCCACCTGCCGCCGCCGTCGGCGTGATCTTGAGTTGCTGCGCCAGCAACACCGTCAAGTCACCTACCGTCGCTTGTCGGCTCAGATCACCCCATCCACCGATCAATGAAAGCGGAGGCAAGTGACCCGGCTGATCTCCCACTTGGTTCCCCTGCAACCACGCGATCGCGTCTGCCTCTCTGCTGCCACGAAAAGCAGGATGAAGGCTCATGGCGAAATGAAGTGCGAGCTGGCCCACGGTCATGGTGTTGCCTTGCTTGTCCTTCAAGGGATCATTCACATTCGACAACGGCGGAGGTGGCGGCGGTGTTTGAGCCATTGCGAACACGACCGGCACGATCATCAAGGCGGCGAGCAGAGGAGCACACAAAGCACCAGCCAATCCCCGTTTCCGCCATGCCTTTGTCGCCATCTGATTTGATTGAAATGTATTCACAAGACTCTCCTTACCCGCATACACCATAAAGATCCAAGGTCACTCGCACGACGGCAACCAGAACACACCGTTCGCGCCTCTCGGCCACAGGCATCTTTCTATCCGGATAGCAGCTAACTTCTATAATTACGCCCCACTTGTGTCAACTTTAAATTCAGCCGCATTTATTGCATAGGATCGCCAAAGCGAGACAAATCGGCTCGACCGTCGTCTCTCGTTCACCGACGCAGAGCGGTGTAAAATTCGTCCCACACCACGTGAACCAGTCAAACAAACCTTGCTTCGTTTGGCAAGCTCGGTAGCATGCCTGCGTTCGAAACCGCCATCGATTGCCCGACTCAACAATCCAATGAACCGTTCGATCATCCTCTTTTTGGCGTTGTCTTGCTGTTTTGCGCCAATTTTGCCCACCGTGGTTGCCAGCGAGAAGTCCAAGGAAGGCTCAAAGCCGGTCCTCGATTCGCCGCCCGGGCCAACGCAGAAACCGTATCAACCGGCGGACAGCCAGATCATGGAGGTGACGCCGCCGGCGTTCATCTGGGTGCCGGCGGGCCGGAACGCGACCTATGCGTTACAGTTGTCACACTCGGAGTTTTTTCCCGCCGAGGACACGCGCACGTTTGCGGGGTTGACGCGGACGGTGTTTGTGCCACACGAACCGCTGCCGGCGGGCCGGTGGTTCTGGCGCTACGGCATCGAGACAAAGAACGGACCTGTGTATGGACGCGCACGATTGTTCGCGGTGCCGAAAAGCGCGAGGCCGTTTCCATTGCCCGACTTCGACAAGATCGCGCAAAGCGTGCCGGTGCAACGGCCGCGGTTGTTCCTGGGCGGCGGGCAGCTCGCCAAGATTCGCGCGGCAGCGAAGGGTGAGCTGAAGGGCGCAGTGCAGGAACTGGTGAAGTCGTGCGAGAAGGCGATCGGCGAGGAACTGGTGCCAGAGCCGGACTACCAGCCAAAGGAGCCAGCCAAGCGCGGACCATGGGCCGTACGCATCATGAGCACGACGCGTCCGCCGATGGACAAGATGGAACAGTGCGCGCTGGCCTATCTGGTGACGGGCGACCGCCGGCTGGGTCTCGAAGCGAAACGCCGTCTGCTTTATTTCTTTTCGTGGAACCCGGAAGGGCCGACAAGCCTCTTCGCCTACGACGAGCCGCCGATGTGGGTCATGATGCGCGGCACACGGGCTTACGATTGGACCTACGATCTGTTCACTGCCGAGGAGCGCGCGCGAATTGAGCCGAACATGAAGGCGCGGGCATTGCAATTCCTGAAGCGGCTGCAACGACTGCCGTTCGAGAGCAATCCCTACGACAGCCACGCCGGCCGGTTGCCGGGATTCCTCGGCGAGTGCGCGCTGTCGTTCATTCACGAATGGCCCGAGGCGCGGCAATGGCTGGAGTATGTCACGACGATCTACATGACCAGCTATCCCGCGTGGGGTGGCGATGACGGCGGCTGGCAGGAAGGGCCCAGCTACTGGAGCGCTTACATGGGTTTTGCGGTTCACTTCGTCGTCGCGCTGCGCCATGCCACCGGCGTGGACCTGATGCAGAAGCCGTTCTTTCGCAACACGCCGAATTACGCGCTCTACACGGCGACGCCATACCATGAAAACAGCCCGTTCGGCGACAATCAGCACTCGCCGCCACACGGACCGCGTGCCGTGATGTACGCGTTCTCATCGCTGACGCAGAATCCGTTTTTCCGCTGGTATGCCGATGCCGCAGGCTACAAGCCGGGCAGCGACGTGCTCAGTCTTGCCACCTACGATCCATCAGTGAAGGCGCGCTCGCCGTTGGAGTTGCCGCAGGCACATGTATTTCCCGGCGCGGGTCTCGTCTCAATGCATACAGCGCTCGGCGACAAGGAGCGCGACATCAGTTTCTTGTTGCGGAGCAGCCCGTTCGGCAGCGTAAGCCATGGCCACGCCGACCAGAATGCGTTTGTTGTCGAGGCGTTCGGCCGCGGGCTGGCGATTGCGACAGGATATTATCCATGGTATGGCTCGCCGCATCACAGCCAGTGGACGCGCGCCACGCGGGCGGTGAACAGCATCCTCGTGGACGGCCAAGGCCAGGTGCAACGCAGCGCGGCGGCGAAAGGCGCCATCACCGCATTCCTCCATGGCGAGGGTTATGATTACGCCGAAGGAGAGGCTGGCGCGGCGTATGGCGACAAGCTGAAGCAATTCCGCCGGCACGTGGTGCATGTGCGACCGGGAGTGTTTGTGGTTTTCGACGATCTGGTGGCGACAAAGCCGGCGACGTTCCAGTGGCTGCTGCACGCACACGAGAAGATCGCAGTAGACGAATCGCAGCAGCTTCTGACGATCCGCCATGAACCGGCAGCGATGGAGGCGCGGCTGCTGATGCCCGCAAGTCTGGCGTTTTCACAAAACGACAAGTATGAACCGGAACCGGAGCGGGTGAAGCGCGGCGAACTCAAGAACACATGGCACCTGACCGCTGCCACAACCACACCAAGCGTCACGGGCCGGTTCCTCTCCGTGCTGACGCCCCATCGCGTTGGCAGCGACTCTCCAGTGACAAAGATGGAACTCGTCCAAGGCGACGGCGCGGTGGGTGTTCGTTTGCAGACCGCAGGCGGCGCTGAGGATGTCGTGATCTTCCGCACGAACACAGAGGCAAAGACCGTGTCGTGCGCCGGTCTGCGGAGCGATGCGATGGTGTTCGCGCGCGGCCACGCCAAGGACGGCTCTGTGAAGCGTCGCCTGATGTATGAAGGGACGAAGATGGAAGAAATGGGGAAGTAGAATCCGCAGCACGCGCCGGAAGCCGCATTTTGTAGCTGCTACAGCCCTTTGGCAAACAACGGTCCTATGATGATTCCGTCGTGTCGTCCCGTCGGGACGACGCGAGAATAGCCCGGCGTTTCAACGCCGGGTAGTAACGAGAAAGCAACGACGAGTGCCGTAGGCACGAATGAAAGTCGCGCGCACGGCGCAAAAACTCCAGCCGTCCCTTCGGGACTGGATGGACGAGTGACAACACGTTCCCGGCGTTAAAAACGCCGGGCTATTATCAAACGCCCCTCCGGGGCGTTCATCGCGAGCGCGGGTACGAGTATTTGATACGATTTATCCGTCACCCTGGCGACAAGAGCGTGATTGGTTATGTCCGCCTCCTTACGTTGGCGGCTATGGGCTTTAGTCGCTCAGAGAAATGAGCGCACGTGGGTCAGCGCGTCCTGATAGGTCTTCGGGTTGACGTATTCGAGCACGAGCGGCAGATTCGGGCAGTGCTTGCGAGCCAGCGCGATGTACTTGCGGTAATCAACATCTCCTTTGCCGGCGGCGACGCCCTGTGTGACATGCAGCTTGCGGTCCTTGGCGTGCAGCGCAACGATGTACGGAGCGAGCGCGTTAAACATCTCCTCCAGCGTGTTGTGGGGCAACAGATTCGCCGGGTCGAGCAGGGCGCGCACGCGCGGGTGGTTGATCTCCTCCATGAAGTAACGCACCGCCGTGGCGGAGCCGAGCAGATCCTGAAAATACGACTCGATGGCAATGGTCACGTTGTGTTTCTCGGCCAGCGGAATCAGTCTGCGTGTGATCTCCACCAGCCGCGGCCACGTGCGCTCGTCGAGCGAAGCGGACAGGTCGCGTCCCTTGCCGGGCACAATGACCGAGCCACATTCGCTCAGCAGCATTCGCACGTTCATCGTCTGGGCGATGCGCATCATGTCGGCGAAATACCGGAAGTTCTTCTCGCGCTCAACCTCGTCAGGCTCGATGAGGTTGGCATAGACGCCCAGCGCCTGAATCTCCAGACCGCGGCTGCGATAGGCTTTCGCGATTCGATGACATTCCGCCTCCGTCACCACCGAGACATCCACGGGCCGGTTGTACCTCCAATAGTTCGAGTCCTTTTGCGTGAAGAACAACTGCACGCAATCGAGCTTGGCGTCGGCGGCGAGTTGCGCCATCTCGTCGTTGGTGAGGTTGTTGAAACCGTTGGTGGCTAGACCGAGTTTCATCGGTGGATGTGACGGCGCGGCGCGAAGCTCCGAAGCGAGCAGCGTCGGCAGCGCCAGACCTCCGACGCTTGCGCCCAGCGTGCCAAGGAAATCGCGCCGCGGCATGGGAACGGCGTGACAGGAAGAGGGAGTCGGGTTCGATTTCATGAAGCGAACCCTACAACGAATCTGTGCGAGCCGGCAAGACTGCGATGGAAAACACGGCCATGCAACAAGCGAGCACTGATCCACTCAAGCGCTCCATCACGCCCGGCATTTACACCTCGCGCACGACCGTTGGTCGCTGGCACCGAACACTTCTCAGCCGCCGCCGTCTCAATAGGCCGCGATGACTTCGATCTCCACCTGCGCGCCTTTGGGCAACGCAGCGACCTGGATGGTCGAGCGGGCGGGCGGGTTCACCGGGAAACTCTTCGCATACACTTCGTTCATCGCCGCGAAGTCGGCGAGGTGGGTCATGAAGACCGTTGTCTTCACGACATGTTCGAGACCGATGCCCTGCGAAGCGAGCACGGCCTTGATGTTCTCCAGCACGCGCGTGGTCTGTTCCTGGATGCCGCCCGCCACGAGCTGATCCGTAGCGGGATCGAGCGGAATCTGGCCGGCGCAGAACAGGAATTCTCCGGCGCGGACAGCTTGCGAGTAGGGGCCGACGGCTTTCGGCGCTTTGTCAGTGGCGACGATTTGGGGCTTCATGGCGCTTTTCTAGCAGGCTTGCCAATCATGGACAAGCTTCCGTTCTACGAGTAGGCTCGCAACCGGCCATGAAACTACTCTATCTCGACTGCGTCGGTGGCATCAGTGGTGACATGCTCCTCGGCGCGCTGATTGATCTCGGACTCAACCTCAAGACTCTCCGCCGCGAGCTGGCCAAATTGAAGCTCGATGAGTTTGAAGTCTCCGCCACCCCCGGCAAGAGACGGGGAATCACGGGAACCAAGTTCGATGTCTCCATCCACGAGCACGACCACCACCATCATCACCATCACAACCACGAACATCACGGCCGGACGTTTCGCGATATCAAACATCTCATCGAATCGTCCACGCTCGCCGCTGAAGTGAAGCAGCACGCGGTTGGCGCGTTTCAGAGGCTGGCGATGGCAGAGGGAAAGGTTCATGGCGTCGCGCCGGAGAACGTGCATTTTCACGAAGTCGGCGCGGTGGATAGCATCGTGGACTTCGTTGGCGCGTGCATCGGGCTTCAGGAACTGGGTGTCGAGAAAGTCATCGCCTCCGCGCCCCTGCGGACAGGTTTTGGTTTTGTGGATTGTGCGCACGGCCGGTTTCCCGTGCCCGGGCCGGCGACGGTGGAACTGCTGAAAGACGTGCCGCTCTATGCCGGCGACGAAGAGGCGGAACAGATCACACCGACGGGCGCGGCACTGCTGAGGGAGTTCGCCACCGAGTTCGGCCCGATGCCTGCGATGACGGTGCGCGCCATCGGCTACGGGCTCGGCTCACGCGATTTGCCGAAGTCACCGAACGTTTTGCGCGCACTGCTGGGCGATGTTCAGGACGGCGACCCGCGCGAGTCGGATCGTGTGGCGGTGCTTGAGACCAACCTCGACGACGTCAGCCCACAGGTACTCGGCGACGTGATGGACAAGACGCTCGCCGCGGGCGCGCTCGATGTGTTCCATACGCCCATCCAAATGAAGAAGAATCGGCCGGGCGTGATGCTGAGCGTGCTGTGCGCACCCGCCGACGCCGACAAGCTCTCCCGGCTGTTGCTGGAGAACACCACGGCATTTGGAGTTCGCCGTACCGAGGCGCAACGACTCAAGCTCGACCGCGAGATCGTTGTCGTGAAAACGGCGTTTGGCCGCGTCGAGGTGAAGCTCGGACGGCTCAGCGGGAAGACCGTTTCGGCGTCGCCGGAGTTCGAATCCTGCAAGAGCGCGGCGGCGAAGGCGAAAGTGCCGGTTCGCCGTGTGCTGACGGCGGCGCTGGCGGAAGCGGAGAAGTTGTATGATTGAGAAGGCGTTGCTCGATATCCTCGCCTGCCCGAAATGCAAGGCGTCGGTGAAGCTGGAAAACGATCGACTGGTTTGCCAGAACGCGGCGTGCGGCCTCTGCTACCCGATTCGCAACGGCATTCCGATCATGTTGATTGACGAAGCTGGGAAACCCGGCGAGCCGTCTCATTTCGACGCCGGCGGCGTCAACCACAGCGTGTAGCTGCGCGTGCGGAGCAACTCCGTAAAAGGAACCGGGGCCGCTTTCAAGAATTGATCGCGCCTGTCCGTCGGAATGACGCAAAACACCCGCCGTCCCTGCCGCACCCAATCCCAAATCTGATCCACGTTCCGCAGCAGCCGGTCGGGTGGCGGATGTTGCATCCCCTTGGGCGATTCGCCAAGGCGTGGCTTGGAAATGAGTCGGCGCGAGTAGAAACAAATGCCGTGGCCGCGATCCTGGGTCATCGCAAACGCCACCATGTCGTCCGGCTTCGCGCGTGCGCGCAACGCCAGCCCGATCGTGCGAAAGCTGTAGTTGCTCTCCATCAGGTCTTCGAAGCCCGACAGCGCGCCCATCGCTGCAATCAGAAACACCGGCAACGCGACCACCCCCACCCCCAGCAAACGCATTGTGGAGCGCCGCGCCCAGAACACCGCCAGCAGCAACACGGCTGCGCTCGCTCCACCAACCACCTGCCAGACCCAGACGTAATCGGGCCGGGCCGGACCGATCTTGCGGTAAAGCCAATACCACAGGCACACGGGCACCAGCGCTGTGAACACCACGCTGCTCCACGCCGCCACACGACGCCAGACGCCAGACGCCGGTTGTTCCGTCTCGGTCAGCATTTCCTCCCAAAACCGCGCCGCCAGCAGCCCCATTGGCACTATCGCCGGCAGGATGTAGGTGGCCAACTTCGTCCGGCTCATGCTGTAAAACACCAACGCTGTCACCACCCAACTCACCAGAAACACTCGTTGCGCGCGTTCCCGCGATGACTGCGTTTCCTCACGCCAGCGCCCGCATGACGTCAACGCGCACAGCGTCCACGGCAGCGAGCCCACCACCAACAGCACGGCGTAATACCAGATCGGCTGCGGATGACCCTGCACGTCCTTGAGGTAGTGGCCTGCCACCTGTTGGCCAAGAAAGAACCACCAAAGGTCAAACCGGATGCACGCCTGCAAATACCAACTCAGACCCAGCACCGCAAACAAAGGCAGACCCCACAGCCAGCCGAGGTCCAGCAGTCGCCGCGGCTGGCGCAACACAACAAGCGTCACAACGATCACCAGCAACGCCACCACCACGCCAACCGGGCCTTTGGCCATCATCGCGCCTGACAGCGCGAGCCAGAAGAACACCAGTGGCCGCCGCCCGCCGTCCTCGAACCAGAACCAAAACGCCGCAAGTGCCGACGTCATGAAGAACGCCAGAATCATGTCCGTCGTGATCAGCCGGCCGACAACGAAGAACATCAGGCTCGTCGGCAGAATCACGCCCGCCAACGCCGCCCAACGCTCGCCCCCCATCCGCCGCACCATCGTCATCGCCACCAGCACCGCGCCGAACGCCGCCAGCGCGGCCGGCATCCGCGCGCCCAGCTCGTTGAGGCCGAACACGCTCATCGTCACGCACGTGAGCCAGTTGGTGAGTGGTGGCTTGCTGTAGTAGGGTTCGCCGTCGAGCGTCTCCTCCAGCCACGCGAGCCGGTTGGTCTGCAACCGCTCCAGCATTTCGCGCGCCTCCTCGGCATAGCGCCCCTCATCCGGCTCGTTCAATCCCCGCACACCGAGACCGGCAAACAGAACCACCACCGCGTAAACAACAGCCAGCGCCAAGAGCAGCCGCGAACTCCGCGACGGCGCAACTTGATCTCCATTATTGTCGGTTGGACTTTGCATGAATCAAAAACGAGCGACGGCACAACACGCCTGCAGCCGGGCCAAGCCACACGCAGCATCTGCCGCCTAATTCAGCAGCTTCTGCAATTCCGCCTGCTGGCGTTGTAATTCTTCGCGTTTGGTCCTCTGCTGAGCCACAACGGCGGGCGGCGCTTTGGCAACGAAATCCTGATTGGCCAGCTTCCGGTCAATCCCTTCGATCTCCTTCGCCAGCTTCACAAGCTGTGTCTCGACGCGTTTCCGCTCGGCGGCAGGGTCCACCAGACCCTCCAGCGGCATGAAAATCGAGCCAAGTTCAGCGACGGCCGCGGGTGTGCCGGCCGATGACTGGAAATCTGCGCCGACGAATTCAATCTGCTCGGCGTTGAGGAGGATGCGGAGTGTCGGCAGTTCCCGCTGCAATCGCGAGGCAATGTCGGCCGTCTTGGCCTGAATCTTGAAGTTGGCCTTCTTGCCGGGTGCGATTTTCTTTTCAGCCCGCAGGTTGCGGCCAGCGACGATGAGCGCGTATTTCTTCGATACCCAATCCACCTCTGACGCGTCACCCAGACCGGTCGGCTCCGGCCATTTGGTGAACTGGATGGTCTGGCCCTGCGCGAAACCGAGGCCGTGCCAGAGCTCCTCGGTGATGAACGGCGCGAACGGATGCAGCAGCCGCAGCACCGTAGAGAGCACCGTGTCCATCACGGCGCAAGCGTTCGCCTTGAGCGCGGCGTCGGTTCCTTGCAGCGACGACTTCGAGACTTCGAGATACCAGTCGCAGTATTCGCCCCAGAAGAAACCGTAGAGCGTTTGCGCGGCTTCGTTGAACTTGTAGCCGTCGAGGCTCGCCGACACATTGCGGATGCAGTCATCGAGCTTCGCCAAGATATAATGATCGTCCGGCGACAGGAGTTCCCTCTTCACTTCGCTGCTGGCGACGCCTTGCATCTGGCGGAGGCGTGCGGCGTTCCAGAGTTTGTTGCAGAAGTTGCGACCGACCTCCATCCGCTCTTCGGCAAACAGGATGTCCGATCCTTGTGGCGCGATGAGCATCAGGCCGTAGCGCAAGCCGTCGGCACCGTACTTGGCGATGAGGTCAAGCGGATCGGGCGAGTTGCCGAGACTCTTGGACATCTTGCGTCCGAGCGAGTCGCGGATGATGCCGGTGAAATAGACGTTCGAGAACGGCTTCCGGTCCATGAACTCGTAGCCGGCCATGATCATGCGCGCGACCCAGAAGAAAATGATGTCCGGGCCTGTGACGAGATCGGTGGTCGGATAAAACTTCTTCAGTGTGTCCGACTGTTCCGCAGGCCAGTGCCCCATCGTCGCAAAGGGCCAGAGCCACGACGACGCCCACGTGTCGAGCACGTCGGAGTCTTGTTCCCAGTTCTGCGGGTCGGACGGGCCATTGACCGAGCAGTGCATTTCGCCGGTTTGCTTGTGATACCACACCGGAATCCGGTGCCCCCACCAAAGCTGGCGGCTGATGGCCCAGTCGCGGATGTTGCCGAGCCAGTGCATGTAGGTCTTCGACCATCGCTCCGGATAAAACTTGATCTCGCCCTTCTCGACTGCGGCGAGCGACTTCTCCACCTGCGGATACTTCAGGAACCACTGCTCGCTCACGCGCGGCTCGATCGGTACGTCGGCGCGCTCGCTGTAACCAACGTTGTGCATGTATGGCTCGGTCTTCAGCAACAGGCCGTCGAGCCGCAGCCTCTCCACCACGGCCTCACGGCACTCCAACCGATCCATCTCCTCGTAATCCTCGCCAGCGGCTTCGGTCATCTTTCCGTCGGGGCCGATGACCACCGTCAACGGCAGCTTGTGGCGCTGGGACATCTCGTAGTCGGCAGGGTCGTGCGCCGGCGTCACCTTCACGCAACCGGTGCCAAACTTCGGATCCACCAACGGGTCGGCGATGATGGGAATCTGCTTGTTCTGGATCGGCAGCAGCACCTTGTGACCGACGAGCTTCTTGTAGCGCTCGTCGTCCGGATGCACCGCCACAGCCTCGTCACCGAGCATCGTCTCCGGCCGCGTCGTGGCCACCACGAGAAACTCGTTTTTGCTGGGATGGCCGTCCTTCCCAATGAGCGGATACTTGAAGTGCCAGAGTTCGCCCTGCACTTGCTTCATGATGACCTCTTCATCACTGAGCGTGGTCTGCGAGACCGGGCACCAGTTGACCATGCGTTTGCCGCGATAGATCAGGCCCTTCTTGTAAAGCGCAACGAAGCAATGAAGCACGGCCTTGCTGTAGCCCTCGTCCATCGTGAACCGCTCGCGCGTCCAGTCGCAGGAACAGCCGAGCTTCTTGAGCTGCTGAATGATGATGCCGCCGTGCTTCTCCTTCCACTCCCAGATTTTCGCGACGAGCTTCTCGCGGCCGAGATCGTTGCGGTGCCGGATGACGCCCTGTTTGCGGAGCGTCCGCTCGACCACGGTCTGCGTGGCGATGCCGGCGTGATCGGTGCCGGGCAGCCAGAGCACCTCGAAACCCTGCATGCGCTTGCGGCGGCAAAGAATGTCCTGCAGCGTGTTGTTGAGCACGTGGCCCATGGTCAGCACGCCGGTGACGTTTGGCGGCGGGATGACGATGCAATAGGACGGCTTGGCCGACGCCGGGTTCGCCGTGAAGTGACCCTGCTTCAGCCAGTCTTTATACCATTTGTCTTCAACCAGTTTGGCTTCGTATGCCTTTGGAATATCCGTGCTGCTCATTCAGGCAATAATAGCGGAACAACGCAGCGGGAACGCAAGCACCGTTTGCACGTCCCCGGTCGGCTTTCCGCAGGGTATTTTTTCCTGTCAAGCCACTCGCCCTTGGCGGGCCGTCACGCTAATCTGCATCCCATGAAACAACTTCCATTCGTCGCTGCCCTTGCCGCGCTGGCCGTTGCTGCCCATGCGGAGACCCCCCAATGGTCGGCCGTGGTCTCGCCGACGGGCACGGTACGAATCGAGCGCGACGGAAAAGAATTTGGAACCCTGACGCCGGCCTTGTTCGAAGTGCCCTGGCAGTTCGCCAGCATGAGCGGCGGCAAGGCGGGTGAAATGCCCAAGGACGGCATTCGCCATGGCCGAATTCTTGCACCCAGCGGCGGCGTGGTGGATGTCGAATTGCGCGCGACGGAGGAAAAAGCGGGCCTGCGTTTAGAATATCGGCTGACACCGCAGAAAGAAATGAGACTCAACAGCCTGAACGTGACAATGACGATACCGTCTCCCCTGCTGGCAGGCGGGCAATTTGCAGCGGACGGCAAGAAAGGAACAGTGCCGGTGATGTACAAGGAAGCCCAGGTGTACGCGGCGCCGACCCAGTCGTTGAAGATTATTCCGCCCGGCGCAAGCGCCTTGCGGCTGGATTTTTCCACTCCGGCCCATGTACTGCTGCAGGACGACCGGCAGTGGGGCGAGATGTTCTCGGTGCGCATCGGGCCGTCAAACATGCCCGGCACATGGCCTGCCGGCAAGACGATGACCCTGGCCTTCGTGCTCGGTGCCGAAAATGGAATGAGAATCGAGGAGGACAAGCCGGTGACCATCACTGCGGGCGCGGAATGGCTGCCGCTGGAGGTGGATTTGGACGTCGAAGCCGGTTCGGCGCTGGATTTCAGCCAGGCCATCCCACGGCACGCGCCGGCCGGCCGGTATGGACGCGTCATCGCCACACGGCAGGGGAAATTCGCGTTTGAGAAGCGCGCGACACCCTCGCGGTTTTACGGGGTCAACTTCTGCTTCTCGGCGCAGTATCTGCCACACGAGCTGGCCGACCGGCTCGCGGAGCGGCTGGCGCGACTGGGCTACAACGCCGTCCGCATCCATCACTATGAGAGCGAACTGGTGGAGCGCGGACCGGGCGGGCCGCGGTTGAAAGCCGACAAGCTCGATCAGTTCGATTACCTCTTCGCCGCGCTCAAACGGCATGGCCTCTACGTCACGACCGATCTGTTCGTTTCGCGGCCCGTCGCGCTCGCCGACATCTACGAGGGCGAGCCGGGTAACATCGACATGGACGAATTCAAGATGGCCGTCCAGATCAACGACCGCGCGTCTGCAAACTACCAGGTCTTCGCTCGCGCGCTGCTCGACCATGAGAACCCCTACACCAAACTCCGCTATGCCGACGATCCAGCGCTGGCATGGCTGAGTCTCGTCAACGAGGACTGCCCCGGCAATTTCGCCGGCAACCTCAAGGGCAGACTGCGCGACGACTGGCAGGGTGCGTGGAACCGCTGGCTGGCGGCGCATTATGCCGACCGCGAGTCGTTGTCGCGCGCCCTCGGCAACCTCAAGGACGACCAGGACCCAGCGAAAGGCTCCGTCCCGCTGGCGGGCATCCATGGCCGGCTGCCCGCTGTCGTCACGTTCAACCGGTTCCTCGCTGAGATGGAGCGCGCCTTCGTCGAGCGCACGCGCCGGTTCCTCCGTGAAGAACTCCACTGCCAGGCGCTGCTGACCGACTGCAACGCCTGGACCAACCCGGTGCAATTGCAGGCGGTGCGCAACATATTCGATTATGTGGACGACCATTTCTACGTGGATCATCCGCATTTCCTGGAGCGCCCGTGGTCGCTCCCCTCCCGCTGCGCCAACACCAGTCCCATTGCCGGCGGTGCCACCGGCGGCCGTCCTTGCGCCTTCACGCGGGTGTTCGGCAAGCCGTTCACCATTACCGAGTTCAACTATTCCGGCCCCGGACGATTCCGAGGCGTCGGCGGCATTCTCACCGGCGCGATGGGTGCGGTGCAGGATTGTGACGGGCTGTGGCGTTTTGCTTACAGCCACACGAGCGACAACATCGCACGGCCCGGCGCGATGAACTACTTCGACCTCGCCGCCGACCCGCTCAACCAGGCCGCCGAGCGCGCGAGCCTCTGCCTGTTCCTGCGGGGCGACATCCAACCGGCCCGGCACGCGGTAGCCCTCGTCTCGAACCCGGACGTGTTGCTCACGCAAACAATCACGTCGCGCGACAAGACGCCGTCGTGGCACGGCATGGCATGGCTGACGCGCGTCGGCTGGCAGTTCGGCCCTGCGAAGACGACAACCAGGAACAGCCTCCCACTGGCATTCTCCGGCTGCGAAACGAATCTTTTCGCCTCGGCCATGGAGACGACCCTGCTCGACACGTTCCGCGAGCGCGGCTGGCTGTCAAAAACCAACCGGACCGATTTCAAGAAAAACACGTTCCAGAGCGAGACGGGCGAGGTGACGATTGACGCGGAAGCCAACATCCTCACGCTCGACACGGCGCGGACCGCGGGTGGTTTCGCACCGGCAGGCAGGCGCATTGAGACGCGCGCGGCGACCATCGAGATCGCAGACACCGACGCCACGGTCTGGATCAGCAGCCTCGATGGCAAGCCCATCACCACGAGCCAGCGGCTGTTAATCACTCACCTGACCGATCTTCAGAACAGCGGTGCGCGTTACGGCGACCGCAACCGCCAGATACTTCTGTCGTGGGGCAAGCTGCCGCACCTCGTGCGCGCCGGACGCGCCCAAGTGACGCTACGGATGAAGAACGCGGACCGCGCAAAAGTCCACGCACTCGCCACCAGCGGCAAACGGCTCGGCGAGGTCGCTGCCGTAGTTGAAAAAGACGGCGCGCTCTCGATCCCGCTGTCCGTCAACGCTGACGGCAAAGCCCGGATGCTTTACGAAGTGGAGATGGGAAAGTAGCTGGGATTGATCAGAGGGGGCGCAGAGCGCGTAGAACCATGTAGATATTCTGCGTCCCTTGTCGATCTCTGCGCCTCTGTGCTGAACCTTACCCCGGTGGGAAACGGGTCACCCTCGGAAGGCGTTCGCTACTTTCGCTTTTCGTCTTTGAAGAGCTTGTACTCGACGCTGTCTACCAGCGATTCCCAGCTTGCCTCGATGATGTTGTCGTGGACACCGACAGTGCCCCAGATGGAGTCGCCATCAGTGGACTCGATGATGACGCGCGTCTTGGCGGCGGTGCCTGCGCCGCCGTCGAGGATGCGCACCTTGTAGTCCACCAACCGCACCTTCTGGATAGCCGGGTAGAACTTCACCAGCGCCGCGCGCAACGCCGTGTCGAGCGCGTTGACGGGACCATCGCCCTCCGCCACCGTATGTTCGACCTTGTCGCCGACCCGCAGCTTGACGCTGGCTTCGCAAATCTGCTGCCCGTCCTGGGCACGGCGGTCCATGATGACGCGATAGCCGAGCAACTGGAAAAACGGTTTATGCCGTTTGAGCGCCTTCTGCACGAGCAACTGGAACGAAGCGTCGGCCGCCTCGAACTCGTAGCCGCGGTGTTCCAGCTCCTTGAGTTGCTTGAGAATCTCGCGCAACTCCGGCGTCTCCTTGTCGAGTTCGAGGCCCAGTTCCTGTGCCTTGAGCAACACGTTGCTGCGGCCGCTGAGTTCACTCACGAGCACGCGGCGGCGGTTTCCGACCAGATCCGGCTCGATGTGCTCGTAGCTGCGCGCAACCTTCTCGATCGCATTGACGTGGATGCCGCCCTTGTGCGCAAACGCCGTCGCGCCGACAAACGGCTGGCGGATGTCGGGCCGGACGTTGGTCAGGTCGTCCACAAACATGCTCAACTCGCGCAGGTGTTTCAGATTCTCACGCGGAACAGACGCGATGCCCATTTTCAGGACAAGGTTGGCCATCACCGTATTGATGTTGCAGTTGCCGGAGCGCTCCCCGTAGCCGTTGATCGTTCCCTGAACCTGCACCGCGCCCTGCTCCACGGCTGCGAGGGCGTTGGCAACGGCGAGGCCACAATCGTTGTGCGTATGAACGCCGACCGCCGCGCGAAGCTGGCGTTTCACGTCGCCAACGATCCGCGAGACATCGTGCGGCATCGTGCCGCCGTTGGTATCGCACAGCACCAACACGTCAACGCCGGCGTCCTGCGCGACGCGCAAGGTTGCCAGCGCGTAGGCCGGGTCGTCCTTGTAACCGTCGAAGAAATGCTCGGCGTCGTAGAAAACCTCTTTGCCGCGTTCCTTGAAGTAACGAACGCTGTCGCCGATCATCGCAAGGTTCTCCTCAGGTGTCGTGCGGATGACCTCGCGCACGTGCAGCGACCACGTCTTGCCCACCATCGTCACCACTGGCGTCTGGGCGTTCACCAAGGCCTGGATGTTCGCGTCGCGAGAGCACACTTCCTTCGCACGGCGCGTGCTGCCGAAAGCCGCGATCTTTGCGTGCTTCCACTTGCGCTTGCAGGCCTCCGTAAAGAACTCCATGTCCTTCGGGTTGGAACCCGGCCAGCCACCCTCGATATAGTGCACGCCAAACACGTCGAGCCGGTCGGCGATGCGCAGCTTGTCGGCGCTGGAGAGTGAAATGCCCTCACCCTGCGTGCCGTCACGCAACGTCGTATCGTAGATGGTGACTTTTGAGTTCATTTTTTAGCCAGGCCGAATTCCTCGTGCAACACGTTGTCAGCCTTGTCGGCGTCCTTCAGATCGATGACCACCGAGATCTTGATCTCGCTGGTGCTGATCATGCCAATGTTGATCTGATTGGCGGCCAGCGCTTCGAACATCTCGGCGGCCACTCCCGGATGGCTGCGCATGCCGACGCCGATGATCGAGACCTTGGCAATGCCATCCTGCGCGGTCACGCCGCTTGCGCCGACTTCCTTCGCCACCTTCTCCAGCGCCATCAGCGACTTTTTCAAGTCGTCGGTGCCGACGGTAAAGGTGATGTCGGTGGATCCCTTCTCGGACACGTTCTGCACGATGACATCCACGTTGATGTTCGCGTCGGCCACGGCGCGGAAAATCCGCGATGCCATGCCCGGCTTGTCCGGCACATGGGCAACGGTGACCTTCGCTTGCTTCTTGTCCACCGCGACACCGCGGATGACCATGTCTTCCATGTTACGCGTTTCTTCTTTCACAATCGGCCCTGGGTTGTCGTTAAAACTGCTGCGAACCTCAAATACCACTTTGAATTTCTTGGCAAACTCCACCGACCGCGCCTGCATCACCTTCGAGCCGAGCGCGGCCATCTCCAGCATCTCGTCGTAGCTGATCTCCGGGATCTTCCGCGCGTTCTTCACAATGCGCGGGTCGGCCGTATAAACGCCGTCCACGTCGGTATAGATCTGGCAGATATCGGCCTTCAACGCCGCGGCAATGGCAATCGCCGAAAGGTCGCTGCCACCGCGGCCCAATGTTGTGATCTGCTTGTCAGGCGTCTCGCCCTGAAAACCGGCGACAATGACAACATTGCCGTCGTTGAGTAGTT
>CAZGGF010000064.1:0-4771 GCA_964524715.1 uncultured Verrucomicrobiota bacterium | reverse complement strand
TGCGCGCGGCGCGCTCCAGTTCAGCCTGCGGACAATCCGGCTGGACATCAAATGCCTCGCCGAAATGCGCGACACGGGCACGGATGTCGGCATCGCTCACCTCGGTGCGCAACGCGGCGAGTTCGTCCACTTCGATGATCTCGACGTGGCCGCCGAAGCTGGCGCATTGCTGCGTAAGGTCGGAGTAAATGTCGAGCATACCGCCGTAGTAATGGCCCATGACACCCATGCGATTGTGCTCCATCGCGTGCGCGACGCGCGTAGCCTCGACCCACCCTGCAACCTCATGCCAACACGCCGGGTCGTTCTCCAGCACGCCAGTGATCTGGTGGAACGGGATGCGGGCGCGGTTGAAGACATTGGCAATCTCCGGCACCGGACAAGCCGCGCAATGGGCAAGCCATTCGCCAGTCATCTTCGTGCGGTCGCCGAGTTTATTGAACGATTCGTAATCAATCGCTGCCTCGGGCGAGAGATTCAGGATGATCACTGGCACCTTTGCGCGACGCACGACCGGCAGCACGGTGGACGAGAGCGCGTAGGTGGTAACGTGCAGGAAGATCAGGTCCACGTCCGCCTGCCGAAACTTGTGTCCCGCTGCGAGCGCCTTCTCCGGTGTGTCCACGAGGCCGAGGTTGACGACCTCGACACCCGGCAACGCCAGTTTTTGCGCGACGCGCTGGAGATAGCCTTCGAGCCGTTCCTTCAGTCCCGCGAACTGCGGCCAGTAGGTGTCCAGCCCGATGCCAAAAAGTCCGATGCGCAGTGATGAGGATTGAGTATTCACTGTCATGAGTTTCTGCAAAACACGTCTTAACGTTCGGGAGTGAACGCCTTGCTTAGCTCTTCGAGGAACCGCGTCTTGTATTCACGGTCCGGGAGCAGCACGCTGCCTTCGGTCCACTCGTTCCAAGCGTTGACGAGAATCGCGGGCGGACGGAGCTGGCTCGACTCGAAGTGCCGCTTGGCCCGGCGGCAGACTTCGCCAAACAGTTCCGGGGTATTGCCGACGACCACCGGCGTGTAGGGATAGCCGACGTTTGGCGGCGGCCATGGGCAATCCTTGGCCCAGCGCGAACTCGCATCCCAACCGACCGACACAATCGGCGCGTAGGGCAGCACACCGGCATCCATCCGCTTCCAGAGCGACTCATGTTGCTCGACGAGGTCGGCGTAGTTGACAATGGGCTGGTTCGGCAACGATCCTTTGCTGCCGTGGCCGAGGCTGTAGGTGGTGAGGCTGTCGAAGCCGGCGGCCCGCAGTTTTGCCGCATCACCGGACGACCTGAAGCCGGCCAAATGCAGTCTGCCAAGTCCCGCAGCCGCGATCCGCTTGCGAGCGCTGTCCACGACGGCCCGCGCCTTTTCGACACCGCCAAGCTGCTGCACAAACGCGTCCGCCCTGAACACACTGAAGTAGAGGCCGCCGTCCACGCGCCAGTAATTGGGCTGCCGAAAGTGCAGGGCGATGCAATGCGCCATCACACGTTCAAAGTCCGCAGGCGTGACGCGGCTGGGGAGCCAGAGCGTCTGTTTGTTGTCGAGCGGTGCGGGGAAGCAGTTGCGCCAATCGTGGTTCGCCCACATCAAGGCATACTTCAGCTTCTGCCGGTTGCGGGCCTTGAGGAAACCTTCCTCCAGCGGCCGATGGAGGATCTTCACGCCCGAATACCAATACCAGTCGAAGACGAAGACACCGATGCCATGCCCGGCCGCGAGCGCGATCTGTTTTTCCATCCATTTCGGGTTGGCCTCGTCGAACGCCCCCCACTCGGGCTGGAATAATCGCTGGCCAGGAAAACGCGGCTTCGCATCCATCACCAGTCTCCATTCGTTCCAACCTTCGCCGAACCACGAATCGTAGTGGTCGTCGCAGTGAAAACCGGGAAAGTAGATGGCGGCAATTTCCGGCTTGTGGCGTTGGATGGTGGAAGCCGCTTTCAAATCAGCCGCCACGGCAGACGGCAAGACCGAAGCCAGAACGAGGGCGGAAGTGAAAAGATGAACCGCGAGGGTTTTCATACCAGTGTTTCTACCGCAGCCGGCAGAAACCGGAAATAGACAGAATGACCCGTCTGTTGCACAATCTGGCACCGGCGACACATGGAGAACACTGTCCAGACTTTCTTCCGCTACTTCCCCGTCAGCGGACGGGACAAGAAGTGGGGATTGGACGTGACCACCGCCGGCCAATCGCGCATCCCGTCGCGCGCGAGCTATCCCCCGGGCGGTCATCCGAAGGACTACAACTTCGACTGGCGGCGCGGGCGCGTGCTCGCGGATCATCAGGTGGTCTATATCTCCAGCGGGCGCGGATGGTTTGAAAGCCAGGACGCTGGCAAACGGCGCATCGAGTCCGGCGATACATTCCTGCTCTTCCCCGGCGTGTGGCACCGCTACGCGCCCGATCACAAGACGGGCTGGAATGAGCATTGGGTTGGATTCGATGGCGAGACTGCGCGCCGTCTGGTGCGCAACGGCTTCTTCTCGCCGCACAATCCGGTGTTGGGTGTGGTCCACGAAGACGCGGTGCTCGGCGTGTTCAACGGTATCGTGGATGCAATCAAAGCCCACCAGCCCGCCCTGCAACAGGTGTTGGCGGGCTTGACCGCACATTTGCTGGCGCTGCTCTATTCGACCGCACAAGCCAGTCTTGCCGAGGATACGCGCGCGGTCGCCGCGATTGATGAGGCGATGCGGTTGATGCATGGCGACCCCAAGGCACGGTTCGATTTGCCTGAGCTGGCCCGCCGGCTGCACGTGAGCTACACATGGTTCCGGCGGACGTTCGCGCAGCAGACCGGCATGGGACCACACCAATACCTGCTCCAACTGCGCATCGCCCGCGCGAGGAGCCTGCTGGCCGAAAGCAACTGGTCGGTGAAGGAAATCGCGGCCCAATCCGGCTTCGAGAGCGAGTATTACTTTTGCCGCGTCTTTAAGAAGAAGACCGGCCTCACCCCTGGCGCATGGCGCGATCAATCGCGGCGGCGCGCATAACCATGGCAGCAGAGCATCCCCTGGACTGGCTATCCATGGATGCTTGTCCACGCGTGAAAAACTGGTTGACCTGACGGCTTCCGATACTGTAGGAGGAAACCGCAAGTGGAACAGCAAGTGTGCTTACGTGAGGGTCTTAGATGTTTTTGACATGATCAAGCCGACGGGGCCCGCAGAGGCAACACATGGAACATATTTCACCTATGAAAACCGGTTGCAATGAGTCTGCGAAATCGACGCGCGGCTTTGTTTTTCATTGGTCGCTGATTTCGCGTGTATTTCTGGCTGGCATGATCATGGCTGCCGTCACGGGCTGCGACTCGCCGCAGCCCAAGGTCATCTCACAAGTCAGCAGCTACATCGGCGCGCTCAAACTCCGCGAGGGCGACACGATCAAGATCGCCTTCCCCGGCACCCCTTCCCTTGACACGACCCAACAGATTCGCCGTGACGGCAAAGTGGCTCTCGCCCTCATCGGCGAGGTCAAGGCCGCCGGCCTCACGCCCAACGAGTTTGAGAAGAACCTCGTCAAGCTCTACGCCTCCGAAATCGTCTCCAAGGAGGTCAACGTCACCGTCATTACTTCCAACCTGCCGATCTACGTGAATGGCGCCGTTCTTCGTCCCGGCAAGATTCTTTCCGATCATCCCATGACGGCTCTTGAAGCCATCATGGAATGCGGCGGCTTCGATTTCGGCAAGGCCAACCCCGCCGCCGTCACCGTTATCCGTTACGAGGATAATCAGGTGAAGAACTACTCGCTGAACCTGAAACTGGCCCTGGAAGGACAGCAGGTTGATCCATTCTACCTGCGGGCCAACGATATCATCTACGTCCCAGAGCGGTTCGCGTGGTTCTAGGCGGGGAGTCCGCTTTTTGCATCGGCGTGGATTCTTGGGAGTAAACATCCCCCGTTTCCGTCCAACTCAATGGTGCGATTCTGCTGCGGTCCGGCAGACAAATCGTTTTGACGTCACCATTGAACACAGGAGCACGACGATGAAACCCGGCTTCTCTCTCTCAAACTCCGCCAGAACCATATCGAGCCACACCGCAACCGTGGTACCACAACGCAGGAAACCGCCATGTCGCTCCGATCATTCGCGTGAGGGTCGAGAACGGAGTTGTCACCAGACTGGAAGCCAATCGAGCCTGAGGAGAATCATCATGGTCAAACTATCCAAAGCCGCCACCCTCCTGACCGTTTCACTCATCTCCCTTCTGAGCATCGGGCCGCTCGCCTGCGCGCAGGACGAGAAGAGCATCGCGGGTCGCATGGAACTGGAAACCCACGACGACTACTTCAGGGTCCGTGTCTTCCTCACCAACAAGACCGACCACGACATCACCATCACGACCGGCCGTGGCGGGCAAAGGCGAAGCGTGACTCCCTTCTTCTCCTACAACTACCAGTCCCTCCAAGCGTCGAAATGGGTGGGACCCGGCCGCCGCTCCAACCGGCCCGACCCGCTCATCCTCAAGCCCGGCGTGGAGATCCTCTACGACACCTACATCATCCCGCCGATTTGGCGCTCGCCCTACTCGGACGAAGAAAAAACCTTCGAGGGCTTCCTCCATTTCCAAGGTCTCGACAAACAGAACCTCGACAAGCCCACCTACGCCGATTACTCCATCCGTTTTAGCTCCCCAAAACTGCCCCCTCCGCCCAAGTCCGCCGCCGGAAAAAAGGAGTAGCACGCCAAACATGATCGTCAGACGTTCGCCATCCTTCGCATGAAACTGAAGCCAATCAAAATCATCTCCGGAGGCC
>CAZGGF010000063.1:0-8346 GCA_964524715.1 uncultured Verrucomicrobiota bacterium | reverse complement strand
GCGACCGGCGCAGTGGGGGGCGTTCGCGGGGAACCGGCCGCGAGCACCCGCCCGCGCGTACTCGCCCACTACAAGCTTCAGGTCGAGTTCGGGCGGCTTCAACAGCAGCCCCCACGCCCGCGTATCGTCAATGTCATCGCCGATGTCCGTGTCGAGGATGACGTGAATTTTGCCGCCCACCGCGTCGGCAGCGTGGCTGAACTGTGCGATGCCACATAGACACGCCAACGCTGCAATACCTAGGGCCGGGAAAAAGAAGTGATGTCGGAGAAACTTGCTGTTCATGGTTGCGAGATAATGTCTGTCGCGCGTGAAAAATGAAAGTGTGGATTGATGGTTCTCAGCAGTCCTTCGAGAACGAGCGCGCCAGACGAGCCGCGTTGCTTCCGCTCATCGCAGTTCAAACGGCCCGATGTCGAACGCCTGGCCTTGCGGGCGGGGCGCGCCTTCGGCGTCGTGGGGGACGAGAGTACGGAGATCGGCGCCACGGTCGGTGGCGGGAGAACCTTTCGTGGGATGGAAATCGAGTCGCGTGAAGTCGCGGAAAAGCGGCGTCTGGTCCACGCCATGGGATTGGCAGCCGTGTTGGGGGAGGTCTTTCAACGGCACTTCAACGTCATCGAGCAGGCAGGTGTTTCCGCTTTCCGCGATAAGGTTGTGATCCATGACAAAACCGCTGGCCGCACCACGGTGCGTGCTCACGACGGCGCGCTTGACGGTGTTGCGGTAGAAGATGTTGTTCTGCACCTGTGGCCTGAGATTGGCAGTGGCCGGGTCGGATGATTTCGCGCAGATAATCAGGATCAGGTTGGCGACATCGCTGCTGCAAATGAGGTTGTTGACCAACCTGCAATCATGGCTGCCACTGAACAGGACAACGTAGGGGCCGGCAATGTCATGGAAGATGTTGTTGCGCGCGGTGAGCCGGAAGCCTTCACCGGATTGGCCGCCGCTGGTGGCACCGCCGAGCGTGAGCGCGCCGTAGGTGGCCCGCAGGTTGCAGAACCGGTTGCCCTCGACAACAATGTCGGCACAGCCGCCCTTGAGCATGACGCCGTTGGTGCCCTTTTGCCGCGGCGAGCGCACCTGCACGTTGTCGTGGAACCGGCTGTTGCGGATGACCATCGGGGGCATGTCGGCGGGCTTGGGGCCGCTGCCCGGCGTGGTGACGTCGATGGCAGACTCGCCGAACGCATAGAAATCGCAGCCGTCCACAATCACGCGACCGGAGAGCGTGTTGAGCAGATCGCCGAAGCTCTTTCGCAGCACGCATTGCCGCAACTCAACGAATCCGGTGCGGATGACCAATCCATGAAAGCCGGTCTCGAAGGTCAGGTTCTCAAAGACCAGGCGCAGGTTGCGGCAACGATCCTCTTTATCACGCTCCAGACTGATGAGGTTGCCGCTCGCGCCGGGACCTCGCACGTCGCACAGTTCGACGCTGTCGCCCGGCGGTTCGCCATCGGTGGTGCAAAGATACACACGGTGCTCGCGCAAGCTCGACGCCCACTCGCCGAGACCATCAATGGCCCCGGGTGGTGTGTCCTCATACCAAGACCGCGAGTTGCCGCAGAACGCGCGCCTCAATGGCACGCCGTGCTGCGTGAGGTTGGTGACTCGCGCCCCTCCGCTGGCCGGCGCGCCGAAGATGGGTTTGCCTGACTTGGTGGTGGCAACCTGTTTCCAGTCAGCGGCAGGGATCGGCCGGAGGTTGGTGATGACGGCCTGTTCGCCTGCGGGTGCCTTGAACACGATCGGGGCGGCCTGCGATGGATCGAGCTTGAGGTCAGACGTGTGGAGACTCCGCGTCACGCGGTAAGTGCCGCTGCGGAAAACGACGGTATTACCGGGTCGGGCAGAACTGAAGGCTTTCAGCGCCGTCCGCCACGGCCGGCTGACAGTACCGGGATTGGAGTCGTCGCACGATCCGCCAAGGCTATTGACGTCCACATAGAAAGTGCGGCCGGGACTGACGGGTTCGGCGCCAATAGCGGGGCCGATTCCCGCGATGCAACATGCCAGCAGAAGGCAGAGCACTCGTTGCACAGTCGAAACGGCCACAAACATCTTCAAGGCCGCCGTCCTTTTCCAGACCATTCCCTGACGGCCTTGCCTGACTTCCAGTCTTTGTAGTGACCGTTCGCGTGCTGGATGATGGTGACGCCTTGATCGTTGGGGATGTTGGCGTTGGCGCCTCGTTCCAACAACAGCCGGCAGATTCCCGGATTGTCTTTCATCAGGGCTTCATGCAGCGGCGTCAGACGGAACGGACGCGACACAGGGTCCAGCACGGCGCCTTTGGAAACCAAAAGATCAGCGATGTCCCGGCGGTCACGCCCGCTGCTCGCCACCAGGTGCAGGGCGGTGAGGTTCTCCCTCGTCGCTGCCTTCACATCAGCGCCTTTGGCCAGGAGCATCTCCACCACCTTCAAGTCGTCCGGTTGCCCTTCATCGCCGCGGGAGACAGCGTAAAAAAGTGGCGGCCACGCGTCGTCGACCGTTGATGTGGTGTCCAAATCCCTGGTGCGCTGGTTCACGTCCACGTTCTTGGCCGTGAGCAACACCGCCATCACGTCCTTCATCCCCTGGCGGGCTGCGAGGTGAAGGGCGGTGTAGCCGTCCTTGACCCGCGGACAGTTCACGTCGGCCCCCTTCTCAACGAGCATCTTCACCACCGTGGTCAACTCGTCGCCCGGCTTGGCGCCGTCGATGGCGAGAATGATCGTGTTGCAGCCGGATTCCTTCTGTTTCACCGTCGCATCCGCGCCGGCGTCGAGAAACGCTTTGACGATCTCCGGTTTTTTTTGCAGCGACAGCGCAGCCTGAAACGCCTGGCCATCCTTCATGTTGACGATCTTCGGGTTGGAGGCGAGCAACGCCTTCACCTTGTCCACCTCGCCATATTGGGAAGCGTAGGCAAGCCGAATGGATGCCTCTTCGTCGGAGAGTTTCTCGGCGGGCTTGGGCGCGGCGGCTTGTTTGGCGCGGGCGGCTTCTTCCTCTTTGGCCTTTTTCAAATCGGCCATGGCCTTCTGCGTGGCTTCCCCAGCTTTCTGGTTCGCCTCCTGTTCCACTTGCGCCGTCGTCTTGCCGCCCACTCCCACGGCGCCTTCGCCGATGCGGAAGAGCACAATGGCGGTCGCGTCAGCCGCCGTCGCGGTCATCCGATACAGTCCCGCCGCCAAAGGCTTTTTGTCCAAGGTCTGATCGAGACGGACCTTGTTGGTGCCTTGCGCCATGACAATCGCGGTGCGCGAGCGTGGCTTGACGCTGCCATCGTCGTTGGCGGCAGTGATGTTCAGGATGATCATCTCCGTCTGGGCCTTGATGACGACCTCGGCCTGCGCGTCAACAGCCTCCCGAACGACCGCCGCGGAATCCAGCCGTCCCTCGTCTCTGGCCGGATGGCCTCCGATGCTCAACGGAAATGGCAACTCGACCGCGCTGACAATCTGGGCAACCGCGAAAACTGCCACCCCTGCGATCCACGTTCTTGCTGTCGTCATCGTGATGTCCTCCGCTGGTTTGCCGGCATGGTAGTCCCGCGCTGTCCTGCTGCAAGCGCCAAAACCTCGTTCATTTGCGAGGCTCAGCCACCTTGCCCATCACATCGGACGGTTCCTGCTGACTCACTTTGCCGGAACCGGCGAGATTCACCAAGTCTGGCAGATCGTAATGCCGCAGAGCGCCGTGGACGATGTTGACGGCTTGATCGAAGGTCTCCGTGGCGCGAACGATTGCTTCCCATGACGAGATCATCCGCCGGAGCGTCACGGTGCGAAAGACGTCGGGCGCTAGCGCGGCGACGTGCAGCGCAGGAATGGCCGCCTCGCCGGTGGCGGTGAGATGGAGTTCAGTAGGCTTGCTGCCACCCATGACGGAGTCTTTCAGGAAACGTGCCCAGATCGCCGCATCCTCGGTTCTCATGCCGACGAAGCTCCTGCCCATGAGGTACGCGAGGAAGATCTCCTGGTTATCGCGGCCGAAGCGGCCGTAGCCGTAGTCGCGTTTGTCGTGGCCGGTTTCCGTCTCGCCAATGCCGCGCAGTTCGGCGGCGAGGACGAGGTGGCCTTGTTTCACGAGCGCCTCGATGGGACCGCCGGGAGCGGCATCCTGCGCCATACTGGCGCCGTGCAGATATAGCGTCGCGGGACCGGCGGGTTTCGCGGGAACGAAAGCGAGCGCGGGCAGGCGAAGTCGATCATCAATCGTCAGGACGAGCTTGTGAATGACGCAGCCGTCGCGCACAACCTTCGCGATGGTTTCGACCTTCGGCGCGGGGAGTGAATCGAGCGATCGCGCACCGATGGTGTCGCGCACGAGCTTGCGTTTGTCGTCGTCGGAGAGGCTGCGCCACTTCCCAGCGCGCGCCTTCTTCAGCGATGCAGCGAGGCTGGCGTTGATCTGAAACACGGAGCGCTCGCCGGGCATGAGCAGCACCTGGCCGTTCGGCGTGCATTGAAGCTGTTCCTGCGTCCAATCGGGCGCGTTATAGGCGCGAAGTTGGTCGTCGGTCATTTTGTCGGGCAGCGAGTCCACTTCGCGGATGAGCTTGTCCTTGCCGAGCAGCCAGCGGCTCATCCAGCGCGTCACGGCCTCACGCAGTTGGATGGTGAACCCGTGAGGCGCGTCGGGCGCGACAATCTCGACGCTCTCCGAATGGCCAATGCGCGAGCAGAAACGTTTCGCATCGAGAAACACCTCCCATGTGCCGCGGAAGTCGAAAGTCGCGTCGCGCGTGCCCGCGCAGATGAGTGTGGGCTTCGGCGCGCGCATGATGCAGTAGTCGGCTTCGTCCATGCCGAACGCGATCTGGCCGAAGATGTTTTGCTCGCCGTCCTGCGGTCCCTTGCTGTCGATCAGGCGGCGGAAAGTGGTAAGGTAGCAACCGGGCGCCGCCGCGACGATGCGATCATCCAACGCCATGAGGTACGCGGTCTCCGTGCCGCCGCCGGAGTTGCCCGTGCAACCGATCTTGTCGGCGATGATGTCTTTCCGGCTTTGCAGATAATCAATGACCCTCATCCCGTCCCAGATGCGATACTGCGCGATGTTGCCACCAAGCAACGCGCAGCCAAAGCCCATCATCGTGTGCTCGATGGTGCAGAGGAAACGCACGTTCGGATGCGGCACCTGCACGTATTTGGCGTCCTCGAAGACCTTGCGCTGCTGCTTGAGATCAAGCATCTGGTAACGCTCGCCCTGACCCACGGGATCGTAACACATCGCCGCCATGCCATGCTTCGCGAGCAGGATCGCGGCGCGCTGATACTGGCCCACTGCCTTGCCATCGTGGCTGTGACCGCATGGCACCAGCACCGCCGGCCACGGTGGCGGCGAGTCCGGCAGGTAAAGGGTCGCTGTGACATGGAATCCCGGCCGGCTCTCGAACATGATCTTCTCGACGCCATAGCCCTTGCCCTTTGCCGTGCCAACGATGCGCGCATTCAACGGCGTGCGTTCCGGCAGGCCACCAATCTGACGCAGGAAGAACTCGCGCCGTTCCACCTGCCACGCGCGGCATGCCGCCTCGCTCTTGATCATCTTTTCAAACGCTGCGCTGCGTTGATCCACCTGCCGGTAGAACTCGTTCTTCAGCCAAAGTTCAAATTGCTTTCCCGGCGCGACACCATCGGCGAAGGGTTTAAGTACGGTGAGGTCTTCAGCGGCGAAACCAGTGACACAGAGGACACCAAACAATGCGAAGACGACTTTTGTTTTCATGATCATTGCTTCCGGATGGGAGGGATTCCAACAACCACCTCCGCGCTTGTTGCCGTTGGTGAAATGCCGCCGTCGCGACTCACTGCGGCGACCTCGAAACGATACGTGCCGCCGATGGAGAACATGCGGCCAAGCTCCAACTGCGTGTCGGCATCGCACGTCTGGATGGGCGCGTAGGGGAAAATTTCGGTTTCCTTGTTCGCCTCGGAAGGCTTGATGAGGATGGGCGTGATCAGGTAGTGCGCCACGTTCGCCGCGCCGGCTGAAGGCTTCCAGGAAACGCTCATGTTGGTTCCGCCAGCAGTGACGTCCGTCGGCGGCGGCAGCGAGTTTTTTACCGAGGGAGCGTTCCGGGCGATCGTCACCTGCCAGCATTGGATACAGGCGCTGGCGGGCGCGAACACGAGCAGTTGGTCCCGCCCGATGCTGATCATGCTGGTGTTGCCGCCGCCCTGGCTGGTGATTATGAATCCGTCGCTCCATTCGCGGCCGGTACCGTCGTGCGAAAGGTAGATGCGGCAGTGGTTCTTCGAGTGCGCTGTCAGCAGCACGAGCACGCCGTTCGGCAGCAGACACAGGCCCGGCATCTTGCCCGCGACGATTCGTTTCTGCGGACCGGCGACAACTTTTTCCACCGGCGACCATGTGACACCATCATCCCTGGACCGGGCTGCAACGAGCGCAGACTGCGCCTTGCTTCCAGTGCGCACGACCGCCAGCAACGAGCTGTCCGATGTTCGTGCCACCGTTGTCTCCAACCATGGCGCCGTCAACGGCGCGCCGCACGCGCCCATGGCCGTCGCGGTGGCGATGGTCGAAGCAACGTTCCAGTTTCGTCCGCGGTCGCCGGACCTGAGCAGCAACGCGCGGCTGCCCGCCTTGCCCCACGAGTAGGCCGGCATGAACATCGTCCCGTTCGCATCCTCGAAAATATGCGGCAACGGCCGGGCGATGGCACCGATGTCGGTCGGGCAATGAATCTTTGCCGATTCCGCCTGCCAGGTCTGGCCCCGGTCCTTCGATATGCCGACAACGTTTTCGCCCACTGCGGTCGCCGGGTCCGCAAGAACGTTCTTTCGAACCGGCAGGGAACGAATGCCCAGAGTGATCAAGTCCCCGTTGCACAGCCGATCCTGCCACATATCCACCATGCCGGGCAGCGGCGAGTTGTCCGGACCTGCGTTCCATGTCAGCCCGCCGTCGTCTGAGTAGCTCAAGCCGGTGCCGCCGGATTTTCCCCAATCATCGGGATGGCTCGGATAGATGAGCGCGATCCTCCCGGCAGCCTTCGCGCCGTCAGCAACGCCGCACACCGCCGCCCAACCCGACCCCGTGATCCCCTGCCGCTTGCACACCGTCACCATCGGCGCAACCCTGATCTGCAAGTCTGCGCCATGCAGCACCACCGAAACCGGCAGCAGAACAGCAAAAACGAGGGACGTAATGCGTTTCATGGCCGCGTGAAGAAGTTGTCCGGCAGATACAGTGACCACACCTCACTATTCAACGGACGCGCGTGGCCGCCGGCAGTCCAGAGTTTGTTTTTGAAGACGAAGACAGAATGCTCGTGCCGCGACTTCCAGCAGGTTTTCGTTTCGAGTTGCTGCCACGTCCTGCCGTCTGCGGAGTGCCAGACATCGCCGAAGTTGTCCTTTTCTTTCGCCCAACCGCCGAGCACCCACATGCGGCCGCGATACACCGCGGAGGAGAACCACAAGCGCGGGTGCCACGGGGCGGCTTCGGTTTCGCATTTCCAATGCACGCCGTCAGCGGAAGACCACACGTCATTCTTCGAGTGATACGCGGGGACGTAGTTGCCGCCACCGAAGACGTATATCCTGTCGTTGAGCACAACGGCCTGATGATAGGCGCGCGGCGACCAACCTGCTTTCGCGGTCTCCAGTTTCCATTCCCTGCCATCGGCGGAGGACCACACGTCGTTCTTCAGGCTGTTGTCGTCGCCAAAGTAGTAGTTCTCCGTTCCGCCGAGTATCCACATGCGGCCGCGAAACTCCACCGTGGCCGCAGCAATGCGCGGCGACCAACCGGCGGCAGCCGTGGCCTGCTGCCAGTTCGCGCCGTCGGTGGACCACCAAACCTGATTGCCTGCCGAGTGTCCCGGCAGCCGGCCGTTATACCAGCCGCCCATCATCCACATGCGATTCTTGAAGACGATGTTCATCGGCAGATCGCTGTGAATCCACGGCGCGCTCTTCGTGACGAGATCCCACGCGCGCCCATCAGCCGACGACCACACGTCGCGCGGCGGAGCTTCATTGGATTTGAACCAGCCGCCCATGACCCAAAGCCGGTCACGGAACACAAACTCGCCCTGCGAATCCCGCGCCTGCCAGCCGGCGGCCTTGGTTTCAAGCACCCAGTCGGGGGCGGCGGAGCGCGCGACCGGCAACGCCAGAAGCAAGGCGAGAATCGAGATGTGTTTCATATCACTACTCTCCAACTCCTATAACATCCACGTCGTCGTAGCCCGCCACTCCGAGGCTGTGAGTATTTTTGTTTGATTGAGTAATCGCGTCTGTTGGCAGTCGCCGTCGAGGCGTTTTCGAGTTGGTCGACTGTCGTTAGCTCATCGGTTCGTTGGCTTTCTTCGTCGGCCCCGTC
>CAZGGF010000062.1:0-3512 GCA_964524715.1 uncultured Verrucomicrobiota bacterium | reverse complement strand
CTCTGGAAAGAAAAGAAGAAGATGCGACGGCAAACCGGCCGCGGCCTACGGTGGATTGCGGCTATGATTTGTACAATGCCGACGCTGAAGAGCAGCCGGTTTCAATGGGAGCCGAAACTGCCAAGTTCCAGAAGATGCTTCGCCGTGTACGCCGAAACAAAGACGAACCAATCATGACGGCCCGGCGCGCGGGACCTGGCTATGGAGGGGTTCACAAAGCCCGTCGTTGGGCATACTAACCCGGCGGTATGGCTGGAGAGGGGGGGTATGACGCCAGAATTTGGTGTTCTTGCCGGAGCGGGTGAGTTTTTTCACTCGACTTGGCGCGCGGAATACTGTGAAATCGCACCCACAGCCGTAAACGAACAAGGAACAAGAAAGAGATGACTAAGGATCTGAAGCTAATCATCGTCGCTGTCGCCGTTGCGGGACTCGTGTTTGCTACAAGCAGCCCTGTCCAAGCCAAGGGAAGCTATGTCAAGGGTGCCGCTTGTAAGAGTTGCCACACTGCGAAGCCGGCCAAGAAGGACAATATCAACGAAAAGGCCGCCGCAATGATGAAGAAGTACAAGACCGACGAGTGCAAGAACTGCCATGGCTGGGAAGATGGCAAGTTCACCACCAAGAAGAAGTAGTTTTCGCTCTTTTCTTCGTCGATACGGTCGCGACGGTATTCTCCGTCCTGTGGTGGTTTTGTCTTCATAGACACCAGGGGGGGGCAAGGGACACTGGTTCGCGTCGCGATTGTGATGGGAGTTCTATCGGAGGACGGTGAATTGTGGAATACCCATGTCAGGGGGGGCGGATCGGGAGTTTCCCGGTCCCGTATTACGGGATGTGCAAAAGGGTAATTTCGCTCTTTACAGCAGAGGGGGAGATATGTATGATTTTCCAACGTTTTCGGCTTTGCCGGACGTTACAAAAGGCAGTTTTGCAGCAGATTTATGGACGCAACAAAGAAGACAGACATAACCAAGGAATTCCGGCTTCACGAGCGGGATACCGGGTCGGCTGACGTTCAGATCGCACTCTTGACCGAGCGGATCAATGAGCTGACCGGGCATCTGAAGGTCAACCAGAAAGACCACAGCTCGCGTCGCGGTCTCTTGATGATGGTAGGTAAACGCCGTCGGTTGCTGGATTACTTAAACCAGACTGACAACGGTCGTTACCATCAGATCATCAAGAAACTCAAGCTCCGCAAGTAATCCATCTTTTCAGCCCTCGCCCTGCGCTTTTCTGCCAGGGCGAGGGCTGGGGCTTTTTAACTGAAACAAGAATCAACCAAGCAGCCTGCCCACGAGACGGGAAGGTTTCAAAGAATGCAGAATGGGAATTCTGCTTTCTTTGAAGCTCTTCCGGTGAGTGGGGCGGGCCTGCAACACAGGAATCATGCAACAATCCATTCGTATCAACATCGGCAATAATGACCTCATTCTGGAAACCGGCAAGCTCGCCCTTCAAGCGGACGGCGCGGTGACCGTTCGACTCGGCGAAACCGTCGTCTTCGTGGCGGCGGTGGCAGCCAATAAGCCCAAAGTCGGGCAGGATTTCTTCCCCCTGCAGGTGGACTATCGCGAGAAGGCCAGCGCCTCGGGCAAGTTCCCCGGCGGCTACTTCAAGCGCGAAGGCCGCCCCACGGAGAAGGAAATTCTCACCGCCCGCATGATCGACCGGCCCATTCGGCCGCTCTTCCCCGAAGGCTACTTCTGCGAAGTGCAGGTCATGTCCATCCTGCTGTCGGCGGACCTGGAGAATGACTCTGACATCCTCGCCATCAATGGCGCCAGCGCGGCGCTGACGCTGAGCGACATCCCGTGGAACGGCCCGCTCGGCGCTGTTCGCATCGGCCGCATCAACAAGCAGTTTGTTGCGAATCCGACGCACTCGCAGATGGTTGACAGCGATCTTGACCTCATCTACGTCGGCAACGAAACCGACATGGTGATGATCGAAGGTTGCGCCCAGGAGCTTACGGAAGACGAAGTGATGGCGGCGGTTGATTTCGCCCAGGGGTTGGTGAAGCAGATTGTGGTCGCGCAGAAACAACTTGCGCAACAAGTCGGTGTCACCAAGCGCCAGGTAACTCTCAAGACTGTGCCGGCAGCCCTCCAGTCCAAGTCCCAAACTTTGGCGGGGCCCAAGATTCTGGCGGCGCTGGCAACACAGGGCAAACAGGCGCGCATCGCGGCTATTGGCGCCGTTTATCAGGAACTGCTCGCTGCCGCGCAAGCCGAGGACCCGAAGGTCGAGGAAGGCATCGTGAAGATGGCCTTTGACGCGATCCAGTATGAGCAGATCCGCAAGTATGTCCTGGCCAACAATCGCCGTCCAGACGGTCGCGCTCTGGACCAGTTGAGGACGATCAATGCCGAAGTGGCGGTGTTGCCACGTCCGCACGGCTCGGCGTTGTTCTCCCGCGGCGAGACGCAGGCGCTGGCGTTTGCCACGCTCGGCTCGTTGGCGGACATCCAGGAGCTGGATTCCTATACCGGCGGCTCGCCGGAGAAGCGGTTCATGCTTCACTACAACTTCCCTCCGTTCTCCACAGGTGAGACGGGACGCATTGCCGGCCCCGGCCGCCGCGAGATCGGCCACGGTGCGCTGGCGGAGCGTTCGCTGGAGATGGTGCTGCCGACGCCGGATAAATGGCCTTATACGACGCGCATTACCAGCGAGATCATGTCCTCGAATGGTTCGACTTCGATGGCAACCGTCTGCGCCGGTTGTTTGGCGTTGATGGACGCGGGCGTGCCGATCAAGGCCCCCGTCGCCGGCATTTCCATCGGTTTGATTACGGAGCCGGAGAACCGCCGGAAGGGCGTGTTGATCACGGACATTCTTGGATCGGAAGACCACTTCGGCGACATGGACTTCAAGGTCGCTGGCACGCGACAAGGTATTACCGGTTTTCAGGTGGACCTGAAAATTCAGGGTCTGACACTTGAGTTGACGCGGCAGGCGTTCGCGCAGGCAAAGGCCGCGCGGTCCCAGATTCTTGATATCATGGGCAAGACGCTCGCTGCGCCTCGGCCGGAGCTGAGCAAGTACGCGCCGCGCATGGAAACCCTGCGAATTCCGCCCGACAAGATCGGTTTGCTCATTGGCCCCGGCGGCAAGACGATCAAGAAGATCACCGAGGAAACCGGTTGTAAGATTGACATTGAGGACGATGGCAGCGTATTCGTTTTCTCGACGAATCCAGACGGCATGGCACGTGCCCGCGAGATCATCACTGGCATGACCGCAGAGATCGAGGTTGGCAAGATTTATCGCGGCAAAGTCGTGACGATCAAGGAGTTTGGCGCGTTCGTCGAAGTGCTGCCTGGTAAAGATGGTTTGGTGCACATTTCCGAGTTGGCCGACTTCCGTGTTCGCCAAGTGGAAGACGTTTGCAAGATGGGCGAAGAGATTTGGGTCAAGTGCATCGGTGTGGATGAGAAGGGCCGGGTCAAACTAAGCCGTAAAGCCGCGTTGGCGGAGAAGGACGCCTCAGCGGCAGAAAAGAAATA
>CAZGGF010000061.1:0-4933 GCA_964524715.1 uncultured Verrucomicrobiota bacterium | reverse complement strand
ATTGTGGGAAGCCGTTTCTGCTGGCCGGGAATGGCGGGGCGATTTCTGCAACCGGAAGAAGAACGGTGAGTTCTACTGGGCTTCCCCCGACCATATCTATGTGAAAGACACGGCCAGCCGGTTCTTGTTGGTGAACCTCGCGACGGCTCGTCTCTTTGGGGCGACTGCGCCAGACGAAATCATTGGCAAGACTGACTTTGACTTTTTCCCGCGCGAAGTGGCGGAGCAGTTTCGCGCTGAGGAGAGGGCGGTGATGGAATCGGCGCGGGCGCAGGTCAACCGTGAGTCATCCATCACCGATTCTTCAGGTAACACTCGTTGGTTGCTGACGATCAAAATGCCCTTGCGCGACGATCACGGCCGGATTGCGGGCTTGCTCGGCGTGAACCGGGACATCACCGATTACAAGCGAGTGGAAGAACAACTTTTGCTGATGGCGCGCGCGGTGGAGCAGAGCGCAACGCTGGTGGTCATCTCCAACAGCCGGGGCGATATCGAATACGTCAACCCCACGTTCACTCAAGTCACCGGCTACACCTTGGAGGAAGTCAAAGGCAGGAACGTTCGCATCTTCAAATCGGGCCGCACGCCTCAGGAGGAATACGTGCGATTGTGGGAAGCCGTTTCTGCTGGCCGGGAATGGCGGGGCGATTTCTGCAACCGGAAGAAGAACGGTGAGTTCTACTGGGCTTCCACCGTCATATCGCCCATCAAGAGCACGGAGGGCGTCATCACGCATTACATCTCTGTGCAGGAAGACATCACGGAACGCAAGCAGGCTGAACAGCGGCTTCTGCAACTCAATGAGGACTTGGTTGGCAAACAGCAGGAATTGCTCGCTACGGTGGAGCAGTTGAAGACCGCCCAGATGCAACTCGTCGAATCCGCGAAGTTGGAGACGCTCGGGCGGCTTGCTGCCGGCGTTGTTCACGAGGTCAAGAACCCGCTTTCCGTCCTCAAGCTGGGCATTGACTATCTTTGGCGGCAGCCCGTCGGCGAAGACGGCGGCACCGCGCAGATGCTGCGCGACATGCAGCACGCCGTTCAACAAGCTTCGAGCGTCGTGGGAGAACTCCTGTCCCTGGGTAGAACGCAGGAACTGACCATGGAAACGGTCAGCTTGCACGACGTGCTGGAAAGCGCCTTGGCGCTCCTGCGCGTCCCGCTGGCGGAAGGGCACATCAAGGTTATTCGTGAGCTGGTCCCCGGTCTGCCGGCGCTGAAGTTGGATCGGCGGAAGATCGAGCAGGTGTTCATCAACCTCGCAATGAACGCGGCCCACGCCATGGCTGGCGGCGGCACGTTGACGGTGCGTACGCGTGTCAAACAATTCGATCCGGCTGAGGCGGGCGCGCACTGCGGCCCGCGATCGGATTCACAATTCCGGCCGGGTGACACCGTGGTGGTGGTCGAAATGGACGACACGGGCGGCGGCATACCTGAAGACAAGCTGTCGAAGGTGTTTGAACCGTTCTTCACCACCAAGCCTGAAGGCAAGGGCACGGGTTTGGGGTTGACCGTGTGCAGGACCATTATCGGTGTTCATGGTGGTTCGCTGCACATCTGCAACCGCCCGGAAGGCGGCGTGCGCGCTTCCGTCATGTTCAAAGCGTGAGCCCGCTCCGTTGAATCCGTGCCGGCACGTGACTCGGTGCGGAAAACGCTCGCGGAAGTGCTGGCGGAAGGCTCGGTCAAGCGCGAGTCACGGTAACCAGCTTTTCAAGCTTGCGCTCCCCGCGGCCAGCGGCTAGTTGAAACGGCACTATGTTTTCACACGTTGTCATCTTCTGGACCGACCCGAACAACCCCAAGGCGGCGGACGCGTTGATCGCCGGCATGGAGAAATACCTGAAGCCGATTCCCGGCGCGCTGGGCTTTCACGTGGGGCGGATGGTGAAAAGTGCCCGGCCTGTGGTGGAACAGACCTACGCCGTGGCCTTGAATCTCCAGTTCCCGAACAAGAAGGCGCAGGACGATTACCAGGTGCATCCGATGCACATCGAGTTCGTCGAGAAGGTCTTCAAGCCGAATTGCACGAAGGTCGTCGTTTACGACTTCGAGTAGAGCGGGTGGGGTTGTTCACCGCAGAGGCGCGGAGAACGCGGAGTTCTTCCAGAGGTGGGGCGAGGCGTCCCGCCGAGCCGTTTTCTTTGACGATGATGATGGTGGCCCGGCGGATCGCCGGGCTTTGTCGCACATCTCTGTGTCCTCTGCGCCTCTGCGGTGAGTTTTCTGCTTCTCTTTTCTCTCTCCATCGTTATGGACGCCACCGCGCACTTGCGGTAGAGTTCGCGCCCACGATTTCAGTTCGTCGCCGTCAATCAAGGAACCAGAACACTATGAAGAATATTGAGAAAAGTTACCAACTGGCTGCGGAGCGTTACAACGAAATGGGCGTGGATGCCGACAAGGCCCTCAAATGGCTCGCGTCGGTGCCGGTCTCGCTGCATTGCTGGCAGGGCGACGATGTGGGAGGATTTGAGAAGCTCGGCACGGGCCTCTGTGGCGGCTTGGGGGCGACGGGCAATTATCCCGGCAAGGCTCGCACACCCGCAGAACTGCGAGCTGACGCGGAGAAGGCGCTCTCGCTGATCCCCGGCCAGCACCGCTTCAACCTCCACGCATTCTATGGCGAGTTCGGCGGCAAGAAGGTAGACCGCAACGAGATCACGCCGGAGCATTTCAAGGGATGGATTGATTGGGCGAAGAAGCTTGGCCTCGGGCTGGATTTCAACCCGACGTTCTTCTCACATCCGAACGCGGCGGAGAATTTCACGCTCTCGCACGCCGACAAGGGCATTCGCAAGTTCTGGGTGGACCACGCCATTGCCTGCCGCAAGATCGGCGGGGCCATCGGCAAGGCGCTCGGCAAGACGTGTATCACGAACTTCTGGATTCCCGACGGCATGAAGGACATCCCGGTGGATCGCGTCGGCCCGCGCAAGCGGCTTACGGCGTCCTTGGATGAGATTTTCGCCGTGCCGGTGGACCCGAAGTTCAACCGCGATTCGGTTGAGGGCAAGCTCTTCGGCATCGGCTGCGAGAGCTACACCGTTGGCTCGCACGAGTATTACCTCGGCTACGCTGTTTCGCGGCAGAAGCTGTTCACGCTCGACACAGGCCACTATCACCCGACGGAGACCATCACGGACAAGATCAGCGCGGTGTTCCAGTTCCTCCCGGAGATCCTGCTCCACGTCAGCCGCGGCGTGCGCTGGGACAGCGATCACGTCGTCATCCTGAACGACGATCTCCAGGCGCTCGCGCAGGAATTGGTGCGCGGCGATTACCTCGACGAGACACACATCGGGCTGGATTACTTTGACGCGAGCATCAACCGCATCGCGGCGTGGGTCATCGGCACGCGCAACATGCTCAAGGCGTTGTTGCAGGCGATGCTGGAGCCGGCCGCGAAATTGCAGTCGGCTGAAGAGAGTGGCGACTACACGAGCCGGCTGGCGCTGATGGAGGAGGCGAAGTCGCTGCCGTTCAGCGCGGTGTGGGATTACTATTGCGAGAAGTCCGGCGTGCCCGTCGGTGAAGCCTGGCTCGCGGAAGCGAAACAATACGAGAAGAGCGTGCTCTCGAAGCGGAAGTAAAGACGAACTTGGCCCGCTAAATACGCGAAAAGACGCGAAAGGAAGGCAGGAAATGTGTTCGTGTGTTTAGCGTGTTTAGCGGGCAATCATTTGTGCTGAAGGAGTCATCATGAATCCAGCGGAAGCAGCAACCAATCCGGCGCTCGGCGTCCTCATCTTCGCGCTCGGCGGTCTGGCGGGCGCGGTGTTCTATCTGCCGTTCAAGAAGGTCAAGAACTGGGCTTGGGAAAGCTACTGGGCCGTTTACGCGTTGGCGGGTCTGGTTATTGTGCCATGGGCGCTGGCGTTCGCCACCTCGCCGAATGTCTGCAAAGTGTTGGGCGCGGCGCCCGGCAAGGAGTTGTGGTATTGCTACGCCTGCGGCGCAATGTGGGGCGTTGGCGGCCTGACGTGGGGCTTGATGATCCGTTACCTCGGTGTCGGTCTCGGTCTCGCGCTCGGCTGTGGCATCTGTTCGGCGGCGGGAACTCTTGTTCCGAAGATATTGAAGGGCGAGTTTGGCCAGTTGTTCGAACCGGGCGCGGGCATTGCGTCGTTTGCTGGCGTGCTGGTCTCGCTGGCGGGCATCGTGATGGTTGGCATGGCGGGCATGTCCAAGGAGAAGGAGCTGCCCGAGGAGGAGAAGAAAAAAGCCGTTGCGGAATACGATTTTAAGAAGGGCATCCTCGCAGCGGTGTTTTCCGGCCTGATGAGTTCCGGCATGGGCTGGGGTCTCGTGGGCGGCCCGACGTTGCAGAAGCTGGCGGAAACCACCGCGCCGGTCACGACGACGACCTGGAGCGGGATGCCGGTGCTCGTGGTGGTGCTGCTGGGCGGTTTCACTGTCAACTTCCTCTGGTGCCTCTTCCTTAATGTGAAGAACAAGACCACCGGCGACTACCTCAAGTCTGGCGCGCCGCTGGCGGGCAACTTCCTGTTTGCGGCCATTGCGGGCGCGATCTGGTGCTCGCAGTTCATCTGCTTCAAGACCGGCGAGCCGGCGATGGGCAAGACCGCCTATGTCGGCTGGGCGTTGTTGATGGCCTCGGCGATCATGTTCAGCACGCTCATCGGCATCTTCATCGGCGAATGGAAAGGCACGAGCAGCAAGACGCGCTGCCTGCTTGCCATTGGTCTGGTGTTGCTGTTGCTCTCCGCTGTTGTCTCCGGTTACAGCGGGTCGCTGGCGAAGTAGGCGGGCTTGCCGGCTTGTCGTAAAACCAGGGTGATTGTTTTGATGCCTTGACAGCAAATCCAAAGATGCGATGATGCTTTCATGAGGACAACGCTGACTTTGGATGAAGATGTTGTGCAGCGAACGAAGGCTGCAGTTGCCAAGTTGCGGCGGCCTTTCA
>CAZGGF010000060.1:0-2376 GCA_964524715.1 uncultured Verrucomicrobiota bacterium | reverse complement strand
CGCGCCGCGTACCACGACAGGGCAATCTGGGTTTGTGAATGGGTGTCGTCAGCGGCAAATCCCCACAAGAACGGCCGATGGTCGCGATAACATCCCGACAATACCTCGCTCCATAGTTGATCCCGATGGACACCGTCGTGATGCAACACTTCCATCCCCGCCACACCCGGAACCGCAAGAATCTTGGCCGCGGTGCCCAACCCCGGATGCGCCCACACAACAAGCCCACCGTGTCCGTCCGCCACGTAGGAATGAAGGGGATTGTTCACCCACGCGACATGTTCATCCAGCGATTGGATCGAAGCGGCCGGGTTCGGGGACGTGACAAACAGGCTGACCAAGTGCGGTCCGCCCGATTGTCCGATCAAATACGCGGCATATTCCTCGACGCCGCGGCAGATCAAGCTGCGGTTGGCATCCCCTGCAATGGTGAACAATGCGCTGGTTAGTAACAGGATGCAGGAGAATGTCCACTTGTCGGGCGACGAGATTTTCATAAGAGGTTCCCGCACTTCTATCGCGACGGAATGCCTGACGGAAAGGGAATTCTTTCCATCCGCGCCCTGATCTGGAGGGGTAATTGGCGACAGCGATCCATGGGGGGACGGTTGATTGACAACCCCGGAACCTGGTGTTAGGTTGCGCCAAGATTTGGATGTTTGATACGTACGCGTGACACCGATGTAACAACGGAAGGAAAATTTGTTTTAGTAATGAAAGCCGCCAAAGCAGATCGTTCCGGAACCTTCGATCACATTACTCTCAATCTGGCTACAGGTCCGACGGTCGTGCGGCCGAGGGGATTTCACCTCTCGCCTCGCGGCATGACGTTCCACAGCGAGCGCCGTTTGGCGCCGTGGACTGAAGTGGAAGTCGAAGTCGAAGTGCCCAGCGACGGCTCGAAACATCGCATGGTTCGATGTGCGGGCATTGTGGTTCAGTGCGAGGCTTCACACCGCCGCGCCGGGTATGAGATTACGTTGCTCTTCCTAGAGCTCAATAAACGCGCCATGGCTGATCTTGGCAAGATTTCCCGACTCCACCCCCACTCTGCTGCACATCGCAATGCTGTTGTTGGTTTCCGCGTTTGACCGCGGCCCGCTCGCATGGACCTGCTCCAGCGTCTCCTGCAAGCTGCCGTCCAGCAGGGCGCTTCTGATGTTCATCTGAAAGCCGGCGCCATGCCGACGCTGCGAATCGCCCGCCGGCTGATTGCTGTGGATGAGCCGGCGCTTACGGACGAGCAAATGGGCGAAGCGGTTCAGTGGCTCCTACCAGCGGACTTGAGTGACCGGTTTGCACGAGGACATGAAGCGGATTTCCCCTTCACCGCCGAAGGCATCGGGCGGTTTCGCACTAACATTTTTCGTCAGCGCGGCAAGCTTTGCATCGCCATGCGCTACGTCAAGGCCGTCATCCCCAGCTTCGAAGAACTGCGTCTGCCAGCGGACGCACTGCGCAAAATAGCCGCTGCGCCCGGTGGCATCGCGCTTGTGGCAGGCGCGGTTGGCAGTGGCAAGTCCACGACGCTCGCGGCAATCATCGAGTTCATCAACCAGACCGCGCGCAAGCACATCATTACCCTCGAAGACCCAATTGAGTATGTGTTTGAGGACCGCCAGTCGCTTATCGAGCAACGTGAGATCGGTCTCGACACGGCCAGCTTCGACACAGCACTGCGGCATATCATCCGGCAGGACCCGGACGTCATCGTGATTGGCGAAATGCGGGATGCAGCCAGCTTTATGGCCGGTCTCAATGCCGCCGATACGGGCCATCTCGTGCTGACGACACTTCACGCTAACAGCGCCGCACAGGCGGTGGATCGAATCCTGGACTTTTTCCCGTCCAGTGAGCGTGAGCCTATCCGGCGGCAACTTGGTGTCACGCTTGATGCCGTCTTCTGCCAACGGTTGGTGCCCGCGCGCGACGGCGGTGTCGTGCCGGCGGTGGAGATTTTATGTAACAACGCCACCGCGAGGAACCTTTTTGAAACCAACCAGCTCGACAAACTCCACGCCGCCATTGAGAACGGCAGCGACGACGGCATGCAGACGTTCAACCAGTCGCTCTATAAACTGGTGAAGTCGGGTCTCATTACCGAGCAGGAAGCGCTCGCAAAATCCACCATGCCGCAACAGCTCACAATGAATTTGCGTGGCATCTTCCTCGACGAATCGCGTCGGATCATGGCCAGCGGGTAGTGGGTGGAGGTGTGGGTATAGAACCGGGAGTTCAGTCCGGTCTTCGTTCCTGGCCCTGAATCTTTACCAGCTTCTCCATCGCGTGCAGCGTTCTTTCCGTTGCGCCACTGCCTTGGGTGATGACTTGCCTTGCGCGCTTGGCAATTTCGCTGCGTCGCTCCGGATTCGCGAG
>CAZGGF010000059.1:0-4553 GCA_964524715.1 uncultured Verrucomicrobiota bacterium | reverse complement strand
CAAGCCGGGTGGACGTGTCTTGGCTGTGGAGACCAACGATAAGATGACGGATCACGAGATTGCGGAGAAAGTCCGCGAGCGATTCCCAACTCCGGTGAGTGGAAAGGTGGCCTGAGTTCGGTGCGGAGATGTTGCTATGGTGCGAGTAATGGGCTGCGCATGACGAATGTTGTGTCCATGCCCCAGCGGTCACAATCCCTTGGAGAGGAGATTGCAAATAGCGTGAGCCACGGCATCGGCTTCGTGGCCACCTTGGTTGGGCTGCCATTTCTCTTGTTGGCTGCGATTCGGCGTGGTGACACCGGGATTCTCGTCGGGACCAGCGTTTTCGCGGCGACAGTCGCGCTGCTATACTTGGTATCAACCATCTATCACGCGCTGCGCATCAACATGGCCAAGCGCGTATTCCGGGTGCTTGATCATCAAGCCATCTTCCTTCTTATTGCAGGAACTTACACGGTGTTCACACTGGGGATTCTTCGAGGCTGGCTGGGCTGGACTCTGTTTGGAATCGTCTGGAGTTTTGCCATTGGAGGTATTGTGATGAAAGTGATGGGAGGGCTGCGTTACCCCGTCTTCTTCACGTGCCTTTACGCAGGCATGGGATGGCTTGTGCTGGCGGCCGTTCACCCGTTGTCGATTTTGGTTCCGAAAGCAGCTTTGGTTTGGTTGGTGGCGGGAGGCGTCGCTTACACAGCAGGTATTGCGTTCTTTGCTGCGAAGCGAATTCGCTACGCCCACTTCATCTGGCACTTGTTCGTTCTCGCCGGCACGGTCTGTCACTTCTTTGCCGTGCTGTCGTGCGTAGCATGAGGATGCGCTGTCGAGTGGAGCATTGCCCTGTACCTGCGGTCTGGGTTCTTGCCGGATGGACGTGCATTTACGGAGCTGTGCGGGCGTATGGGGTGTTCACCCCATGGAGAAGGGACAGCGCATGGCGTGATGTTCGCGAGCGATACAGGCGAAACGTGGAATGACAAGGGTGCTACATAATGAACAAACAATCTGATATGAGTCGGAGCAGGCTGTCTGAAACAACTCCGTTCTGTAGACGTTGCGGGGTGCGGTTGCTCGCTGCCAATCGTGCGCTTCGAGTCATTGGGTGCTGTCACGTGTGCTCCACTGTTAGAGGGCGGGTTGCGGCCGGCAAAGCCAGGAACCGGATCCGTGTGCCGGTGGCGGGTTTTCTGCCTGCAAACTTTTGGAAGTGAAGTTGGCCGGGCAGGAGACGCCAATTCCAACTCTGGTGGGTGAGAAGACAGCCTGAGCCCATTGAGGAGCTGTCGCCGTGGTGCGAGTGCGTTCGTAGCAAGAGGCGAAAATCATAGGGTCCCCGAAGTTGCCCTGTGTGAACTGTGGGCATAGAGTTGTCTGTCCGTGGTCATTGTGCGCAATCAGAATCATTCACCCGGAGCCAGCAATGCCCGTTGAATTCAAGAACTACTACAAAGTGCTCGGCGTAGCTCCAGACGCGAGTGACGAGGAAATCAAGAAAGCATACCGAAAGCTCGCAGGCAAATACCACCCCGACGTCGCCAAAGACAAAACCACTGCCGAAGAAAAATTCAAGGACCTCAACGAGGCCCACGAAGTCCTCAGCGACCCGGATAAGCGGCGGAAGTATGATGAACTGGGCGCAAACTGGAATCATCCCGAACGGCAGGCATCGCGGCAGAGAGGCGGATACGGGGGAGGCGACGGAGGTTCGGAAGAAGGTTCCGAATTCCATTTTGAAGGCACGGGTTTCAGCGATTTCTTCGAGCAGTTCTTTGGCAGTCGCGGCTGCCCATCCGGTGGTTTCGGTCGAATGTGGGAGCATGGCGCGGGAGCCGAGGCAGTCGCACAGCATGGCCAGGACATCGAGGGCGACATCTTGGTAACGCTTGCCGAAGTGTTGCACGGCTCGACGCGCACGATCAGGTTGCAGCGCACCGATCCGCGCACGGGGCAATCCACACTACAGACCTTGCAGGTGAGAATTCCGCCCGGCGTTCGTGAAGAGCAGCTTATCCGTCTCACAGGTAAAGGACAGGAGGGTGTCGGTGGAGGCGAATCGGGAAACCTGTATTTGCGCGTCAAGTTCGCCAAGCATCCCGATTTCCGTGTGCGTGGCGCCGACGTGTATTACGATTTGGAACTGTCCCCGTGGGAAGCGGTGACGGGCGCCACCATCCGCATGCCTACTCTTGATGGAACCGTCTCCGTGAGAATTCCGGCTGGCACAACGGCTGGAAAGCAATTTCGTTTGCACAAAAAGGGTTTGCCCACGGGCGACGGGACACGAGGCGACCTGTATGCCATTGTGTCCATCCAAGTTCCGTCACGCTTTACTCCCGAAGAGAAAGTCTTGTGGGAGCAATTGGCCGCGAAATCAACATTTAACCCGAGGAAAACCTCATGAGCAAAAACACTGTTCCGGACATCCCGCCGCCGCTTGCTCTTGAGTTGTTTCAGCCGGGGCCAAACGTTCTTTACAGCCTCGATGCAGCCGCGCATCTCGCGGGCGTCCCCCGCCGTTCCATTCTGATCTATTGTCGCGCCGGCCTTGTGCGACCGGTCCTTCAGCCACCGTATGAGGTGATGGAATTCACGGAAGAGGCAATCCATACGATTCGCCGGATCGAGTATTTAAGGGCTGTTCATGGCGTCGGTCTGGCCTGTCTCAAGGACATGTTCGATCTACTCACCGAGGTGGAACACCTTCGAGCCGAGTTGCGTTTCTTGCGCAACCAGTGAAGTGACGCTATTTTTCCTGATTCCAAATCGTTCCACCTTCACAACTGGAGCGAGATGTCAGTGAAATTGTCAGCAAACGAGCACTGCCGTGTGGTGTTTGACTGGCAGGCGTACAGAAGAAAACCGAGGATGCTTCGGTTAATTCCGACCCCCGCTTTTCAGCTCAGCCCGCGCAACTCTTGCGAGTTGCGCGGGCTTTTGCTGGTCAATCGTCTTTCCGTACTTACCTCTCGATCAACGTATCCACCTCCGGCAGCTTGCCGACCAACGGCAGTGCGTAGGTCTTGAAGCTTTCGGCGATGTTGTTGTTGTTGACGATGTAGGACAGGTCGAGGTGGCGCGTCTTGGCTGCCACGTCGGCCAGTTCAATGCGCTTGTAGGCCACTTTGTAAGGCGCGTCACTGACACGCTGGATGGCCACGGAGCCGTCAATGTCGCCGGACACTGCCAGTCTACCCGCCTCATGGGCGGATTCGCGCGCTTCGCGGGCATCCGTTTCGGAGACGCAGCTGGCAAACGACCGCTGGAGATAACCAAAGGTGTCGGCACGCACACGCTTAATCTTGAGCTGCTTCTTGATGAGATCGGCGAGGAAATCACCCATCGCTCCGGAGCCGGAAAGCTGGACGTTACCATGGCTGTCGCGCTCGACCGCTGCGCCAGACATCTCGGCCAGTTTTGCTGCGATCGACCGGTGGTGTTCGTCATGGATGCCTTCGCTGACCGCGATGAGGCAACGGCCCCACTTCTTGTACGCCGCATCCACGTCGGCAAGAAACTTGTCAACGTGGAACACGACCTCAGGCACATAGACGAGGTGCGGCCCGTCGGCTTCACTGCGCCTGCCCAGCATGGAGGCGGCGGTGAGGAAGCCCGCGTGGCGGCCCATGATGACGTTGATCTTCACCCCGGGCAACGCGAGGTTATCGAGGTTGTCGCCGATGAACGCGCACGCCACGAACCGCGCCGCCGAGCCGAAGCCGGGCGTGTGGTCGTTGTGCTGGAGGTCGTTATCGATGGTCTTCGGCACGTGGAACGCCCTCAGCTCGTAGTGGTGTTCGCGGGCCATCTCGTTGACGATGCGGCAGGTGTCGGAGCTGTCGTTGCCACCGATATAGAAGAAGTAACGGATGTTCTGCTTCTCGAACGACGCGAAGATGCGCTTGCAGTATTCCGCATCGGGCTTGTCGCGGCTGGAGCCGAGCGCTGACGAAGGCGTGTTGGCAATGCGCTCCAGCTTTGCCTGCGAGAGATTCTGCAGCTCGACGTAGTGGTCTTTGACGATGCCGGAGACGCCGTGAACGCAACCAAGGATCTTCTCGATACCCGGCTTGCCGCGCAACGCTTCAACGACACCGACGAGCGACTGATTGATGACGGCGGTCGGACCACCCGACTGCCCGATTACAACGTTACCATGCAATATATGTGACATGACTTTTCGTTCCTGACTGTTCTCTGGATGCCGGGCTCATTCCCACGGGCGAAATGACCGGCAAATCAAGCGCGGGATTAAGCCGCGAAAACCGGCGTAACGCAATGGAGAAATTGCGGTCAGAAGCGGTCCGCAGCATCGCGCCGGGGTAGGGGGGATCCCGCTGCTGTGTGGGAAAAGGGTTGCCACGCGCCGGATGGACGGGAATGATTCGGGACAACACCCTTTTGCCGATGAACCAGCAGCGTGTAGCGCACAATAATATGATCAGGCATGCCGCCCATGGCGGTTGGGTGGCTCGTTTCGTGAGCGTCTTCAGCCGCAGCCCCCGCGCGCTTTGCAGCCTGATTCGGGAGGGCTATCGCCGCGGCATGGGTGCTGC
>CAZGGF010000058.1:0-3973 GCA_964524715.1 uncultured Verrucomicrobiota bacterium | reverse complement strand
TTGATGCCGGTGAGCAGTTCGGCTTCCGTTTCGTTGGGCGTGAGGATGGATACGAATTTCAGCAACGAGTCGGGCAGGGGACGGGCCGGGGCTGGATTGAGGATGACCGGCACGCCAGCCTTTGCAGCAATTTCAGCAGCGGCTTGAACAGTCTCCAGCGGTGTTTCCAGTTGCATGACGAGGACGGCAGCGGAACGAATGGCCGCTGCGGCTTTCTTCACATCAACAGGCGCGAGTTTCGCATTTGCGCCGCCCGCGACAGCAATGCTGTTCTCACCGCCTTTGGCGACGAAGATGAGCGCGACACCTGACGGCGCGGCTTTGTCGCGAAAGACATGCTTTACGCAGATGCCGTCGCGCTTGAAACCCGCGATGGCTTGATCGCCGAACATGTCCTGGCCCACGCGCGCAACGAACGTAACGTCGCCACCTGCGCGGGCTGCGCCAACGGCTTGGTTGGCTCCCTTGCCGCCGGCGGCGGTGACAAATTCGCCGCCGAGGATGGTTTCACCCGGCCGCGGGATGCGGTCGAGTTGGATGATCATGTCAGTGTTGGAACTGCCGACGACAACGATGGAGTGACCAGACATAGATGTTCCTTTCAGACGTGAAGAGCTATCGCTTCAGTTTTTCTCTCAGGTGTTGGTAAGTGATTGTGCCGAGGAACCAGTGAATCCCTCCCGTATCAATTGCGATCAGAATCAGTCCTACGAACCTGACAGATGGAAACGCGTATAACTTGCACATTGCGAGTGCGACCAACGCGGAACCAATCAACGGAATTCCCGAAACGAAACGATAAGATTCTCTTGGCAAGCCGCGAAGCCGATGAAACGGGTACCTCAGAAACGACAAATAGAAGTTGCAGACGCAAAGAAGCGACCCGAACAAGAACGCCAACCAAGACAGAATCTCGATCATGGTGATGGATTACAATTTCGATGCAATCAGCACGCTGAGACCGATCAGGTAGAACAAGAACATTGCACCAAGCAGCTTGCCGGTGCCGGCAGGGGCGCCCTTGAATTCCTTCCAGATGAACACGCCCCAGAATGCGCCGACCATCGTCGCGCCCTGACCGAGGCCATAGGAAAGCGCCGGGCCGGCAGTGGTGCTGGCGATGATGCTGAAGGACATGCCGACGTTCCAGATCATGCCGCCGAGAATGCCGATGAGGTGCAGGCGCGCGTTGCCCTTGGTGAGGTAGTCACGGTAGGTCACCGGCTCGCCGCTGAACGGCTTGGCCATGACGATGCTGTTCCAGATGAAGTTCGACACGAGCAGGCCTGCGCTGAAAAGGACGATGGCCGTGTAAGGGCTGAGCTTGCCGGCTTCGAGCGCCTTCGTGGCGGGATCAATCGCGCCCATTGCCTGCGCGACGAAGCTGTAGAACCAACCCATTAGCACGCCTGCGACGACCGAGAGAACAATACCTTTCACCGGCGTCTTCTGGCCCGCCGAAGCGAGCCGTTTGTAGGCGAGCGCGTCGAGCACGATGGCGATCATCACGGCCGCCACGCCCGCCGCGAGCATAGGGACGTTGCCTTCGGGTTTTGCGATATAGGTGGTGATGACGCCGAGCACGAGCGCGAGACCGACGCCGACGGGGAATGCCACCGCGAGGCCCGCGATGTCAATCGCCGCCACGAGCAGGATGTTCGAGAGGTTGAAGATGACGCCGCCGAGAAACGCCGAACCGAGCCATTTGGCGTCAGCCTGCGCGAGGTCGGCGCAGAAGCCGCGTCCGCCACTGCCACTGCTGCCCATCGTGAACGCGAGGATCAGCGAAAGCAGGAACACGCCGATGGCGTAGTCCCAATAGAAGAGTTGGAAACGCCATTCCTTGCTGGCGTGCTTCTGCGTGTTGGCCCACGACCCCCAGCACAACATCGTCACGACGCACATTGCGACAGCGATTGGATACGATTCAACGATAACCATGATTTTCTCCTTTGCGGAACTTGAACATCATTCACCGAACGCCTGCAACTCTGCGCACGACGAAAACGCCTGCTTCGGATTGTCGCCGCAGGCGGGCACGCCGACAACGCGGACGGCAACAGCTTTCACCGGTTCTGACAGACGCAGTGTGAACTTCTGGCTTGGCTTGAGCTTCCCGTTGTCGGTGGCGGTCGTGGCGGGATAGTCGTTCAACTCGCCGACCGTTTCCCACGCGCCGCCTTTGCTGCGCTGGACTTGCACGCGAGGCTTGCCAGCGCTCGCGTCGAACCAGCCGCCGTCGTGGAAGTTCTGGCCATGAGCGAAGACGATACGGCGCACGTTCATGGGCTTGCTCAAAGGGATGCAATACCAGTCTTCTTTCGCTGGCTTGCCGTTGAAGGTGACAACAAAGCTGTTGAAGTCACCGTCGGTGATTGAGCCTTCACGGTTGCCTTGGCGCGAACGGCTTTCGGCGGTCTTGGTCGGGATCTTGATCTTCGCCATTTCCTCCGGTGTGAACTTCACGTCGGCGGCGGGGCCGGGTTCCCAGCTTCGCTCCAGCGCGCCCGGCTTCGGCGTCTGCACCGGAATCACGAAGACTTCCTCACCGTTGGCGTCTTTCTCGATGCGACCACCGGCGCGGACGACGGCTTCGCGGGCGAGCTTCTCGCTCACTTCATAGACTTTCGGCAGCGTGTAGTCGGAGAAGCTGAACTTGCGGGTGAGGTCGAGTTTCTCGATGAACCGCGCCGGGATTTTCGACGCACCCAGGGCCGCGAAAAACACGCCGCCGGCGTTGGAGGGATTGCAGTCGCTTTCCGGTCCGCACCGGCAGGAGATGACCATCGTTTTGTCGGGATCGCCCGCGCCGTAGAGCAGGCCCATCAGGACGTAGGCGCCGTTGAGTTTGACATCAATGCTGCCGTCGCCTTTGCCGCCCGGCTTGCCGGACAACCCGTGGCTGTAGCGTGGATCCTTGTGATATTTTTCCTCAACGAGTTGCCAGGTCTTGGTCCAGTCGGCGTTTTCCTTTGACCACGCGAGAAGGTCGCGGACCATGCCGGCGTATTGGCTGTCGGGCGGGATACATCGGAGGCCGGCTTCGATCAAGCGCCGCGGATCGGTCTGGAAATACGCCTCGGCATACATGCCACCGATGAACTGGCCGGCGTAAACACCGTCGCCGTAATTCATCAGCCGACCGAACTTCTCGCCGAGCGCAATAGCGAGGTTTGGCAGTCCCGGCGCGATGATGCCGGAGAAGTCGGCCTCGATCTGGTAGTCAATATCGTCTCCATGCGCGTTGAACTTCGGGTGGCCGCTGTCGGGCGGGGCGATGCCTTTGCGGAGATTCTCACGGCCGGCTTTGTTGGCGCACCAGAGTGGATAGCCGCTGTTGGCGAAATCAATGCCCGCCTGTCGGATGGATGCGTCGAAACCGTATTGTTCGAGCGTTCGCATGAACGTCATCTCGACGTAGCAGTCATCGTTATTATGTTGGTTGACCATCTCCGGCTTCCACGGTGGCATTTTGTCCTCGGGGATGATCTCGCCCTTGACCTTGAACTCGGTGGGCGCGCCCCAGCCGACGCCGATCATCTGCCCGAGCCAGGCGCCTTTCATCTTGTCCACGAATTCCTTCACCGGCAGGCGTCGGAATTGTGCTTCGGAGCCGAGCGTGGGCGTCAGGGCGGCGACGATGCCGGCGATAAGGAGTAACGGTAGCTTGCGTTTCACGGTGTTTATACAGGCATTCATTGGATTTTCCTGACCGAACGTCTGACAATCAGGCGGGTGGGCAGCAGGATGCCGCCTTTGGGTTCACGTTGTGGTGACTGGATTTGATCGAACAGCAATTTCACAGCGACCTCACCCATTTCGGAGAACGGTTGCGCCACCGTCGTCATGGGCGTGGCGAGGTAGGCCGCATACGGTTGGTCGTCGAAGGCGAGGATGGAGATGTCCTCAGGAATCCGCAGGTTTTCTTCCGCAAGTGCCCGCAGTGCGCCGAGCGCGATCCGATCGCTGGAGG
>CAZGGF010000057.1:0-12974 GCA_964524715.1 uncultured Verrucomicrobiota bacterium | reverse complement strand
CAGGTGCCGATCCCGACGGACAACGTCGGCGCACAGCAAACCGCAAAACCACGGCCGTGGAACATGGGCGAGATTGCGAAGTTCATCGTGTGCATCGGCCCGATCAGCTCGATCTTCGATTACACGACCTACGCGATGATGTGGTTTGTGTTCAAGTGCGACCAGCTTGCCCTGGCGCCGCCCGCGGAATTGGCGGAGCGTTTCAGCAAGGCGGCCGCGCCTGACGACACCTACGCAGCGGCGCTGTTCCACACCGGCTGGTTTGTCGAGTCGCTCATGACGCAAACACTCATCATCCACATCATCCGCACGAATCTGATTCCGTTCGTCCAGTCCCGCGCCAGCTGGCAACTGACGATGACGACGCTGCTGATCATGGCCGTTGGCGCATGGCTGCCGTATTCGCCCGCAGCGGCGGCGCTGGGTTTCGTTCCGCTGCCGCCGACCTATTGGCTGCTGCTGCTGTTGACGCTGCTTTGCTACGTCGGGCTGACACAGCTTGTGAAGATGTGGCTGATCCGCAAATCGTGGGTCTGACCGCAAGAAGCTGTTGAAAAAGACTGTGGAATGCGGATTTCGATGTAGGCCGGGTCCCCGACCCGGCGAAATCATTATAGACAATCGCCCGGTCAGGGGACCGGGCCTGCAATATTGCATCTGGCAGTCCGAGTTTTTCAACGGCCTCGCAAGGGCGTGTTGCCAAAATCAAACAATGCCCAGGGAATTCAATCGTCCCTATGGGACTCACCCATCTTGTGCCACGGTACCCGCCAGTAAACTGGCGGTCTATTTTCGAATGTCCCTACGGGACAGGCGCTGAACCCGGCATCGTCCCGTCAAGGACGGTGCGACAATAGCCCGGCGTTTTAACGCCGGGAATGCGATGGGAGGATGGCAGAGTCCCGTAAGGGACGATTGAGCGTTTTGGGCAACACGCCCGCAAGAACCGCCAATCGCCGGCTGAAACTTGCGAAAACGCCTCAGAAGACGTATATAAGAGGTGGAAACATTGGGCAGGGAGAGAGAAAGAAACATGTTTTGGAGACCAAACCATGCAACTCAAAATCCCCACAGAAGTGTGCAAATCCTACATAGACTGCCAGGCCAAGCGGGCTGAGAACGTCGCTTGGGCGCGCCGCGAGAAGGAAACCCCGCCGGTAGTCACGATTTCGCGCCAGGCAGGCGCAGGCGGCGTCACACTGGCACAAAAAGTGATGCAGTATCTTCGCGAACATGACCTGCACGCACCGTGTCCCTGGACCGTGTTTGACAAACAGCTCGTTCAAAAGGTGCTGGAGGACCATCAACTCTCCGAGAACGTCGCCAAGTTCATGCCGGAGGACAAATACCCGGGTGTGCAGGACACGATTGAGGAACTGCTCGGTTTGCACCCGTCTCATTGGACGCTGGTGGAGAAGACCAGCGAGACGATCCTTCGCCTTTCGCACATGGGCAACGTGATCCTTGTGGGCCGCGGCGCCAATGTCATCATTGGTTTCGTCCCGAACGCCACCCACGTCCGGCTGGTCGGCTCACTGGAGAAACGCATCAAATTCTGCCAGGAATATTACAACTTCAGCCCGCAGCAGGCGGCGGAATACGTCAAGCAAACCGACCTGGGCCGGAGTCACTACCTGAAACGCCATTTCAACAAGGACATCAACGACCCGTCGCTGTACCACATGGTGATCAATACGGACGTCGTCACTCCTGACGAAGCCGCAGCCATCATCGGCCAGCTCGTGTTGAACCGGCAACACACACCGCCTGCCTGAACTCAAGAACCGGAGTGGAGCCGGTAAAAATACGGGCCGTCGTCGTTTCGGTTATCGGCACAAAAGCACGAGGCCGGAGATTTCTCCCCGGCCTCGCCTGTCTGAGGTGGAAGGATTTCAGCCTGCTCAGGAGCAACCGAGGCTCTCGCCGCAGTTGAGGCATTTGAAACACGCGCCGTTGCGCACAACGATGTGGCCGCAGTTCGGACAAGTCGGCGCGTCCTTCATGAAGTGTGACACGGAATCACTCAGTGTCTTGACGCGTCCCTTGCCATTGTCTTTCGGAGCCTCCAGAGCCACGGCCTGTACCGAATCCGGCACGTCGTCAACGCGCGGCAGTTCCGGCACGGGCCTGTTCACTTTTTTTTTGATGGCCTCCTCCAGCTCCTTCATCGGCAATTCCTGCTGGCCGGCTCCAGGATTGGTTGCTTCGCGGAAGCCCGGGATGAACTGACAGCCGAGCCACCGGAAGACGTAGTCCACGATACTGGAAGCGGTGCGGATATCGGGGTTCTTGGTAAAACCACTGGGCTCAAACCGCTGGTGGGCAAACTTCTTCACCAACGCATCAATGGGCACGCCGTATTGCAGCGCGAGGCTCGTCAACGTGCCGACGGTGTCCATCAAGCCGCCAATGGTGCTGCCTTCCTTGGCCATCGTGATGAACAATTCGCCCGGCGTATGGTCCTCAAATAACCCGACATGCAGGTAGCCTTCATGGCCCGCGATGTCGAACTTGTGCGTCACCGCCAGTCGCGTTTCCGGCATACGGCGGCGGAAGGGTTTCGGTACGGCATCCCTTTCCTCGTCCTTGTCGTTCTTGGCGCCGGTGGCGCCGCCTTTCTTGGTGGAGAGCGGCGCGCTGCGCTTGGAGCCGTCGCGGTAGATGGCAATCGCCTTCAAGCCGAGTTTCCAACCCTCGATGTAGGTGGTCATGATGTCCTCGACCGATGCCGACTCCGGCATGTTCACGGTCTTGGAGATCGCGCCCGAGATGAACGGCTGGGCTGCGGCCATCATACGCAGATGGGCCATGTAGTGGAGCGAGCGGGTGCCCTTCTGCGCCTTGAACGCGCAGTCGAACACAGACAGGTGCTCCTCCTTCAAATGCGGCGCACCTTCGATGGTGTCGTTCTGATCAATGTATTCAATGATGTCCTTGACCTGATCCGCGTTGTAACCCTGTTCATCCAACGCCATCGGCACGGTGCGGTTGACAATCTTGAGGATCCCGCCGCCAGCGAGCAGCTTGTACTTGACCAGCGCGATGTCCGGTTCGATGCCGGTGGTGTCGCAGTCCATCATGAAGGCGATGGTGCCGGTCGGCGCAAGCACGCTGACTTGGGCATTACGGTAGCCGTGCTTTTCGCCCATCGTGAGCGCGCGGTTCCAACAATGCTGCGCATGATCGCGCAGGTACTTCGGGCAGCTCGCGTCAATCTGCGCCACATGACTGCGGTGCAGGCGGATCACGTCGAGCATGCAATCGCGGTTGTCCTTGCCGATCGGCTTTGACACATGTGCACAACGCGCGTCGAGGTAGCCGGAGAACGGGCCTTTCACCGCCGCCAACTCCGCGCTGACTTCGTAAGCCTGGCCGGTCATGATGGCGGTGATGGCGCCAGCCATCGCGCGTCCCTCATTGGAATCGTATCCCTTGCCTTCGGCCATGATCAGCGCGCCAAGATTGGCGTAACCGAGGCCCAGCGTGCGGAAGATGTGCGAGTTCTCCGCAATCTCCTTCGTTGGGTAACTCGCGTTGTCCACGATGATCTCCTGCGCGATGATGAAGATGCGCACCGCGGCCTTGAATCGCTCCACATCAAACGTGCCGTCGTCGCGGCGGAACTTCATCAGGTTCAGCGAGGCGAGGTTGCAGGCAGTGTTGTCGATGAAGACGTACTCGCTGCACGGATTGGTGGAATTGATCTGCTCGGTGTTCTTGCAGGTGTGCCAACGCTGGATGGTGCTGTCGAACTGCATTCCGGGGTCGCCGCAGATGTGCGTGCCTTCGGCGATCTTGCGCAACAGTTCGCGGCCCTTGTAGGTCGGGCCAGCCTTCTTCGAGTCCGTCACCCAATGCGTGGTCCAGTCCTTGTCCTCAACCGCCGCCTGCATGAATGCGTCGCTGGCGCGGACAGTGAGGTTCTCATTTTGATACATGATCGAGCCGTAGGCATCGCCGTTAAAATTGGCGTCATAGCCCTGCTCGATGAGCGCCCAGGCTTTCCGCTCCTCCTTCGCCTTGCACTCGATAAACTCCAGAATGTCCGGATGCCAATCCTTCAGTGTGTTCATTTTCGCCGCGCGGCGCGTCTTGCCTCCGCTCTTCACGACGTTGGCGATCTGGTCATAGACTTTTAGAAACGACAGCGGCCCGCTCGGTCGGCCACCGCCGGAAAGTCTCTCGCGCGAACTGCGCAGCGGCGAAAGGTCGGTGCCCGTGCCCGAGCCAAACTTGAACAACATCGCCTCGCTTCCGGCCAAGCGCATGATGTCCTCCATCGTGTCGCGCACGCTCTGGATGAAGCAGGCGCTGCCTTGCGGGAACTCGTATTGCGTCGAGGCGCGCTGGGCTTCGCCGATGGCGGCGTTGTAATGCCAGTTGCCGAGGCAGGAATCCTTGCCGATGCCGTACTGGTGGTAGAGGCCGACGTTGAACCATACGGGCGAGTTGAACGAGCCGAACTGGTTCACACACAGCCAAGCCAGCTCTTGGTAGAACGTCTCGCCGTCCTCCGGGGTCTTGAAATAGCCATCCTTCACGCCACAGTCGGCAATCGTGCGCGCGACACGATGGACAAGCTGCTTGACGGAGGTTTCACGTTCCGGCGTGCCAATCTCGCCGTAAAAGTATTTTGAAACGACCACCTTGGTCGCGAGGACCGACCAGCTCTTCGGCACCTCGACGTTCTCTTGTTTGAAGATCGCTTTGCCCCCATCGTCACTGATCTCAGCAGTGCGACGCTCCCATTCCAGTTCCTCGAACGGGTGAACCCCTGCCGTGCTGAACACTTGCTTGATAGTCAACCCAACGCCGGTCGTGCCGTCGTCGTTGCCTTGAATCGTCTTCTTCTTGTTACTCATACGTTTGAAATGCGAATTCCGAACAACAGGAATAGCGTTCTTTGCTTGGATCATCGAATCTCCTCCTTGGTCAAAAAAACAGGTCTAAAATTAACTTGGTTTTCACTGGCCCCCTCCTGTCTAAATTTGTTCACCACCAAACAGTGAATAACTTGTCAACAACCACAGCATTTTGGGGCTGTTGGGCCATCATACCACTACCGGTAGTAGCGTCAATACAATTTCACCTAAATGTCAAAATTGTTAGAATTCGCCGATTTTCCCGCCTATTTCACTCGCAATTCCAGAATCTGCCATGGCTGATCCATGTCCCGGGAAGGCACAAATTTCAAGAACCGCACCGGTCCAGATGTCCAGTCCATCCCCCAAACACCGTCCGTACCTGCAGGTGACACAGTCGACAGTGGCTGCCAACGATTGCCATCTGTCGAAAACTCCACGCGCAACAGCGCGCCCGGTGTCGTCTCCATCTCAATGCGCTTGGGTTGCTGGACACGCCGAAGATCCAGCAGGAACCAATCCGACGTCCGCCCATGCGTGACAGTCTGCCAGCGTGTCTCGCGATAGCCATCGAACGCGTCACTTGACGGAAACATTTCGTCACTGCTCGCTGTCGCGCTCCACAACAATGTGTCCGCTCCCTCGCGCCCCCAGCGCAGGACTTTCGGGTCGGTCATTGGAAATTCATGATTCGGTTTGCACAACTGCTCGCGCCACGGCGACAAATCCAGCGACGCTCCGGTTCGCGCGGCAAACGGTTCCGGCAGCTTGATCGCAGCAGCGCCTGTATCCGGCGCCAGTTCCCGCAACTCCAACGGCTCACCAAAGTGTTGGACAATTTTCAACCGGAATTCCTCCGCGCTGTAATCGAGCCACGCCCAGAAGCGCGCGCAAAAAACCGGCGCGTGCAGCTTCTTCATCCCCACGGGCAATCGCGGCGACAGCGTCAACCGCTGTCCGGGCACGTCGATTGCCGCACCGGTCACCGCCGGCAACAACATCCATGCCGCCAACGCACCCATGTCAGACTCGCAACTCGTCGGCGGATTGGCGAATGTCATATCCACACGGGAGGGCAATCCCCAGGGGCTTTTATTGTAACGATACACGGCCTCATAGGTCCGCTGCGCATTTTCCGAAACCCGTGGCTGCATCTGATCTGCAATCGTTTCCGCCCCTGCCGCCTTATCAGAACCATGGTCAAGCGGAACATCCAGGCTCTTTGTGGAGTGTTGATTGGCAAGCGCGTTCTCGTAATCACGGACAAGTTCCGTCTCTCCCTCCATGCGCGCCATGGCCATCGCCGCCCGGATCGCCGTCGCACCAAAGCTCGGTGAAGTCTTTGTCTGGCGCAACCAAGCCATCGCCTGCTTTACGCCGGGCCACGCCGCGTCGAGAAACTTCCGGTCGCCGGTGGCACGATAGTGCGCGAGCACTTCGGAGACATAGACGCAGGCCGGTTCTGGCGCTCCCGTGATTCCCTGCCAAACGTTCGGGTTGCCGATACCGCGATAAGCGTTGCCGCAGAGTCGCGGCATTTCGCCGCCAGGCTGCTGGCAAGCACGGAACAACTCCAGTTCGCGACGATCCAGGTCCGGAAAGAACGTCCGCCAGAACACGCCCGATCCCCAGCGTTTTTCCAGCGCGCCGAGCGCGCCTTCGCCGCTGCCTGGATTCTCCTGCATGGCAAACTCACCCTCGCGCGTCAACAGCGTGTTGTTGAACGCTGTCGCGGCGGAATTCAACGCGAGCGATTTCATCCATGCGGGCAGGTTCGACTCACGCACCAGCCGGACCCATGCGTCAGTCTCGCGCGCCAGCCGTTCACGTTGATCGAATGCATACGCCGCCAGTTTCTCCTCATTCTGGAATTCGCGCTTATAGAAATGGCCGTGGTTCTTTCCGTCGAGCGTGACGTGGTCGGGCATCCACCACACCATGATGAAATGGATTGTCTGTTTCGATCCAGCCGGCAGCCGGATCTTGCGGCTGAGTGCGCCCGCCGGCCGAATCTTGTCCTCGCGCGCCGTCACGCTCAACCCCTTCAACTCACCATCGAGCCGGAAGTCCTCCACCAGCGTCCGGCCATCCCCGAGCGCGTCCCAGCCGAGATCGGTTGTCGGACCGTCGGTCAGCAACAGGTATTCGCCCGCAACGTTCCTGCCGATCCCCTCAAACTGGCGCGGGCTGCGGAACTTCAACCCCTGCAGCATGCTGCCACTGACCACCGTCGGCAACTGTGAGCTGCCATCGGCAAAGTACCATCGCTGTTTTCCCTCGTGGACGCGCACGCCGCCGATGCCCATGAAATTCTCCAGAGACATCAGCACACTCACCTCCAGCGATCGGGCAAGCGGATTCTCCAGCGTCACCTCAAAGAACGCCACCGGCAGGCTGGAGTCCTTTGTGTTGTGGGGTATCAATGGCGACCATGCGCGCAGGCTCGCCCGTACGGGCAGGCTCTCGTCCACGAATACCACTTCAGCGAAGGGAAACGTGCCGCGAAACTCCACGCACCGCACCTGTTCCGCGCCTGCCAGTTCGCTCTCCGGCCAGCCACGCCGCAGCCAGCGTGTCACGCGCCGCACACCGTCACTGGCATTGATGGCGAGAAATGTTCCACGCGATGGCACGAACGGCTCCTCCCACAGTGGTAAATCCCAGTTGTGATTGATGGTAAACCGCCCGAACCATCCCGACGGCAGCAACTCAACCTTGCCACAACCCATGCCGCCCAGTGGCATGCCCGCACGGCAGGGCGCGTTGCGCCACACGCCCGCAGCCTCGTCAAAACCCTGACAATCAGCTGGTAACGTGGGTTCCGCAGCGCCGCAAAACAGACAAGAGACAACCGTTGCCGCCAAGAGCAGGAGAAACCTCCAGACTCCGGACTCCAGACTCGGGGAAAGCTCCAAGCCTCGCGGCTCAAACGCCCGTCCTCTTGGACATGGCTGTCCAAATCCTGAAATCTGAGGTTTGAAGTTTAAAGCCTTGTTCACGTGATCTTTACCCGGGTTCTCTTGAGCCAGCTCAGAGTCCCAATGTCGCAGAGCCCCTGCGTCCACGCCAGCGTCTCCGCGCCACGGATCGGCAAGAACAAGCCGCCATGGATCAGAATGACAGTCTGAATCACGCTGTCGTTTTAGGTTCGCGAGCCCGCCAAGTCAACTCAGACGGAAGGCGGGCGGCCGTTTTGGAAGATTCGCGTGACCTCGGCGGACGCGTCTGGTAAGTAGGTTGAGTTTCCAACGAAAGGACATATGGCGGATTTGCGAATTGCTTTTGTCGGCGCGGGCGGCATGGCCCAGCGCCATCTCAAGACACTTGTAGGCTTGCTCGGCGAGAAACCGGTTGCGGCGGTGTGTGACACGGATCGCGCCAAGGCAAGCGCAGCGTGCGCGACTTATGGTGGCGCTGCTTACGAGGATGCTTCGCTGATGTTGAAGGCGGAGCCGATCGACGTGATGTTCATCTGCACCCCGCCGTTCGCGCGCGAGGAACTGATCAAGTTGTGTTGCCGAAAAGGCCTCCCGTTCTTTTGCGAGAAGCCACCGGCGGCGGACCTGAAGACGGCAGGCAAGATTGCCGAGGCGGTGACAAAGTCGGGCGTGGTGCATTCGGTAGGCTTCATGTACCGGTATGCGGAAATGGTGGAGGAGTTTAAACGGTGGTTCGAGGGACAGGCGGTCACAAGCGCAGTGTCCCAGATGGCGTGCGGTTTGTTGTTCGAGCCAGATTCACTGGGATGGCGCAAGCTGGCGGATCAGGGCGGCGGGCCGCTGTTGGACCAGGCCATCAATCTGGTGGACATCATCCGTCTCGTCGCAGGGGAGATTGTAGAGATACACGCGTTCGGTTCGAATCAACTGACGCCCCGGAGCGAGACGCTGACGGTGCCGGAGACGGTCACACTGGCTTACCGGCTCGCCAACGGCGCAGTGGGTTGTCATTACCACTCGTGGGTTCAGAAGGGTTGGACGTGCCAATTGGAGTTGCGCACCACCGACAGCCGCGCGTCACTGGACTTTGCCGCTGGCAAAGCCGAGGGCACCATCAAGGGTGAAGCGAAGAACGCCAGCCTCTCGAAGGATTACTACGTCACAGAAATCGAGCGATTCCTGCAGGCGGTGCGGGAGAAAAATCCGGCGCTGGTCCGATCGACGTATGCGGACGCAGCCAAGAGTCTTGCGGTGGTGCTGGCTGCAAGCCGCTCGCTGGAAACCGGCAAACCGGAGCGCGTAAAGGAGGTCTAGCCGGTGCCGGGCGCGACGAGACAGGGCAGGGAAGTGAAGAACGCCAGCCGTCCGCTGGGTTCCCCGGTTCTTCGCCTTCTCGTCGTTTGTTCAGCGCCGATCGCGCTGTTGTCGCTTTGTGGTTGCTCGGGGTTGCAGGATGCGCGCTCGGAACGGCTGCCGCCCACCAGCGTCGAGCAAATGCGGGCGCAGCGGGTGCAGCCGGAGATCGTCGGCTTCAGCGCGATGAAGGTTGGCGATAGTGCGATCAGCTTCATGGCGCATTCGTGGGTGGACGGCGCGGAGACGACGACGCTGCCGATGACAGACGCCATGAATCGGGGCGATACGCACGCCATGGTGGACGTGGTGTTGAACGGCAAGTTGCGCGTGCCGATGCTGGTGGACACGGGAGCGGCTTCCGATGTGCTCTCGCCGTCATTGGTGGACAAGCTGAAGCTGCCGTTGTTCGACACCGGCAACCAGACCGCAACGGTGCGCGGTGTGGGCGGCGAGCAGGCTGTTTTCCCCGGGGGGCTGTCGAAGATGCAGCTCGGCGGCATCGAGGTTCATAACTCGGTGGTGGTCGTATTGACCGAGCAATACCGGCAATACGGCCTGGGCATGTTCCGTGGCGAGACGGTGGACAACGGCATCATCGGAATAACCACACTGAGCCGGTTCCGGTGGGTGACATTCGACTGGAAGCGGCGGCAGTTGACGCTCGGCCGCGTCGGCGACTACAAGCCCAACGAGCGTAAACTGGCCGATATGGTTCCGTTCACCATGGTTTACGGCAAACTCGTGGTTAGCGCCGAAATCAACAAGGCAAAGAAGAAATCGACGTTGGGTCTGATGCTCGACACGGGTTCGGACGACGAGATAATGGTGCCGATGAAAGTGGCACATGATCTGGAGTTGTTCGATGTGTCAGCGCCGCCAACTAATCGGCGATGGATCTCCGGCGTGGGCGGTTCGTATGTCGGCTCCCCCTTCGTGGTCAACGTGGTGAAGATTGGGCGGTTGCAGTTCATGAAGGTCAGCGGTCACACCGTCCCGGACAGTATCTGCGGCGTCTTCGGCAACAAGTTGATGCGTCAGTTCAAGACGACGTTCGATTTCGCGCATCAAAAAATGGTATTTGAGCATTATTGAGTCCGCCAATGTGCCGGGGAAGTTCCGCACCCGGGAACCACTCCAGATTCCGTCCCAGCCGGTGCCCCCGATCCCGCGCCTCATTTTTCGGAACCTGGAGTTGAACCTTTGGGATATCGCCGGGCCTGAAATCCAGGTCCGAAGTTTTCTTCCCCGTATCGCAATCCGCTCTTGTCCCCTGCGGTTCACGGTCTATAATTCAGTCCGTAGTAAATAACGATGAACACCAAATACGTTCTTGGATTGGATTTCGGCACATTGAGTGGACGCGCGTTGCTGGTGCGCGTCGCCGACGGCAAGGAAGTGGCCAGCGCGGTCCACCACTACGCCAGCGGCGTCATCACCCGGAGGCTGCCAAACGGCGCGGGAACGGTCAATTTGCCTCCGCATTTCGCATTACAGGACCCCAAGGACTATCTCGATGTGTTGAAGACTGCCGTACCGGCGGTGATGCAACGCGCCGGTGTGCGCCCGGAAAACATCATCGGCATCGGCACCTGTTTTACCGCCAGCACATTGCTGCCGGTGGAATCCGACGGCACACCTCTCTGCCTCATGCCGCAATGGCGCTCCAACCCGCACGCGTGGGTGAAGCTCTGGAGCCACCGCGCTGCGCAACCGCAGGCCGATCGCATCAATCAGATCGCACTCCAGCGCCAGGAAGAGTTTCTCAAGCGCTACAATGGACGTTACTCAGCCGGCTGGTTCTTTTCCAAATTGCTCGAGATTGTTGAGAAAGCGCCGGAGATTTATGATGCGGCCGACGAGTTCATCGAGGCCAGCGACTGGATTGTGTGGCAGTTGGTAGGCCATTCACGCCGTAACAACAGCGCAGCCGGCTACAAGGCGATGTGGCTCAAGGACAAGGGCGGCTATCCGCAGTTCGATTTCTTCAAGGCCCTTCATCCGAAGCTGGAGCATGTGCTCGACGAGAAACTCGGCAGCCTGGAGGTCTACGAGATTGGCACCAACGCCGGCGGCCTCAGCCGCAAAGGTGCGGCGTTGACGGGGTTGAAGGAAGGCACGCCGGTGGCTGTGGGTATCGTGGACGCCCATGCGGCCGTGCCGGCTTGCGGGGTGATCGAACCGGGCCGGCTTTGCATGGTGACAGGTCCGCGCATTTGCCACGTGCTGCTGGCCAAAGAACGGCGCGATATCGAGGGCATCGGTGGCTGCGTCGAAGACGGCATCGTGCCTGGCATGTGGGGTTACGAAGCGGGCCAGACTTCGGGCGGTGAATTGCTCGGGTGGTTCTGCGAGGCGCTGCCGTCGGAAATCCGCCTCGAAGCAGAGCGACGGAGGATCACCGTGCATCGGTTGATGGAAGAGCGCGCGGCAGCATTGAAACCGGGCCAGTGCGGCATTCTAGGAATGGACTGGTGGAGTGGTAATCACTGCGTGTTGATGGACCCCAACCTCAGCGGAATGCTGCTCGGTTTGACGACGAAAACGGAGCGGCACGATGTCTATCGTGCGCTTATTGAAGCAACGGCGTTCGGTGTCCGCAAGATTGTCGAGACCTTCACCAAGGCCGGATTGGAGGTCCATGACCTGGTGGCCTGTGGCGGGTTACCGGAGCAGAACAAGCTGTTGCTGCAAATCATCAGCGATGCCACTGGCAAACCGGTTCACGTGGCCGAATCGGTCCTCGTCTCGGCGCATGGCGCGGCCATGCATGGCGCCGTGGCCGCCGGCAAGACCGCAGGCGGCTATCCCACGCTCCAGGATGCGGCGCGGCACATGGCGCATGTGCGCCCTGACTATTACCGGCCACACAAGGCCTCACACGAGATTTACAATCAACTTTACGCAGAATACGAAAAACTGCACGATTACTTCGGTCGCGGCGCCAATCCAGTGTTGAAGACACTGAACAGGCTCAAGACCAGCGCCGCGTGAACCGGCTTTGCCGGCAGGTGCTGATGTTTTGGCTTGCCGAGCAGCGCGGCGACGGCGTAGTTTTCGCAGCAACGCGAGACAACTATCATGCCTAAGCTTGTCCTTCTCATTCAGGGAAAGCCAGTTAACGAGTTTCCGCTTTCCGGTGACACGGTGACGGTAGGCCGCGCAGCCGACAACGCGGTCCAGATTGCTGATGATTCGGTTTCCAGTCACCACGCGGAGCTGGTCGTGGACAGCGGAAGTTATGTGCTGCGCGACATCGGTTCCACCAACGGCACCAAGGTCAACAATGAGCCGCTCCCGCCCGGAGAGCCGCGCAAGCTCGCAGGCGGCGAGGTGGTGAAATTCGGCGGCATGGAGTGCCGCTACGACAGCGAGGGCAAGCGTCCCAGCAGCAAGCCGTTACCGCCGGTCAAGGCGGGCGTGGATCTCAAGCAGACTCCCACGCGGCCAAGCACCATCTTCCAAAACGTTTCACCTTTCAAAAAGAAGGTGGACAAGTCCAGCCGCACCATCCAGCTCGTCATCCTGGTGCTGGCCGTCGGGGCGCTCGGCTGCTTCCTCTTCCTGCTCTGGAAGTTCCTCCAGATGACGCACTAGTGCCGTGGTGCGTTGTTGCCACTGGAAGCCGTCGTAGGCGCGTTATCCGCACTGCTAATTTTCTTGCCCGCGCCGCGCGCTTTCGCTATCAAGTGCGCGCTCGTTCAAACAACCAACGGAGAATATTTCTATGGCTAGACCTGTCACACTTTGCGCCGGCCAGTGGGCCGACCTCACCTTCGATGTCCTCTGCCAGAAAGCGAAGTCTTTCGGCTATGACGGC
>CAZGGF010000056.1:0-3786 GCA_964524715.1 uncultured Verrucomicrobiota bacterium | reverse complement strand
AGATCGCGTACCTGCCGCTGTTCGGCGGGGCCTTTGACGCTGTGGTTGGGCTTGGCGGTGTCGGCAAACGACACAGCCCACGCGCCCGGCGGCGCGCAATACATCGGGAACCGCGCCGTCTGATTCAGCCACGGGTGTTTGAAGAGGTCGATGCCGCAGACGTGCCGCATCAGGTCGCCGTAATCAATCACGAACAGAAGTCCGTAACCCCAGTAACCAATGCCTTCGTTGTTGTCGCCCTGGTAGCCGAGGCAGCAGAGAAACCGGCCGAGATAAAGCTGCCGCGAATACTCGGCCCACGCAGCGGCCTCGTCGTGTTCGCCGATGAGAACGAAACCGGCTTCGGCCAGTGCGAGCGTCTGGAGCCATGCGTGGTTGTTGGCCTCGTTGCTGCGGAACGGATTCAACCGCGTCCAAAACTGCTCCGCGCGCTCGACGATGACAGCCCGCAATTTCGCACGTTCGGTGTCGGAGAGACCGTCGTGGAGCGCATCGTAGCACCAGTTCAAGCCGCGCAGCAGATGCTGTGCGCCGATGTCGCCGACCTCCATCGCGCTGCCGCCCTTCGGGTTCCATGCGGCGGCGGCGAACGCCATCTCCTTGGTCCACGTGATGACCTGTGGGTCGCGCGTCAGCGCAGCGAGTTGCGCGATCTGTTGGAGCTTTCTTCCAGTCCTGCCGGTGATGCCGCCTGCGACCTTGCCATACCAATCAATCCACGTCGGCCAGTCGGGGTTGCCCGGCGCGTAACGCGGCGGGTCGGCGGGCACGCCGCTGCGATGGATTTTTTCCGCCGACTTCACGAGCGCAGCGTGATTCCTGCCGGCCAGTTCCTTGCGCGCTGCATCGAGGTCAATCACGCGCGGGCGCGGCGCGCTGGCGATCTTTGCTACCGGCACCGGCTCGGTAATGAAACGGTGCGCTTCCGGCACGATGTTCACCCGGCGTGTTTCCGACCAACCTTCACTTAAACTCGACGATGTCCAGACGCGCCAATACCAAAGCCCCGGCGCGAGCGGCTGCGACGGAGTGTGGAAATTCTGTGTCACGGCGACGGTTATGGTCTTCGCCTCAGGGAATGCCGGATCGGTCGAGTACTGGAGCTTGGACTGGTGCTGGCCGCGCGGCCAGTTGAACAGCGGTGGATTCGACGTCGAGGTGCGCACCTCGTCGCTCAGGCGCGATGACGGCGCCTGCACGCGAAGCGTGATGTTGTCCAGCCACACGGTCATGACGGCCTTCGTGTTGCCCTTGGCGCGGCCATAGAAATTGATGTGCTCCATCATCTTCCCAAGAGTGAGCACGCCGCCTTTGGAACTGCGCATCTCACCCAGCACGATCTCGTTGTGTTTCCATTCCGGCCCGAATCGGTCGCTGCGGAACCATGACTTGCCGGCGGTGTCGTAGAAGAGCACGCCGACATAAGCCGCTTCCCCGCCTGCCTCGACCTCCTCGCGATGGTCGAACGACAGCACGAGGTTCTTCTGCAACGGAAATGAGTGCTTGATGGTGATTTGCGTGTAGCGGTCCGGCTTGAGGTTGCGCATCCGCAACGCGTGGCCGCTGCCGCCAGCGCCTGGAGCGACAATGCCCACCTCGACATCCTTGGACGACAGTTCCGGATACTGGCGCACGTCCGTTCCGTTCTCGAAGTTCAGGTTGAACACCGTGCCGCCATCCGCCGACAAAGCGACGGCAGTGCACGACGCGAGCGTCCACAGAATCGTTGCGAGTGTTTTCATGGCTATGGTGATCGGGCAGAGGTTTTTGGTTGGTTATTTTGCCGATGCTCTTGTGGGCGTCGCGCGCACGCGGAACTGCCGTACGAGTGTCTTGGTTGCGCCATCGCGGGAAAAGGTCAGCTCGATCTTCGAGTGCTTGGCCGACAAATGCGTGACACCCCGGAAACGTCCGCTTGGTTCAATGACCACATTCAGGCCTTTGATCGTCGTGCCGGGCTGGACGACACCGTGGACTTCGACGGTTATCGGCCCGGGCACCAATTCGCTCCATTCCGCAGGACGCGTCGTCCACATCACCAGCGGTTCCTGCGGCGCGGCGACGATCTCGGCGGCGAGCGCGCGCCGGGTTTCTTCGATCTCGCGCGGATCGCTCGTCACGTCGGCGAAGTCGCGGACCAGCCGCCGGCAGAAGTCCTTGCTGCGAGCGGCGGGATCAAATTCCGCGGCAGCCTTGCCGAGCTTCTGCTTCACATTCTTCATCCGTTGCGTGAGCAGCCAGAGATACTCGAAGTCCTCAAGGCTGTCGCGTTGCGCTTCCCAGCGAAGCGAGTTCAACGGGCCGTCAGGGCCGGGATAGACCGTGTGCGTGTCGCCCGGCGGCAGTGTGTCCGGCGGCGTGCCAAAAGGATCGTCGCTCTTCCACGCGCACCAGCCCCAATGCAGATAGCCCGCGAGGTCGTAGGCGGCGTTGAGCCAGTGGATAAGCCGCACCATGCCGAGTTGGTAGTCAAGGAAGCGATTCGGATAATAACCGCCGGTCGGGTGGCAGCAGATGTAGAACCACATCTCCTTGCCGGCGCGCTGCTCGGCTCGGTATTGCGGCAGCCAGTTCTTCAAGTGCGAGAGTTTCGGCACCCAGACTTCGAGGTCATCGCCGAAGTCCGACGCCTCGATCGCGTCAATGCGATCGAGCCGCGGCGCGGCCTTGTGGACGCGGCGGGACTGCTCGCGCCACGAGAGAATGTTGTACTGTGAGGATTCGTCGGCGATGTGGATCATGGCCTTATAGAGCCAGCCTTTTTGTGCCAGATGCTGCTCCAGGTCGCGCAGCAGCAGCGCGAGGCCTTGGTCGAACTCCAGCTTCTTGCGCTGGCCCGTCTTTGCGTCCTTCACTTCAAGCCGCGTCAACGCAATCTCTTTGCCGCTCCAACCGTCCTTGAAATGGCCGACAAACATGATCTCGATGCGGTCAGCGACACCGTGCTTGTGCAGTTCTTCGATGTAGCGGTCGAACAGCGCGTAATCGAAGCTCAGCCGCCCGCCGTCTTTCTCCGTCACATTGATCAGCGACCACGGCACCCAGGCGATGTTCTGCCGGTGTTCATGCATGTTATCGAGATACTTGCCGTAGATGGCGAAGAACGCGTCCGACCACGGCTTGACCTTGTGCGCCTTGGCGATCGCGCCGTGATTGATCCAGTTGGTCACAAACAGATGGCGCTCGTCGGGCAACGCGAAAGGCCAGACATTCAACTCAACTGGCAGCGATGATTCCTTGCCACCAGCGACGACTGTGACCGTGCCCGTATAGCGGCCGTCGGGCGCGTCCTTCGGCACGGAAACAGTGAGGTAGATGGCCTGCGTGCTGTTGGCCGGGATGTTGCGCGTCCTCTCTGCCAGCAACACGTCGGGCATGTCGCACGGCGCTTTGCGGGCCAGCGCGGCCGCGTTCTCGCACTGCGTATTCTTCTTCAGCGGAATCGAACCGACGAAATTCCAGCGCACCGCCCCAGCCGGCAGGATGTAGCCGCCCGCGTGCTTCAATGGTCCGACGCGCACCGTCGCGCCCGTGAGCGCCTGTGCGCTGCGGACGGCAACTTGCGCGCACTCGGTTTCGTTGCGCGCACACCGGAGGACAACGCTCTGCGCCGGTTGTGGCGGCACGGGCGTATCAGGGAAAACTTTTTCCAGCGGGCTGAGGGCGAAGAGCGTGATCAGTACCAGTTCCATGTCGGCCAGCGTCGGCTTGGGTCCGGGCGGCGCCTTGGCGGCGGTCTTGCCTTGCTTGCCAGCTTTGGGTGCATCGGCTGCCAGGACACTCCCG
>CAZGGF010000055.1:0-33661 GCA_964524715.1 uncultured Verrucomicrobiota bacterium | reverse complement strand
GGACGCTGAGCTTCAACCTGTCAGCCGTGAACAACAACGGTGGGGTGATGGGCGCCTACAACGCGGGCAGCGTGCTAAGCTTCAACAGCGTGGTGACCAACAATGCGGGCGGCGTGCTGCGGGCCTCCAACGGCGGGCGGTCGCTGTTCAACGCGGGACTGACCAACAACGGAACCCTGTCCTTCGTGTCGTCGGGGAGTCCGTCGACGGCGATTATCACGGGGACATTGGTGATGGGGAGCACTGGCAGCATCACGATGGCGCACACCAACGAAACGCTGGTGGTGAGAGGAGACTTCGGGAACGGGAGCACGGACACGAACAACTTCAACATGCGATACGGGACGATCGTGTTTGGGAACACGATGTCGACGATCACGAACACGTTTGAAGTGGCGAGTACGAACAAGGGCGTGAACTTTGGCGGGTTCAACCAGAACATGGCGTTGGGGACGTTGAACATCACCAACCACATTGAGTTCGTGAACAACATCAACAACGGTGGCGGGCTGGGAACGAACGAGTGTTTGTATGTGGATGTGCTGCACCTCTTCAATGGGGCGACGTTGAAGCTGAGCCAATTGACGATCTACGTGGGAGTGGAGTTCATCTACGAAGATGGGAACGGGACGAAGCGGCTGACTGGGATGGCTGGCGAGACGATCAACGAAGCCAACAAGGACAGCTACGGGCTGGCGAACGTGTTCCTGTCGGACGGTGGACAGATTGTGTTTGTGCCTGAGCCCTCGACGGGAGTGTTGATGGCGCTGGGTCTGGCCGCACTGGCAGGTTCGCGGCGGCGCTTCCGCCGCCGAAATCAGTCTTGATAGCACCGCAAGCACTATACCTATTGCTGATCGAGTCTACGCTTTGGCGGCTTCCACGGCAGGAAATCCTTGGTATCAACAAACCCGCACGGACGGCAGGGACTACGGCGTTCGAAGGAAAGAGATCTCTTGGGATTTCTTCTCAATATCTGTCTTGCCCGCTCCTCTTCCGGTGCATCGCCCCGCCAAGCAATCGATGGGGTTGAAGAAGACAGATTGCCGACAGTCGATACATTCGAACCCATCGAATGCCCGCCATGTGGCGGTTGCCTGCACACAACGAGGCAGGAATCGCCTCTAATCCTTCGATATGAGGATCTTCTTCTTCTGGGCCGACTTGATGATGTCATCAAAGTCGCCCTTTTCAATGACAGGCACGCGCCGGCTTGAATCCTCTTCGTTCAACACCCTCCTCATGGCTTCGTAGATCGGCTCCTCTTGGTCGGTGAATATCACCTTCCCGACGAGTTGATTCCCAAGTTTTGTTGAGCCGAAGAAGGCGATGCATCCACCCTTCAAACTCTGTTCATAGACGATCTTGGAGCCTTCAAAGTTGTTCGGTTTGATCGTTTGGTAAAGCAGGGACTTCACTTTCTTTGCCAGATCGTTCGTTCTTCGGCTCAAGTCGCCGGGGATGGCGGGATCGGTCTTCACTTTCTTCAGTTGTTCCTCGAAGAAGTAGTAAAAGCGCGATTCCTTGTTCAAGCCCAGGAACTCAATCTCGAACGCCCCCGGCCTCGAACCGAAGGCCACGTCCATGAACTCCTTGTTATTTCGGAAGGGTGAACGATACCGCCCCGACGCGATTCCTTCGTTGATCTTCTTAACCACGTCCTGGCTCGTTTTGAGCGTGATGCGCACGTGCATGTAGACATTCCCACCCGCCGCGGCCGGGACTTGAGCTGTTGACTCAAACTCCGCGCTGCCGAGTTCGACGACGCTCCCGACATCTGGACCTTGAGACGCCCGTTTCTCTGCTGCAGAAACAGGAGGACACAAAATGGCCACGCCAAGAAGGGTTGCCAGGAATCGCGATTGCCTCAGGCAAGTTGTCAGTCCCATGAGTTTCCCGAGTGATGGGACGCAAAGTACTGGCGGTGTTGTATGCATGGCTCCTCCGGATGGTTTGGACGATTGAATCTCTTTGTTGTCGCGCATCATACAAGCACGCGCGGTTTCCGCAATTCGTAAAACAAAAACACAGTATTTCTGCGCAGTGCTCGCGCAGGGTGGCCGGGCCACACAAGACCCCTAGGCCCCGTGGCGCAATGCTGAAGGCCCCGCGTTCAGCGTTGAGGGTTGCCGACGTCGATCACGTAAACCTGCCGCGAACCCTTGTGCACCGAGTTGAACCCCAGCATCTTGCCATCGGGCCGCCAGCGCGGATGCAAGTCGCAGCGGGAATACGTTTCGCGGTAAATCTCCGGCACGAAATAGGTGCCCAGCGGCAGGATGGCCTGATCCGACATCCGGAGAACCATCAGCTTGCGTTCACTCAACCTGTCCGGATAGGTGTCGGTCGCCATCCATTGACCGTCGTTGGAGAAGACGCCGTGCCCGTCGAAATCCAGCAACCCGCGACCCACACGTGTGTAGTCGGATTTTCCGACCGTGAAGAGCACATGGCTGTACACCGTGTCGTTGTACTTGGAGGTCACCATCAACCTCTCGCCATCCAGCCAGTTAAAGTGCGAGCCACCCCATCCATCCGGGAAACAGCGCCGTACATTGCTGCCGTCGCGGTTGCAGGTGAAAGCGGTGGTTTCCCACTTGCGCACTACTTTTTGACCGGACAGATTCTCCACGCTCCGCGCGAGCCAGAAGATCTTGGAACCGTCGCGGCTGAACACGGTATGGCAGAAGTAGGCCAGCGCCTTCGGGTCTTTGACCTGCGGCATCCTGTCCCGCACGGAGGCGATCGGCACGATCAGCTTCCCCTCACCGGTATCGAGATTCACGAGCCACAGCCCGTCGTCCGTCGGCCAGGTGACATTGACGCGGGCATCCTGGCCATTGCCGCCGTACCCGTAATCGGGACGCGTCAGGCGCAGTCGCGCGTAGTTGATGCTTACTGCCCACTTGCCATCCGCGGTCACGGCGCTCACTGGATAGGGCACAACTCGCCGTGTCTTCGTTGTCATGTCGAAGATCACGGATACGAATTTGCCGTCCACCCGGTCATTGAAAATGAACTGCGTCTGCGGTGCTGTGCCCAGCCAATGCGCCATGGTCGCTTCCTGGAAATTCCAGCAGCGCGTGTCGGTCAGCGGAAGGAAGCGGTTGCTGTCCCGCGTATCCACCACCCCGAGCGTCGCAACGTCATCCTCGGTCGCCAGACGGCCCTTCACGTCAGTCTCCAGCACCGTGGCGTAACGGCCATCCGCGCTCCAGGCGTTGATGGCATAATAGCTCGCGAAGAGGTGGTCCTTGGGACCGGACGTGATTGCCCGAGGTTTGGAAAAGGCCGGAAAGTCCCCCGCTGTTGCGATTCCTGCAGTGATTGTTACGAGAAGCAGAAAGAGGTTCTTCATATTCCACTTAATACCGCTTTTGACCTTCTGTTGTAAAGATACCATCCATGGTTTGGCAGTTCTCTCTCGGACATCTCTGCCGCCAAAACGCCTGACAACCCACTTGTTCATACCGGTGAACTTGCGTATAGAGGTAATGCGTTGCATATAGTTTCAGCACGCAACCAAACAATGAAATCACTGAAGCCAGCCGAGTGGTTTGCAACTTTGAGCAATCCGCCATCCACTATGTTGTGATCTTTGTCGTAGTCACAGGCCCTCTCCTTGGTTCCGGCTCACAGCCGGATGCCAATTCCTTACAATGAAAAAAACCACGGTAATCACATCTGTTCTCGTTGTCGTCCTGTCCGCTGGTCTACTACCGGTTTCGGCCCAGGAGCGGCCGGCTGTTGGCATCTGGAACTTCGACGGCAATCTGACCGACCGCTCCGGTCGCGGCAATGACGCCTTCGCCACAGATATCTCGTTTGAACCTGGACACGCAGACCGGGGGCTTCGTTGCGACCACAAGCCGGTCGTTGTGCCCGACAGCCCCGAACTGCGCCCGGCGCCCGGACTACGGATCGAGTGCTGGGTGAAACTCGATTCGATCGGCCCGAGTTGGAAAACATTGTTGGCCAAGCCGCGAGCCTATCTGCTTCGCGTTGATCCGCCGTGCGAGGGTGGGCATTTTGCATTTTTCCTGGACATCAACGGCTTGGAGCCGCGAGTCCGTTCGGCCATGCCAGTCAAAGTCGGCGTGTGGTATCACGTCGCCGCCGGCTGGGACGGCAAGGAGATATGGCTCGACGTTGACGGCCAGCGGACCAGTGTCCGCCGTGCGGGCGTGCCGCCGCCTTCGGGCGAACCGCTGGAGCTGGGACCGTTTGAGGGCGTGCTGGACGAGCTGCGAATCGAGAACCCGACAGCTCCGTCGGCCGGTGTTGCACAGTGGCTCTTTGAAGGTAACCTCCGCGATTCATCTGGCCATGCGCACGATCTGTCGGGAAAGGAGATCAAGTTCGTCGCGGTCGCTGGTGGACAGGCCCTTCAATCTGGATCGTGTGCTGTTCAGGTGGCCAGCGATCCGCAATTGCAGCTTGCCCCCGGTTTCCGGCTCGATTGCTCAGTCTATTTTGACAAGGTGCCGTCTGAGGGCCGGTGTCTGGCCATCAAGAACGGCGAGTATCAACTCCGCCTCAACCCGGCCAAGGAAGGAGGCTGTTTTGCCTTCTTTATCCATCTCGGCAGTTGGGAACCGCGTGTCTCGTCGGACGTGCGAGTCGAGGCTGGCCGTTGGTACCGCCTGACGGCCCAGTGGGACGGCTCGTCCCTGACGCTGGACGTCAACGGTCAGCGCGCACATTCTCTCCGCTCGGGCCTGGCCAAAGGCACGAACAACCCATTGGTCATTGGCGGTCTGGGTGGACTGATCGACAACCTGAAGATAGAAAACCCGCGGCTGCCGACGTTCCGGGTCCGTGACGCCCGGCAAGAACATGCAATCCTCCTGGTCGGCCGGACGGAGAAGATGACGACAACCATCCACAACATTGGCATGGACAGCCAGTCGGTTGACGTCAAGATCAAGCTGCCCACCAGCATTCACTTGCTAGGGCCCGCAGTCCATGAGTTGGGCTGCATGCCCATGGGGTCTGAGAAGACAATTGAGTGGGCTGTCCAATCCAGCGCACCGGTCATCGGCGTGGCCGAGATCCAGCTCACCGCAGCAGGTGCCCCGCCGCAGATCGCCCGACATCAACTGGTCTTCTTCCCCAGCGAAGACGGCCTGCCTCCCTCAATCTCGCAGCATTTATCATCGGCCCCGACCGGCAAGTCGAAGGCCACGACCTATTACATCGATAGTCTCGCCGGTGATAACGCTCGATCCGGCACATCGCCCGAGACAGCTTGGAAGGATTTCACAAACGTCAAGGGTCGGGTCCTCGGGCCGGGCGAGCGCCTCCTGCTCCGCCGCGGCAGCGTATTCAATCAGGAACTCGACGTCGCCGCCCGTGGCACGGCCGACAACTGGGCCGAAATCGGCGCCTATGGTACCGGTGCTCGCCCCATCATCCGCCGCAACTGGGACATCGACGACCGTTGCGCCCTGGTTCGCAATCCGGACTTCCTCCGCATTCGCAGCTTGGTCATGTGCTACGCCGGCAAGGGCTTGATCGTTAATTACTCACAAAGCGGCCACCGCGGCTTGGTCATTGAGGATTGCATTGCCCATCACATCGAAGGCCTGTACCGCTTCAACGCCCACGGCATTCCTGAATGGCTCGGCCGCCGCGGCGCCACGGGCGATGCCGTGCACAATTCGCCCGGCATCGCCATCGCCGGTGCCCCGGCCCGCGACCTAGTACTGCGCGATTGCGAGATGTTCCAATGCTCGTCGGGCTACTTCGTCCGCGGCAGCGACGTGCTGGTGGAGCGCGTCTTCTGCCACGACAATTACGCCCACAACACCTCACCTCATCCGTTCCTGGTCGATGTGCACCGGGCAGTGCTCCGCGACAGCGTCTTCGACGCCTCGGGCTGGCACGCCAGCGCCGGTACAATGGGCATCATGCTCGGCGATCCCCAGGGCCTGATCATCCGCAACTGTTATTTCCTCAACCAGCCAGATTCGGGCAGTCACGACGAAGGAGGCATCGACTTCGAGAACCGCGGCAACGGCTGTCTCATCGACCACTGCACCTTCCAAAACAACGCCGGGGCGGCCATCGAAGTCCTCGGTTTGCGCTCACCGCAAACCACCAACATCGAAATCCGCAATTCGCGGTTCATCCAGAACAACACGGCCCACAAGCTGGGTCCGGCCGAGATCTACGTCTGGGGCAAAGCCCGTAATCCGTCGGTTTGTTGCAGTAGCGGCACGGTCCGGGGCAACGGCTACGTTCTGCTACCCGGCATCGAGTTCTTCGTCAACGAGGCCCCGCAAATGACCTCCTGGACACTGGAGAACAACACAGCCTATGAGAACGTGGCCGACATCAACCGGGCGATGCCTTACAATCGCCCGCCCGTGGTTGACGCCGGCTCCGACATTCGCACCAACCGACGCCGCGTGTCGCTGGCCGGCCACGTCAGCGATGACGGCTTGCCCGCCGGCCGGCCGCTGTCGGTCGTTTGGGAACTGCTGGAAGGTCCCGGCTCTGTCACTTTCAGTGATGCCCACGCGGCCACCACGCCAGCCACGTTCCACCAGCCGGGCGACTACATCCTGCGTCTGGTGGCCGACGACGGCCAGCTTCGGACCAGCGCCCGCGTGACGGTTCACATTCTTCCGTCCGACACGTCGGTGGCGGCAGCATGGGAATTTAACAAAAACCTCGACAAGGAAGGCTGGACTGAAATCAATCCCGGCACACGAGTTCAACAATGGCCCGCCCCGCTCTGGTCGACAACCTCGCATCCCGTGAAACTCGTGGCTGGTGGTTACTACACCGTAGCCATCGACTCCAGTTCCGATGCCCACCTTCTTTCGCCCGACCATCTGGACCTCGCCCTCAGTGGCCAAAAAACACTCGTGTTCCGACTCCAGAACCACACGCCCGCTACCGAAATGCGCGTCCGATACATGACCGACTCCGTGCCGAATTGGGCCAGCGCCAAAACGCAGACCTTTAGCGTCGTTCCCAACGATTCTCAATGCCGAACGTACACAGTGAAGCTCGCCAACAACTCAGCCAGCCCCTCTCGCCTGCGCCAATTGCGCCTGGATCTGGCCACCGGCCAGCCCTTAACTGGTACATGTCGCATCGATTACGTGTGGATCATTTCGTCCTCTGCCAGGCACTGACGTCAAACACCGCCCTGATTACCGCGCTTGCCGGACCAGAAGGCGAATAAGCCGCGCGCGCGGAATATGCAGCTATCTTCGGTTTTGGCCCGGTGCAGTCTTATGCCAATATCCTGCAGGCCGAAAAACAACGCGTGGCGGCACTTCAGAATCAGTGTGCGAAGGTTGGCTTGCCTGTGCGAGCTGACACTTATCAAGGTCAGGTCACCGCCCGCTACGATAAAGCCTTCTGGAAGGCGCGTGACAAAGCCGGATTGGGCAGGGACGTGGTGTTCCACACGTTGCGTCACACTTTCGTCTCGCGTTTGATGGCGGCTGGTGTAGATATACGAACCGTGCAGGAACTTGCGGGTCACAAGGAAATCAAGATGACGATGCGCTACGCCCACCTTGCACCGGAACAGAAGCGGCGAGCGATTGGCGTTTTGGAGGCCAGTGTCCCCACAGTGTTCTCTGACGCCGTCGTAAGTGCTTGTGCGCCTGTAGCTCAGTTGGATAGAGCAGAGGTTTTCTAAACCTCGGGTCGCTGGTTCGATCCCAGCCAGGCGTACCATTTTAACGAGGGGTCGCCGAACGGTTTATGTCATTCCGTTTGGCGACCTCCAAAATCTAATTGTTGTTTTTCCTACAACTTTCCGACAAAACGATCTTGTTTTTGCCCCCGAATCCGTTACCGGACCAGTCCATGTCGAACAACAAATTGCTGAGAATCGAGTTCCCGAAGGTCCGGAAAATTGTTAAGAAGGGGAACACCTACTATGAGGTGGATTGCCGTTCCGTCCACTGGCAGGGGCAACCCAAATTCACCCGTTCCAAAAAACGCGAAGCCTTGGATTTGGCGAGGCAAATTGCCGAGCAGGTCAGGCAACATGGGATTGCCTCAACGAGCAGCCAATCTCAACAGTTGTCGGATGACCGTCTGAACCACTGGACGGCTCAGGTCAAGGAACATGGCGGCGACTCCATCGCCGACGCCGTGAAACTGTTCGTTGAAAACGGCCAGAAAAAGGCCGAAACCAGCAACAGCCCGCTGATTTCAGAGTTGGCGTTGAAATGGTTCGAGGACAAATCCACAGACTCCAAGAAGAAACTGCGACAACAGACCATCAGTGGTATCCGCAAACACGCCAATCAGTTTGCCAAGCACTTTGCCAACTTCAGGGTTGGAACCGTTACGCTCAAAGACCTCGAAGCGGTCGAGGACTCGCTCACCAAAGAGGATGGAACACCCCTCAACCAGCAGACTCGCAGAAACTACGTGAACTACCTCCGTCAGTTCTTCAACTGGTGTATCAGGAAGGAATACACCGACAAAAATCCGGCCGACAACATCCAAATCACCGTTCCACCGAAAGAGCCCACGTTCCTGACGGTGGCGCAGTGTCAACAATTGCTGGAACTCGTCCAATCAGACACTCATCGTCCGCTCGTCGGATTCATCACGAGTTGCCTGTTTGCTGGTCTTCGTCCAGCCGAAGCCGAGCGCCTGTCATGGAATGAAATCGAATTTGACCACGACTCCATCGTCATCACGGCGGACATCACCAAGACCAAGAGAGGTCGCCGAGTGGAGATTCCCAAAAATCTCAAGCAGTGGTTGGAGGGTCTCGACAAAACTCAAGACCTGATACCGGCGAACATGAAACGTCGCATAGCCGCGTTTCGCAACGAGGTCTCCAAGACCATCACTCGATGGACGCCGGATGTCCTTCGCCACACCTACGCCACCTTTTGGCTGTCCAAACACAACAACCGTGCCAAATTGGCGGAATTGATGGGCAACACGGAAAGCATCATCGGCAAACACTATCTGCGTCATCCAAACAAGGTGGACACCGCCACATTTTGGAGCCTCGTTCCAACGAATCCAAAGGCCGAAGAATTCTTCGCAGCGACGTGATACCGAAAGTGATACCACCTCTACGTGGACAAACCGCCTTAACGTGGGCGGAAATTGATTGACGTGAGGTTTGCGCAATTCGGCAGAACTGATAAACTGTGTGGCGGTGTGATTGATTGCATAGACAACTGCTCTTGCGCAACCGCGTTCAGGCCAACTGCCATAAGCCTGTTCGCGGGTGCTGGCGGATGTTCCCTCGGCTTCGGCCAAGCTGGTTTCGACATTCGGTTCGCGACGGACGTTGATGCCGACGCAGTGAACTCCTACCGTCGCAACTTTCCCAAGACTTTATGTGAAGCGGCAGACATCAGGCAACTCACCGCCGAAATCGTGCTTCAGCGCATCAAGCTAAATCCCGGCGACCTTGACATGCTGCTGGGCGGCCCTCCGTGTCAAGGTTTCAGCAGCGCGGGCGTGAAAGCAAACGACGACCCGCGCAATTCGCTTTTGGGCCATTACGTTCGGCTGCTCAAGGGCATTCGCCCAAAGTGGTTTGTGATGGAGAATGTCGAAGGGCTTCTGACGAACGGCGGCGGCATTCATGTTCGTGACACAGTGGCGGCTTTTCTGGAAGTGGGATACTCGCTGAATTTGGAAAAGGTCTATGCTCAGGGCTACGGCATTCCGCAGAGGCGCAAGCGCGTTTTCATTGTGGGAAACAGGCTCGGTTATGATTTTTCCTTCCCTGAGTTGAAGACTCAGTTTTCAGGCAACATCTTTCGCAAAGGAGAGATTACGTTTGCAACAGCGGTTGGCGACCTCCCGTCTGTGACCGAAGGGACAAACCAGTCGCTCGTATTTCGAGAGCCGCCAAGAAACGAACTGCAAGCCTACCTGCGCGGTGAAGCTCAAAGCGTGACAGACCATTACGTCGTAGCACTGTCGGATGTTCAGCTTGAACGGGTGAGAAGTTTGCAACCCGGTCAAACAATGAAAGACCTGCCAGTGCGTTTGCAACACGAGTCATTTCGTCGTCGTGCGTTTCGGCGTGTCATGGACGGAACTCCTGTTGAAAAGCGCGGAGGAGCACCCTCTGGCCTAAAGCGACTGCTCGCTGACGAGCCGAGTCTGACTATCACGAGTGCCGCCACGCGGGAATTCGTGCATCCGACGGAAGACCGGTTGCTCACGCTTCGAGAGTGTGCCCGCCTGCAAACTTTTCCTGACTGGTTTGAGTTTGTGGGCAACACGGCTAGTCGCATACGGCAAATTGCAAACGCCATCCCCCCCTTGCTCGCACGAACGATTGCGGAGCACATCGTGCAGAATTACGGATTTGAGGCGCAATACACCGGCAACTGCCATCGGTCACTTCACTTCTGTCTGACACGTTCGGAAGGCATGAGTCCGGCGCTGGCCCGCACGGAATCCTTGCTATCGGAACTGTTGTCCCCACAGACGGAACAACCAATCTTGCTTGAACACCACTGACTCACTCCCATGACAACCAACACAGACATCAAGAGGGCCTTTAGCGCCGCTCGCATTCTTGGAAATGGCGATGACCCCGTGACGCTCTCTGAAAACGAACTGTTTTGCTTGCTTGCGCAGTGTTGTCGAGACTTGGCCATACCGGAAACGGTCTCGATATTGCCCAAACTTTCATCCGCGCCTCCCAATGAGGACTACTACCGAATTCCCCTGGCATGGTTTCAAAAACAACAGGACAACTGCCCCATCGCCTCCGCTCTTGTGGAAAGTCTTGCAGCGTGTGTCACTCACGAGGCCGATTTCAGGCTCTATTTTGAAAACCTCGCTGCGCTCCACAAGCGACGACTGAAATATCAACGCATTCTTTCCGCTCAGCCGCGCCCGACCATGAACCAAATTGGCCCGCGTAGCCTACTGGAATTTGGCGCAGTGGACGACGAGTTGCTTGCCTCATGGTTGGTTTGGAGAAAGTGGATTTTCGATGTGGATAACCGTGCGGCACAGGAAACCGGCTATTTATTTGAGCCGGTGTTGGCGAGTTGCCTCGGCGGCCAAGCTGTCAGCGCAAAAAACTCACCAGTGAAACGCCTCAAGGAGGACGGCACGCTCACGAAGGATGGGCGTCAGATTGACTGTTACGACGGTGAGAATCAACTCGCTTATGAGTTCAAGCTCCGCGTCACAATCGCCGCCAGTGGCCAAGGTCGCTTTGCCGAGGAACTTTCGTTTCCAACCGAATGTCGTGCTTCCAAGCTAACGCCGGTGCTTATCGTTCTTGACCCAACACCATCCCCACTTCTCACCAAGCTGGTTGACGCATTCAAGAAGAACGATGGCAAGTGTTACATTGGCCCTGATGCGTGGTCACACATGGAAACGAAAGCGGGAAAGACGATGGCGACCTTTCTCGAACGTTATATCAAACCGCCGCTCACGGAAATGGCCAAACACGAAGACAGGGGGCCAGAAGAATTGCAGCTTGCTTGGACGACCGAAGCCATCATCATCAGAGGGCGGAACGCGACCTACCGGATTCCTCGCGCACCTAAAATCGAAGCGCAGTCTGAATCCGTGCCACAACAGCCAGCGGCTTCCGCATCCGGCACTCCCAAATCCTGAGCACAGTCCAACCTGCCTGTCGGAGTTCACGAGTCACCCGACGGTCACGGGTTTGGTTGGTCTTCAGTCTTTCACACCAGAAGGCGCGGTTTGACTTCGGACTTCGATAACAAACCGGACACCCGTGCCAAAAACACCCGTCCAGAAACAAAGCCAGTTTCTGCTCACGGAAAATAAAGTCCGGTCGGCCCGGCAATGCTGCGTGTCGTCGCCATCCTGTGATACCGTTGTGGCGAAACAATTTCACCATCCGCAGTTCGGTCGTGCGGTTTCCCGTCGGTCGAATGTTGCGCATTATCTCCGAACGCTTCTTCCGAGAAAAAATATCGGTCACACAATGAGTTTACACAGTCTCCGGTGTCTAGTTCCACGGGAAAATCTCCAACGCGCACTCCTCCTGCGATTAGCCTGCTGCGCCGGTCTCACGCGCTCTCACTGGAGATTGTCCCTGATGAAAACGAACTTGTGCCTTTGACTGGCCTTCCCTCTGACAGCCTTGCCGCCTGTGGTTTCGACTCCATCCGTCTGGCCCACGCCTTTATTATATGCACGGATTCCAGAGCCCCCGGTCTCTGTCCCACCCCGTTTATTGTTTTAATGCACAGGTGAAGTCAGTTTTTCAGGGGGGTATAGCCAGCCACGGCTCTCTGCTCGGACCTGCTTATATAGAGGTGTTTTGTTTTGTTAACATATGTTCCTGGAACACCTCACATCCGCCGTTTTCAAAAACAGACCTAAATAATTGCAGCGCAGTAAGTTACGCCTTGTTTTTTTATCCGTTCATGATATTCTTATAACCATGAAAACTAAAAATAACATTACTAACGCCGACAGAAACAAATACGGAAACCTCATCAAGGGTCTGAAATCGAAGTCTGACCAAGAAAAGGTCATCAGAATCGTCAGGAGCCTTGAACGTGCTGCCTATATCGACATAAACGATTGGAACTGTGAGGCCTGCGTGTGGTGCTACTCGTATGAAGGAGATGATGAAGACGGATACCCTTCAGAGGTTGTGATTGACGTAGGTAGTTGTTCCAACATGAACCACTGTGATCCTGACCAAGTCGTTTTCACACCCGAAGACCTTGCCAAGGCAAAAATCAATAGAAACACAGTCGTTGCTAAATACACCTATCACGGTCGGTCAGACGCCACAACGGGAACTGCGACCATCAAACTATATGACCATGTTCCACACATCATCAGGTAGCCAACCACAAGGAACACATGACCAAACGAGAACGTGCCATCAAAGACCGCATGTGGTTGAAGATTAGGAAGTTTGCCATCACCAAATCCTTGAACGACAAGTTGGAATCCTCTTCTTTGACCGAAGAGGAAAAGGAATGGTGCTGCTACATCCAAAACAAGGTGGTGATGGTATTGCGCCGATTTGATGTAGCGTACATCGGAGCCAAATACTTCAAGGACAAGATTGGCCCCCGTTACAACAAGTATGTCCGGCTGCTGAAAAGCTGGGGCGAACTCGACAGGAACGACCACTACATTTCTCCTTCAGCCTTCTCTGTCGGGGAAACCAAAACATACGGAATCCCCAAAGTGGCGATGGATTCCGGCATGATGATTAGGCAGTTCAACGCTGAACGAGCCAAAGGTTCCAAGGATAGGAGTGTTCTTCCACCAGCCGAGCCGTGGATACAGTTCATCCATAATAATTTGAAATGCTTGTCCTCTGCCAAGGCGTTGAAAGAAACCCACGATCCCGAAACGGATTCAGCCTGTCACGCCAGCGCGATAAACGTGTTCTTTGAGAACTTCAATGTTCGCCGTGGTAAAAAATGTAGGAGACTTTTCCACTCGGTCGTTGAAATGCCGAAGGAGGGCAGAGCCAATTTGATTTGGAGAAGCACAGAGGAACCGTTGGAATGCGAATACGATATCAAAAGCTGTCATCCCGTGTTGCTGTTAAACCTTGTCACGGATGACACCGAGCGGAAAACCTACGTCACATTTCTACAACGCGATATTTACGATGCGATTCGCGTTTGTGGTTCCATCAAGGACACGCGGCAGGGTTGCAAAGACACTTGGGCCTCCTTCGTAAATGACCCAAACCACAATCACAAGTATTCCAAAAACAACTACGTCTACCAGTTTTACAAAAAACATCTTCCCATTCTGACGGACACCGTTTTGAATCGGTCTGACATGGCCTTGCATCTACAGAACCTCGAAGCCTCGATTATGGTGGATGAACTTGGAAAGTTTTGTATGGAACACGGCATATGGTATGTGCCGATGCACGATGGGTTCTTGTGTAAACCAGAACTGGCCAAGAGCGTAGCAGTTGCGGTTTCAAATGCTTTTTATAATCTGACACAATACCGGGTGACCATTACTGCCAAATGTTTTCTTTCTTTCCCATTCTCCCATCATATGTGGGTGTATAACCCACTTATTATAAACGACCCAGAGTGGAACCAGTTGTTGGAGGATTATAACAACAGATATTCAGAAGCCGAACTGGAACAAGGGTACGCTGAAAACAAGGAGAGAAAAAAGCTGTTCAAAAACGTGTTGAACAGAGCGAAACAAAAAGAAGACGATAGAAGAAAGTTCGCCAAGGCATATAAAAAACATGTCATCACCTAAATAAACAGCGTTTCAGAATGTCCCATCATATTTATCGGCGTGAACAATTCAGAAACACCATTAACGCCCGATGAATATGACAAGCTCCTCAAAGCCTTGGAATACATAGCAGGCAGCATCGACAGACTTTTGAACCAAGGAATGATGGTGTTGGATGAATCCTTGGATGATGAACGGGTTGCCGCTTCGCAGAAGAAAATCGAGTCTTGTCGCAACACTGTTCGCAAGGAACAGGAACGAATCAAAAAACTGCGGGACCACCTTCGTCACAAGAAGTCGTTGAACAAGCATCTGTGAGCGCTGTATCGTGGTCACGGAACAACCGTAACCATGAAAATCAAGGACAGCCGAAACATCATCACCTTCACAAAGGTTTCAGGAAAACACGGTTGGCTTGGCAACATGTGGACGTGTGGAGTGAAACACGATGGTTTGGTTTGGCCCTCCACCGAGCATCTTTTTCAAGCACTACGCTTTCCGAAAGGATCGTCCATCCGTGAGGACATTCGCAAAGCAGAGAAAGCGATAGACGCAAAACACATTTCCACAGCGAACGAAGAACAACGCATCGTCAATCGCGGTAGCGAAGAAGATGTGGAGAATATGCGTTTGTGTTTGCGGTTAAAGCTGAAGGACCATCCGCAACTTCGGGACCGATTGTTGGAAACTGGCGACAAATTCATCATCGAAGATGTGTCTGGGCGAAACAACCCGAATGACCCTTGGGGCATGCGAAAGCAGTATGGATTTTGGGAAGGCGAAAATCTGCTCGGCAATCTGTGGATGGAATTGAGGAAAGAACTTCAAAGCGAGTTGGCGACGCAAAAACAGTTCTTTGACTTCTGAACATGAAAAACGGTTTTCAGCAATTCCCCAACGATGCTGCTTTTACACAGGGGGCTGATTTTTACGGATACGCTTTTCGCGCTGCCGACAGCAACATCGTCTGCTGTATTCGCATTGTTCGACCCTTTAGAGGCTGCCGCTTTTTGGCCACTCCATCTGGAACGCTCTAAAAAAGGTTCCCCCTTCCTCGGTGGATGATGTGGTTAGACCATCGCCTATAGCCCCCTACGGATTCGATTAAACGTCACACCATACGTTTTTGACGGTAGGGGGGTATCCTTACCCCTATCCCGTCGTTACATGTGTTTACATGACACGTTAAACAATTCTAACAATAGGTTTAGGTATGGTTTGTGGTCGTGGCAAGTCCTTGGGAGGCTGTTTTCAGGATGAAACGTTCGTTTCATTACGTAAATACGCGGTTGACCTGCCTCAGGAAGCCGGTATCCAGATGGTCATGAAACCTAAATTTGTTGTTTACCGGCGTGTCAGCACAGCAAGGCAAGGTGAAAGCGGCCTTGGTCTTGATGCGCAAACTGAAGCGGTCAACCGTTACCTTCATTCCTCTGGTGGTGAGGTGGTCAAAGAGTTCACGGAAATCGAATCCGGCAAGAAATCCGACCGACCAGTTCTGCTGGAAGCCATCCAACTGTGCAAGGAGCACGGATACACGTTGCTGGTCGCAAAATTGGACCGGCTTTCAAGGAACCTTTTCTTCATCACCACTCTTCAGCAATCCAAAGTCAATTTTGTCGCAGCAGACAATCCCCACGCGACGACTTTTGTCATCCATATTTTGGTTGCCGTAGCCGAGCACGAGAGAACCCTAATCAGTCAACGCACGAAGGCTGCTCTGGACGCAGCAAAACGCCGTGGTGTCCGGCTTGGAAATCCTCGCTACAAGGAAACGATTACAAAAGCTATTCAAGCTCGGCAAGAACTTGCCCAAAAACGAAATTCACAACTCCGTGAAATCATCGCGGAAACCATGGCCAAGACCGGCCTTAAAACACTCGCCGAGGTCGCTAATTGTTTGAATCTCCGTGGCATCAAGACCAACCGTGGTTGTCAGTTCACCCCAACCCACATCCACAGACTGATGAAAGCCGCATAAACCAGAGGGTTTGACCATGAATACCTACCTCCGTGACCGCAAGGGACAGTTGATTGGCTGGACGAAGCAGAGCGGTAATCGACTCTACATGTTCAACAACCGAGGAGAGCTTTTGGGGTCGTATCACCAATCCCAAAACACAACCTTCAACCGCAAGGGGGAGAGGGTCGGAACGGGAAATCAAATTGTGCGATTGTTGTGATTCGTTGAATCACCGAGGCCTGAGTTCCCATTTCCAATCCACACCATTTTTGCGCATTGTTCCTACGAACGTTATCGAGTCCGAAGCGTCCATACCTTCCGGCGTAAATACTACGGTGAAGGGAACTGTGTCGCCTGTTCGAGAACCGAAAGATATTCGAGTGGAACCTCTGGTGGGGGCTGACGCTGCGGTTCCTCTCGCCATCACTTGTTTAACGCGAAAGCAAATGCTGTCGGCATAGCTCTCTGGATTCTTTTCTTCCGTCGTTGATGCGGAAGATGTCTTATCGCCGGAAGTTGGTTGTGATGTTCCGCCTTGATTTCGCGCAAGTTTCATTGTGCATTCGCCTTTGCCCCACGACATGCCCGCAAATTCAAAACCGCTATCCGGCTCCAATTTCATCAACGATTCTTCATTTCCGTTGCCCAGTTTTAGTGTGGCGAACATCACGCAGCCACCTGCGCCACCGGAATTACGAATCGAGACAATGCTGTAATCATGAGCAACTTCTACTCCGTCTCCTTGAATACGGATACGCGTTGGGCTGAACTCAAACTTGGCTCCTTTCATCATCCCAGCGGCTGACCCACCATCTGCATCCACACATTTCCATGAGCTTGATGAAAGCCATGTTTGAAGCTCTTTAATCAGAACGGGATCAGCAGCTTTTTGTGTCTCGGCGGGTTGGTTTTGAGACGTTGAGGAGGACTTTTCCTTGTCCTTGTCTAGCGCATTGCCGGCAGCAATCACAATGATTAACCAAACCCACCATTTCTTATACCACACGAACTTGTTGTCTTTGTTTTGCGTTGTTGTTGGATTTTGTTCGGTTGCCATTGTTGCTTCTCCTTCAAGACACTGACTGTGAACGGCGTTTGTTGAGATTGTGGTTTTGCATCCTCGTTGCCATGCAATACGCATACTGTAGTAAGTGTCAACAGCAAAATAATTGTTGGATTCTGTTCGAGTGCCAACAGAATCGCCAACGTCCAAATTCTTGCGAATTCGTCTTCGGATTCTCCGAAAACGAAATGGATTCACGCAAGACGGGGTTGCTGAACTCGCTGGAATCTCAACGATTTATTACCAGAGCATCGAAGCTGGTCGTCGTCCGAACGTTTCGCTCGTCATCATCGAAAAACTCGCCTTGGTTTACGGATTGACGGTTCACGACCTGTTTGCTCCTTCACTTCCCAAAATCAAGGTGCATAGAAAACCATCCCCACCGCCACATCGTTAAATTGATGGAAAGGTGTTCACCGAGGGTGGTGATGGATGGTTTTTAATTGGTGGAATTCCTACAACTGTCCGACACCTCCCGCCCTCTTCCCGCCCTTGTGGTGATTTATAATCAAATCACAGTGAACGCATAAAAATTTTCGGACGGGTAAAACCATTAACCACACCTCGATCCGAAAACAATATTACGATTACGAATTCCTAAAATATTCACTTTTCCAATTTGAGTCGTTTTCTAAACCTCGGGTCGCTGGTTCGATCCCAGCCAGGCGTACCACTTTCTTTTGGGGGGGGTGTAGATTCGTCGAGGAACTACCCGAGTCTCGCGAGCCCACAGGCGCTCGCTTGGCAGACACGTCGTGCCCGGTCTCGCAACAACTCACAGTCGCGTCTGTACGATTCCTGCCCGCGCAACTGCGGATGTGGACGACGGTTAGAGGCGCGCTCAGTTCCGGCTACGGCAGCACGAGGATCAGGAATTCACCCTGACTGTAGTTCTTGCCGCTGGAGGTGAAGGTCCAGTCGCGCGTTTTGCCTTCAGAGTTGCCGAGGCCAACGTCGCATGTATGGCCGCCACCGAATCGGTTGAAGCAGATGATCGAGTGTTTGCCCTGCCAGTTGTGGACTTGCATCGCACCGTAGCCGGTTGCGTTCTTCGGAGCCATGCCGTCGCCGAAATCGAACACGCCATCCTCCGCGCCCGGAATCTTGGCCGCGTTCTGCGGGCCGTAATTGCACGGATAGAACTCGATGTTGCAGCCCTCGGCGAACTCGCCGGCGGTCACGCCCTTGGCGTTCGTCTTCACGATGGCGCCGGTGACCTTTTGCTGGAAACGGGCGCCGCTCGCGACGGTCGGCACGCCGATCTGGGCCACGTCGCTCGTGAACGGGTCCATGGCGACGAACGCGTAGGAAACGGTCCCCGCCGCGTCCCGCAACGCGAGGAAGTAGGCCACCTTCTTGAACGGGCCCTTCACCTTGGCCGAGTTGTCGGTGTCATAAACGAAACGCGTGCCGCCATCGGCCAACTTGCCCGCGAGCGGGTCGAAGGCATAGACCAGCTTGTAAGCCTTGGCTTCGTCGGGAAGGAATTTCGAGAAGACTTCGAACTTCGGCATCTCGCCAAAGCGGAACGGCGAAGCAGGCAGTCCCTCCGCATTCGCGAGGTTGACGCCGACGGGGTTGTTGGCCCACGCGTAGTGCACCACGACCGGCTCGGCCACTTTTGGCGAACTGACGACGACCGTGTCCTTGCCTTCGATGGCGGCATCGGCTGCAACGGTCTTGCCGTCCTCGCCCGTCAGGGCAAATCCGACAATCTTGCCGCCGCCTTTGATCGCGAGCGGCGCGCCGCCGGTATTGAACAGGATCACGGCCTTGCCGCCGGCGAACTTGCACGACTCCGCCACCGGTCCGTTCCAGGCAAAGCCCTTCATGCCGTAGGTCTTGTGGAGCGCAACGCGACCCAGGCGGTCGCCAACGTCCTGCTTGTTCTTGGGATGAATGTCGTTTTCCTCGCCGATATCGATGGTGATGGCCATGCCGGTGTTCGACACCTCTTTGGCGGTCTTCGCAAACGACTCGCGGATTTGCGGCCAGCCGCCATCCTCGACCGGGTTCTGCCATGGCGCCATGAAGTTCGGCAGCTGCACGAAGTAGAACGGGAATTCACAGCCCCAAAGCGTGCGCCAGTTGACGATCATGCGTTCGAGCTGGACGCGGTATTCCTTGCCGCGCCCGGCGTTGCCTTCGCCCTGATACCAAATCGCGCCGCGGAGGGCGAACGGAACCAGCGGATTGATCATCGCGTTGAACAGGTTTGCCGGGTAGTTCTGATCCTTGCGCGGCTGGGGACGCAGGCGCGGACGCGGGGGCGCTTTCGTCTTCTTGTCGCCAGCGTTCCATGCGTCCAATGCCTTCTTTTCGGCTTCGAACTGCTTCTTCGCTTCTTCGGGCGTGTAGGTCTTGTCGCGCTCGTCCCAGTTCTTGCGCAAGGCCTGCATCGCCGGATCGTCCTTTTGCACGTCCCAGGAAGTCCATGCCTCGATGCACGTGCCGCCCCAGGAGGAGTTGATCAGTCCGATCGGCACCTTCAGGTCTTGATGGAGCTTGCGGCCGAAAAAATAGCCCGCTGCCGTGAACGATCCGACATTCTTCGGACTGCATGGCGCCCACGGCGTTCCCTGGCATTCCTTCTGCGGTTCGTTGGCTGTCACGAGTTTTACGCTCAACAGGCGAATCTGCGGATGATCTGCCGCCGCGATCTCAGCCTGTGCGTTCGAGACGCTGTTGACGGTCATGCCCATGTTCGACTGGCCGGAGCAGAGCCAGACCTCGCCGGAGAGAACGTTCTTCAGCTCAATCGTATTGCTGCCTTTGATGGTGATCGTGAAAGGGCCGCCCGCCGCAGGGGTTTTCAGTTTCAGTTTCCACTCGCCATCGGCCGTCGCCGTGGTTGAGGCGTTCTCGCCCCACGATGCCGCCACTGAGATCTTCTCGCCCGGACTCGCCCAGCCCCAGAACGTGGCGGTGGTTTCTCGCTGCACCACCATGTTATCGCTGAACATCAAAGGCAGTCGCACGTCAGCCCGCGCGCCCATCGACATCACAACCCACGCCAGCAACATCACGAGTCTTCTCATATTGGTATCCTTGTTATTCCTGACGATAGCTCCAAAAAAGGCAGCGCATCTTTGCGACTCGTGCCGGATTAGTCAAGTGGACTGGTGTGGGAGGAGCAACCCGTTTGTGGTCGCGTTCTGTTCGCTGGGGCAAAGGCTTGCTCTGGCAAACGCCGCAGAAGTATATTATTGGACGTGTCAGGCGAAAGCCATCGCTTGAGTTCAAGGAGCGACTCCAATGTCACGAATTCAGATTGCAGTCACGACGTGTTTGTTCTGTTGCGGGAGTGCCTTCACGGGGTTATCGATAGGTTCGGAAATGACGATCTACGACAGTACCTGCCAACAAGCCCGGCAAGTGTCCAGCGCTTCGCTTGCCTTGCCCTTGCCGCCGGCACAGTGGAAGGCGACGCTTAACCAACGACGCCAAATGTGGCACGAGATGCTGGGACTTTCGCCCATGCCCGAACGCATGCCGCTCAAGGCAACCGTGACCGGCGTGCTGGAGCGCGGAGACTACGTGGTCGAGAAGGTCCATTTCCAATGCATGCCCGGCGCATACGTGATCGGGAACCTGTATCGTCCGGCGAAAGTCACCGGGCGGCTGCCTGCGGTGCTTTACTTGTGCGGTCATTCCAAGGGGAAAGTGAATGCGCCCTACCAAGCCAACCCCCGTTGGTTCGGCCAGCATGGATACGTGGCGCTTGTGCTGGACCCGATCCAGTTGGGCGAGTCGCAGGGCATTCATCACGGCACGTACCGTGAGGAACGCTGGGATTGGCCGAGCCGGGGCTACACACCGGCGGGCACCGAAGTGTGGAACGCCATGCGGGCGTTGGACTATCTGGAGACTCGATCCGACGTGGACAAGGAACGGATGGGTGTGACGGGCCTCAGCGGCGGCGGTGTGATCTCCTGGTGTTTGGGAGCGGCCGACGAGCGGGTCAAGGTCGTGGTCCCTGTCTGCCAGAGCGGAAGTATCGAGCATGTGGTTCTGGATCGCGCCACCGACGGCCACTGCGACTGCGCGTTCTGGATCAACTATTACCGCTGGTGCTGGCCTGATATCGGCGCGCTGATTGCGCCGCGGGCGTTCTTGATCGCTTCCGGCAGCGAGGACGTGCTCTGGCGGCCTTATGGGTATCGCGACGTCGCCCATCGCATCCGGCACCAATATGCGGTTCTGGGAACACCCGGGACCTTTGACCTGGTCGAGGACCTCACGCCTCACGGCTACACGCCCAAACTGCGACAGGCCATCTTCACCTGGTTCAACAAGCATCTCAAAGGCGTTTCGACTCCCGTCGAGGATGACGTCACCGACTTCGTGGAACCGGAGAAGAACCTGCTCGTCTTTGACGGTAAACTCCCGAAGAACGACCAGATGCGGCGGATCGATACCTTGTTGGTCAAAGGGGCGGAACCGCCGCAGGTGGCCAACGAAGCCGAGTGGCGAGTCCACCAGAAGGCCGCGCTCAAGAAATTGCGGGAACTCACCTTCCGTTGCATTCCGCGCGAGCAAGACCCGCGGGTTCGAGACTGTCGCGCGGACGGTGGGGACAAGGGTGGAACCACCTTTGGTACTTTTGTGTTTGATACCACAGACGGGCTGACCCTCCGCGTCAAGACCGCACGGCAACGGGAAGCGGCGTGGCCCACCCACACCGTGGCCTTCGCGGTGCAACCCGAGGCCCGCAGCACGTTCACCGGTGGTGGTTCTTCGCGTCCCGGCGTTTCTCAAGAGTTTGCCACTGCCGGCGTGGAAGTCCGCAACACAGGCGTCACCTCGGTCGGTCCCGGCTATCTGTGGACGCTCAAGCGTGTGTACCCGCTCTTGGGGCAAACGCTTCCAGAACGTCAGGTGTGCGACCTGCTGGCGGGCATCGCCGTGATGCGGCGCGATGCCGCGACCGGGCCGGTGACGTTGTTCGGGCAGGGTGTCACGGCGCCGCTGGCCATCTATGGGGCCATCCTCGACCCAAAGGTTGCCGAGGTCATCCTCGTCAATCCGCCGGAGAGCCACACCAACCCGCAGACGCCGGAGTTCCTGGGCATTCTGCGTATCGGCGACCTGCCCCAGAATCTGGCGTTGCTCTATCCCCGGCCGATCACCTTTATCGGCAAAGTCCCGGCCGCCTACGAGTGGACTCAACAGCTGTACAAGAAGCTGGGCGCGGGCGACCGGATTCGGGTGTTCGCAAACATCCGGCAGTGGCAACCCCGGTAGTTCCGGCGGGACATTTGATCACCAGCGCGGTCAGCTGTTTTTGAGGCGTAGAGGATCACTCTGCCGACTCGACAATGCCGGAATCGCCGCGAAGGCACTCGTGGGTGGTTTCTCTCCGGGTGAAGCCCTACGGGAGCGTTGCCGGCAAGCGAACGATCTTCTTCATCATCTCATCGCGTTCGAACAACGAAGTCTCATCGCGATGCATGAGGTAGTCGCGCAGGACGACTTGAAAGTGAACCGCGTTGTCTGGAGTCTGGCCGAACCTGATTCGGCCCTCCGTGTAGTCGCGCATAGTGTCACGGTCCGTCGCCAGCCGGTAGCGCTGTTGCCGCTGAGCCGGGCTTATCTTCGCGGCGTCCTCCCATGGGTTGATTCCGGACGCAGGCCAGCCATGCAGTTCGCAGAGTTGCACGATTGGCCGCAGATTGCGGGCTGCTGCGTCCAGATACTCCGCCTTGGGGGATATCTCGTAGGCCAGAAGCAGGCCGTGCACATACTCAATATTCCAACCGAGACCGGCCGTTGACGGGTGAGGGTAACCCCATCCACCACCGGGTTGCTGCACGCGGGCCATCCAGTCGTTGAGAGCGAGAATCGTGGCGCGAAGGCGTTGATCTGCGGGAGAGTGGACAAGCAGGTGAGGCAGGGCGTTGGCAGCATACTGCACGATATAAGGTTTTACGAAGGGTGTCTTGTAGCCCACGGCATCGCTGCCGATGTATAGGTCGTTGCCCACCGCCGGCTTGTTGTTCTGCGTGAACAACAGGTCCGGGCCTTGGAAAGGCTGAAAGGTCTTCCAGAGCCGGACGGCGTTGTCCAAGTGCTTTTGATCGCCCGTGTACTCGTACATCTTCACGGCATCGGCGACCACGCCGATGACGCGAGCCTCGCCGGTGCCTGCGTCCTGGTGGCGGATCGACCAATCCGCGGCGGCCTCGGCTGCGTGCCGGTAGCGCGGGTCACCCGTCTCCTCGTACATCAGCCAGAAGTTGCTCCACCCTTTGTGGACATAGATCGGCGTGTTGTCGAAGCGTGGATTGAAGGTTCCTGGACCGTGCTGGGGCCGGTCACGCCACGCGTTCCCGCGGCGGCACGCGCCGTAGTACTTCGGGTTTGAACCCCAATACATCCCGAGGTCGAAATAGTTCCGGCACCAGTCATGTGCCACGGCGCGCATCCTGGGGTCGCCGCCCCGGAACCAGTCTTCCCAGACATACAGAGAATGGTTCAAGCGGACGGCTGACCTGTAGCTGGGTGTGGTTTGCCGCGGAGCCCAACTCCAAGGCATGGAACCAAGGTCATCGCCCTTCATCTGCATGTCCTGCAAGGCGAACATCATCTTCTCAAGGCAGTCGCGGAGCACAGGGTGTTTCACCTTCAACGGAGCGCCGGTGTGGTAGACCGCGTCGTAGGCGTGCCAATCGGCGTGGCCGTAGACGGGAGTGTCGAGCCGCGCAGCGAAGTCGGCCTTGTCCAGCGGCGCGATGGCCAACTCGCTGAATCGCCAGGCGCCTTCCTGGATCATGAGCCCTTGAGTCTCAATCTTCTTCACAGGCTCAATGCGGCTGGAGCGGACGATGATCGCGTCAGCGGTCCGGTTCACCTCGAATGTCCCGCGGTTCTGGCGTAGCGCGAGCGGATTGGCGACACAAGCCGGCGTGCCTTTGCCAAACGTGATTCGCGCGAGCAGATCCGCGTTTTTCTCGTCGGCAAAGCGTGAGTTGGGATCGCGGCCCAGCATATGCGCCGCGCCTTTTGGCAGGTTCGAGGCTTGCGCGCCGGGGGCGGTCAGTGTCCAGCCGAAGTCCGGCGTCCAGTGATCACCGCGGGGCTTCGCTTGAATTCGATGCACCAACCGCAGCTCACCGGTACGAAACACCTGCACATCCCACTGCCGGTTCCACTGGCCGCCTGGACGGTCATATCGCAACCACACGAACTGCGGCCCGCAGTCGAGCACCCGGACCGTGGCTTGAGTCTGGCAGAGTTCCGGACCGAATGGTTCAATCGTTGCCAACAGGACGTCATCCGTGCTGCGCAGTTCGATGTGATCCATCCCGGTCACGACCTTCCACCGATCAGTGGAGATGCTGGTGGGGACTTGTTCGGAGAATGGAGTTGCTGGTTTGCCGACAGGGTAGATGCCGTTGCTGACGCCATGCGGCGGCAGCTCGACGGGAACGCTCAGTATGACACGACGGATGGAGCCGTCGGGATGCCGCGTGACAACCTTCGCCTGGACCGGCACCGGTTTGCCGTCGAGGATCGCTTCGCCCGGCGGTGAGCCGGCAAGCAGGCCGGATGGAACGGGCAGTGAGACTCGCGCCACAGTGGCCGCCGGCAGCGCAGCCGGATTGGAAATAGTGAACCGGACTTCCCCTGCTCGCGCAGATGGAATGGCCAGCAACATCAGCACGAGCATTGCGATTCGCAAGTGACGGCTTGCACTGGCGTGCATGAGTATTGTGAGTGATTTCATTCCATCTCCAGTGGCAGGTTGCCGCAGTTTCGCGGCCTCTTGGTGCGATTGAGGTTTCGGTAACAGACAGGTTAGCATGCGCGTTGCGTCCGGCGGAAGCGCGATCGTGTGGAGCCGCCCTTTCTAGAAGTGGACAAATCACCCGCGAAGCTGCAAATTCGAGGAATGAGCGCCCCGAAAACCATCCGGTCCCTCCTCAATGCGCCTTCAACACTGCGATGGGCATTGTTCACTCTCCTTGTCAGCTTGCCTTTGGCTTGGGCCGAGCCGGTGCCGTTGCTCAATGGCCGCGTGCTCGACGGTGAAGTCTCCAACGTCACGGCGCAAGGGTTTGATTTCAAACTGCCGTACGGCCAGATCAAATACGCTTGGAGGATGGTGGACCTTCATCGGCTGCCCTCCGTCAACCCCCGCCTGTTTCAAACTTACTGCAATGCCACTGGCTTCCGCCCGGCGGCGCCGCCGGCTCCCCGCCCTGCCGCTTCGCCAACACCTGCCCCCGCCGCGCCAGCGGCTGCTGCACCCACGGTTGCTGTTTCCCGGGCAGCCGCTTCGACAGGAGGCGGATGGCCTCAGTGGCGCGGGCCGAATCGCGACGACATCTCGACCGAGAAAGGATTGCTCAGCGAATGGCCCGCCGATGGTCCCACGCTGGCGTCGAAGACCGAAGGACTGGGCGCGGGCTATTCGGGTGTCGTGGTGATGAAGGGCAAGGTGTTCACCATGGGTGACGTCGGACAGGAAAGCCAGTTGTTTGCGCTCGACGAGGCCACCGGGAAGAAACTCTGGTCCACCAAGATGGGCCTGCAGGGCCAATATGGCAATTTTTACGGTCCGCGCGGCACACCGACGGTGGATGGCGATCTGGTGTACGCGCTCAACCAGCATGGAGATTTGCTGTGCGCTGCCGTCGCCACAGGCAAGGAAGTCTGGCACAAGAATCTCAAGGATTTCGGCGGGCGTCCGCACAATTGGGGTTACGCCGAGTCACCGTTGGTGGATGGGGATAAAGTACTCTGCACGCCCGGCGGTTCTCGCGGGGCCATCGTAGCCCTGAACAAAAAGACCGGCACGTTGATATGGCAGAGCAAGGAGTTCACCGACGGTGCGCATTACTCGTCGCTTATCGTGGAGACCATCTTCGGCTTGCGGCAGGTCATCCAACTCACCGCGGCGAGTGTCGCAGGTGTTGCTATGACTGACGGGAAGCTGCTCTGGCGCGCGGATCGTCCTGGCAAGACCGCTGTCATCCCGACGCCGATCTACGCGGACAACCAGGTCTACGTCTGTTCCGGTTATGGTGTCGGCTGCAATGCGTTCAAACTGGCGAAGGAAGGGGGCGGCATCAAAGCTTCGGAGGCCTACGCCAACAAGAACATGGCTAACCACCACGGTGGCGTCATCCTGCTCGACGGCTACCTCTACGGTTTCTGCGACAACAACAAGGGCTGGATCTGCCAGGATTTCAAGACCGGCGAAGTTGTATGGAGCAAGAGCGGCGTGGGCAAAGGCTCGATCGCCTATGCGGACGGCCACTTTTATCTCCGCAGCGAGAGCGGCAAAGGCATGGTTGCGTTGATCGAGGCTTCGTCGAAGAGCTACGTCGAGAAAGGGCGCTTCGCCCAGCCGGACCGGAGCGACAAGAACAGCTGGCCGCACCCGGTCATCGCCAACGGCCGGCTTTACCTGCGCGATCAGGACGTGCTGCTATGCTACAACGTCAAGGCCCAGTAACCGGGCCTCACGACATCGCCAACGCCACCGCCCCCATCACGCCGGCATCGTAACGCAACTGCGCCGGCTCGATTCGCAGACGCGGCGCGGCCTCCGCCAGACAATAGCGCAGCACGGCGCGGCGCAACGGTTTCAGGAACAGTTTTTCCGGCGCTTCGGAAAGACCGCCGCCAATGATGATAAGCGCCGGGTTCAGCAAACCGATGCCCACGCCGAGACCCTGCGCGAGGTCCTCGATGACGGCATCCAGGACGCCCTGCGCGGTCGCGTTGCCTTTCGCCGCCAGCGCAAAGACTTCCTTGCCGTTCACCTTGCGGCCCAGCGCCTCGCTGCCGCGGCAGCCGATGGCGCTGCCGCTGGCGCAGCCTTCGAGACAGCCGTGCTTGCCGCAGGTGCAGAGCGGGCCGTCGCGGCGGACGACGATGTGGCCGATTTCACCCGCGAGATTTTGCGCGCCGCGCACGAGCGCGCCGTTGGCGATGACGCCGCCACCGATACCAGTGCCGATGTTCACGTAGAGCAGGTCATTGACGCCGCGGCCCGCGCCGAAGCGCCATTCGCCGAGCGTGCCGGCATTGGCGTCGTTGTCGAGCGCGACAGGAATACCGAACCGTTTCTGTAATTGATCGCGCAGCGGCGTGTTTTTCCATCCCGGATTCTGGTGGCTCAGCAGCGCGACGCCTCGTTCAAAATCCACCGGCCCGCCGAAACCAATGCCGATGCGCCGCACGCTGTCGCCTTTGGCAGCTGCCCGTTTTTGCAGCGCAGCGATGATTTCCGAAATCAACTTCACACCGGCCTTTGCGCCACCGGCACGATCCGACTTGCGCCGAAGCGTGGCGATGCGTTTGCCGTCGTCCGACGCGAGCGCGCCGGTCATGTTTGTGTTGCCGACATCAATACCGATGATCATGGTGTGTTTCTCTAACGTCACTTTGTACCGCTGGCGAGCGGCCTGCTTTCGCTCCACGCGATGAACTCCTCGATGTTGGCGCGCTCGATTGCTTCCATGCGGCGGCGTTTTTCGTAATAACGGTCGTAACGCGCGAGTTCCTCTTCAGTCCACGCGTGCGCTTCCTTGTAATCGCCGCAGAACGGTACGAAAAGATCAATCCACGCGCAGAACTTCTCCATCTCCACGCGCGAGAACGTGACGCCGTGGTGGCCCCGTTCGAGCAAGGTGATTAACCCGCTCTTGGTGGAGCCCGCGAAATACGGCGGCAGCATTGAGACAACCGATTGCGAGCCGGCCCAGTTCACCAGCCGGCCTTCGAACCACCCGCAGAATCGCTCACAGCGGCACCCGGGTTCGGTCTGATTTTTCTTTCGCCGCTCGTTGGGATACGACTGGGTCAGGACAAGGTAGGCGTCGCTCCATTTGCGCTTGGCAGAGGCATCAAGCACCTCGGCGCCGAGCAGGCTAAACGCTTTCTTCGAATTGGCGGGCGCGGTTGCAGCAGCCTGTTTCCGCGGGTCAGTGGCGAAGAGACGCGCGGCGGCTTCGCGGTCGTTGTGGCAGGAGACGCACTTGCGATCGAGGATTGGCTGTATCTCCTTTGCGAAACTGAAGCCGCGCGCCGGACCGTGAAACGGCTCCAACGCCTGCGATCCCGCCTTCAATGCGAGGGTGGAACTATAACGCTGTGGCGGCGGCGCGGCGTTCTTGTTCTCATGGCAGCCGACGCACGATTGGTTTTCGCCGGGCTGGAGCGTGCTCCAGCTTCGCATCGTTTGAACAGCGCGGCCTTTCGCGTCGAGCGCTTGGAAATAAACCGGCGTGCGCGCGGGCACGGTGAAGAACGCCGAGCCGTCCTTGTAAACTTCCGCGTCGCCGAGAACGATCTTCGCGTCCCATGCGCCGTTGCCGGTGGCGATGGGCGTGCTAATCATCGCGCCGCCGCCGGGCCCGCTGCTGCCGTTGTCGCCGATGATGGCAGCGCGAAAATCGAGCGCCACCACGCGAAGCTTCTTGATCGTGCCGCGCGCGACACCTTCAAGACCGGGACCTGCGTAGACATCCTGCATGTAATAAGTGCCAGTGGTCTTGCGGTAGTCCACGAGGCTCGGCCGCAATAACGGTTTCAGACGTGGCGTCAGCGGGAACGGCTGGCTGCACGGCAACACCGGATCAGAGACGAGCAACTCGCGCCGGCCATCGAGTGTCATGTAATAGATGCCGAAGCGCGCGACCACGATATCGCGAGGGTTTGCGCGTCTCTCCTTCGCAAAATCCCGCCCCAACGGCGCGTAGGTGACGAGGAACTCCGTCTCGTTCAATGGGTATGGGTACTGGAACAGTTCACCCTGCTGGCCATAGCTGTCAATGCGATCGGCCTTCGTCTCACGCGCCGGTGCAATGAGCTGCGCGCCGGAGTTTTCCTCGCGGCCCTTCGATGGATCAATCAGTCCAAGCTTGCCGGTCTGCGGCGAGTGATGGCCGCAGAAGATGCAAACGAGTTTTTGCGAACCGGGAATGCCGCGCGCATGGGCGATGGTAGTGGGGAACCAGGAGTTGTTGCCGTAAAGCGCGCTCTGCGCCGTGCCATCGGGATTCATCTGAAAAAGACCCTGCGGGAAAATCTGCCCGCGGTCGTTGTAATCCCATCGCGTGTAAGTGATGCGTCCATCATCGGTCATCGCAGGGTAAACCGTGTGGACCTGGTCAAAGCCGAGGCGGCGCAGGAATCGGCCGTCCTTGTCGCACGTATAGAGGTTGCTCACCTCTGTCGTGAAGCAATCCACTGTCTGTACGCAGCGCGTGGAGGAGAACACAATGTCGCCGTTTGGCAGGTAGCACGGCTCGTAGTCGGCGAAACCGAGGCCGGACGTTATCTGGCGGATCCGTTTCGTGGCGACGTCTATCTCGTAGAGATGGTAGTCATCTTCATCGAGCGACTTCTTCCACGCGAATGCCACATGACGACCGTCGTAAGATACTGCTGGATCGCGAATTGCGCCGGTCGGGTCTTCGAGTAGCACGCGCACCTTGGCGCGCGTGCCGTCCATTTCCAGCAGGCACAGTGACGAGCCGGGATGAAAATGCCGTTCTGCCTGCGCGTCGCTCTGGCCTTCGGTGTAGGCGAAGAACGACGGGCGAATCGTCTGATGTTTTGTGAAAATGATTTTCGGCGAATGCGCGAGGACAGTCTTGAGCCGCGTCGCGCGGCGTTGCTCGCATGCTTTGACATAGAGGTTCAGCCAGCGTGGGTCGTTGGGTGGAGTGTTGCCTTGGACGAGCGTGTCAAATTCCTTGCGACAAGCGCCACCGGCGTCGCCGAGTTCCTCCAGCGCGCGGGTGATCATCTTCTTCTCGATGTCGGCGTTGCCGTCGGTGGCGAACCAATCTGGAAAATCGAGTCCACCGTCCTGAAGCGCCCAGTCCCACTGGACAGGGAAAACGAGTTCGACCTGTTCCCAGATTGCCGTTTGCGCTTTCTTGCGTTCCTTTGCCGGCAACACTACCGTCTTCAACGCCGCGCGCGAAGCCAGCAGGGTCTCCGTCCAGGTGGCTTTCTTGACATAGGAGGCGGGTGCTTGCGGCGCGACCGGCGCATTCGCAGCGACGGCAGAAACGGCAAGACCGAGCAACAGACAGGGAGTGATTATCCAGTTTGTCGCTAGGTTCATCTTATACCTTTTTTGCGGACGGGTTATTCGACGCAGCTGCATGCTTTGATTTGGGAACGCCTTTGATACTTCGCCCGGCGTGGTGGGTCAAGACTTGCGGCGATCCGATGGCGGGTCGGTTTCCCGCAGCCGTTATTTTACTGCCAGCCGTTGACATCACTGCAGGGTGTTCGTAAGGTCTGGTAACACACACAGGAGGAATTATGGCTAAGGCTGCAAAGAAAAGTGGCAAGACGAAGCGTTCCGCCGCCGGCAACAAGGATCCGCTGGTTCAATCCGCCGTCAAGCTGATTGATCAGGCTGCGGCCCTGCTGAAGGACGGTGTGATCACCAGCGCGGGCAAGACCGCCAAGGCGCGTCACGCGATGAAGGTGAAGGCGTCGGCGCTGGTCAACCAGGCGTCAGCCAAGCTGACGGACGCGATTGACCAGGGCGCTGCGGCTCTCCGCAAGGGACTGAAGAACCTCTAGGAGAAGCCTGTGGCTCTCGGGGCGTTCACATTCCGCCGCTGCGCCAGATGGCGATGATCAGGCGGAAGGCGATGCTGCCGCCGATGGCCAGACCGATGATGCCGAGCGCGGGCAGGAAGTTCCACAGATTGGAATGATCCGCCAGGATCAGGATGCTCGAACAGACCATGATGGCTGCGGCGAGAACTGCCTCGGCGAGACGGTTGGTGATGTGGTTCAGGGTGCTCCTCAACGGCTCGAAGCCCTTCGGGTCGAACCGGTGCTCCAGCGGGATGCGATAACGTCCGCTGCGGACCCGTTCATACAGGTCTCGCGCTTCCATCGGGAATGTCCTCAAGAAATCCGCCGTCTCGCCAACGGACGAGTAGAGACTCTTGAGGATGTGCCTGACATCGAATTTCTTCTCGATGACCTGCGTCGCATAAGGTTCGCCGAAATGGACGAAGTTCAGGTCGGGATGGAGCAACCTGCCGCTGGCTTCCACCTGTGTCAGCGCCTTGACGCCCAGGTAGAAGTCGGGCTTCATGCGCAACTTGTGGCTGATGAGCATCTCCAGGAGGCGGTTCAGGACGAAACCCAGTTTCAAATCCTTGAGCGGACAATCCAGATACTGCTGTGCGAAAGATTCCACGTCGCTTTCCAGTAATCGAGGCTCGTCCACATATCCTTCCTCGGACATGCCCAACAGCGCGCGACTGACCATTCGTGAGTCTTTTTCCACAAGGCCGACGATCATGTTCGCGACATTCTCGCGAAAAGGAATGCTCAGGATTCCCATCATCCCGTAGTCGTAGAGCACCAGCACGCCCGGTGGCAGGATGGTGGCGTTGCCGGGATGCGGGTCACCGTGGAAAAACCCGTGTTTGAACACCTGCTGGAAGATCAGTCGTGAGATGCGCTCGGCCAGGAGCACCGGGTCGATTTTATGTGCCCGCAGTTGCTCCGGGTCGTCCATCCGGAAGCCCGACAGATACTCCATCGTCAACACCGACTCGGTCGAGAACTCGCGGTACACTTGAGGCACGCGAATCCAACGGTTGCCCTTGAACTGCTTCGCAAAGCGCTCCATGTTGCGCGCCTCGTAGGTGAAGTCCAGTTCGCGTTCGATGACCCGCGCGAACTCCTGCGCGACGCCCACCGGATTCAGCACCGCCAGCTCCTCGACGTGCATTTCCACGAAGCGCGCCACATCCATCAGGATGGCCACGTCCACCTCGATGACTTCCGTGATATTAGGACGGCGGATCTTCACGGCCACTTCGGCGCCGTCCAGCAACGTCGCCCGATGCACCTGCGCAATCGAAGCCGCGGCGATGGCTTTTTCGTCAAATGTCTTGAAAACCTCGCCCAGCGGCCGGCCCAGTTCCCGCTCGATGATCTTCACCGCTTCACCGCCGGAGAAAGGAGGGACCGCATCCTGCAGTTTTCTCAGTTCGTTGTAAAACGTCTCGTCGAAGAGGTCCCGCCGCGAGCTGAGGATCTGGCCGAACTTCACAAAAGTCGGACCGAGTTCCTCCAGCGCCATGCGGAAACGTTCCGCGAGCGGTTTGCGGTGAAGCTCCTCGTTCTCCGGATGCAACTGGCGGTCCGCGATCTCCAGTAGTTTCTGGAGATGGACAAACTTCATCAGGTCCACGAACCCGTACTTGAAGAACGTCAGGAATATCTCCCGGTATCGGGGCAGGTGGTGATAGATCTCTACAAAGCTTTTGATTTGATCGAAGACCACGGGATTACTATGCACCAAGGTCGGCCTTGCAGCTAGCGATTAAAAGGAGAATACCCGGGCTGGCCGACACGGGCGCGCAGATGACACTACAGGCGCTGTCAGGCTCAAGCCCAGCCAACAGGGGACGACCCTATCGTCAGCGTTTTCGTTGCACCGAAAGACCGGTTCGCTGTCAGATGCCGATCTTCTTCTTCAATTCGGTGAGCAACTGTATGGCGTGGCTGATCTCCGCCTTCTGACGGGCGGGCTCCTGCGGAATCTCTCGCTCGATGGTCAGCGGACCGTCGTAGCCGATGGCCTTGAGCGTGCGCAGGAACTGCTCGAACCCGACATCGCCCTGGCCCAACGGCACTTCCTGTCCCCATTCCTTGCCGGGCCACGTGGCCCATTTGGCGTCTTTGCAGTGGCAGCTGCGGACATACCGGCCCACTTTCTGCAAGGCATCAAGCGGCTTGCCGGTACCGTAGAGAATCAGGTTCGCCGGGTCGAAGTTGATGAACAGATTGTCGCGGTTCACGTCATGCAAGAATTGCAGCAAGGCTTCCGGTGTTTCCTGGCCGGTTTCGAGATGCAGGTTTTGCCCGTTGCGCTTGGCGTGGTCACAAACCTCCTGCGTGACCTTCAAGACCTCGCCATACAACGGATCCTTGGCGTCGTGCGGGACGAATCCCAAATGCAGCGCGATCACGCGGCAGCCCAGCAGCTTGGCGAAGTCCGAAATCTCCTTCATCTCTTGCGTCCGCGCGGCGCGCGTCTCGCGCGGCACCAGACCGACGGTGCGGGAGACCGTGGGAATATCCGCGTAGCTTTCTCCCTCGAACCCGCCGAAGACCACGGTCAGCGTGATGCCGGCCTCCTTGAGCTTCGCCAGGAATTCCTTGGCGTTTTCCGGAGTCCGCGTGCTTTGGGCGGGAGCGTGCAGATGGATCGTCGGCACCTTCAACTCTCGTGCGACTTCGAGTTTCACGCCCAGACCCGCATCAATACTGGTGAACACACCGATAGGCCACTTTTCCATGATTTCGATTCCTTTGGTTTACAGGTTCAATCTTGGTTCGAGTATGTCGGTACGAGGATAAGGATGGACGCGAACGTAAACAGACGCCCCTGCAAACTCAAGTTGAATCAACGCCGGTTAACCACTGAAAACCACGTGGCG
>CAZGGF010000054.1:0-7693 GCA_964524715.1 uncultured Verrucomicrobiota bacterium | reverse complement strand
CCACTGGCCTCGCGCACGCTTTTGGATGCGCTCTGGCAACAAAGGCCAAAGCGTTTGCAGGCGACCGGACTTCACCAGCTTTTGCACCGGGTCCAGAAGCAACGCTTCTTTGGCGTCTGGATGCATGAGCATCGTTTCGAGGTTATCGCGATTGCAGCCGGTAGTTTGCCGGACAAGCTTCTTCAGTTCTGTTTCTGTAAGGCTGCCTTCCAGCCGCATTGTTTTGTCTATGGTCTTGCGTTCATCGGGGGTTAAGGACCGCAATTCTCGATCCGCCCTGCCGGCGATTCGAATGTTGGCCAGTTGCATCGCCCATCGGAAGCTGAGGAACTCCGCGCAGTTTCTTGATGGGACTTTCTGGTTGGTAACCGGGCATTTTGAGATGATGCGATTATCGAAGCGCGGAACGAGTTGGCCAAAGAGCAGGCCTCCTTGGTACCGCTTGGGCAGCTTCAGTTCCGGGCAAGGAATGGCCTGCCATGCCAGTTTGTCGTTATTGTCACGCCCCAACATCATGCGTTCCAGTTTCAGGTCAACGGCTTGAAGCTTGCCGATATGCGCCTGTAGGATTTTTCGGACTTCACCCTCTACCACAGCGCGCGGGAAAGCTGCATTCAAGCCCTTGAATCGCTTCATTGAAGATTTCTTTTCGCCGAGCGGATCAACACCCAGTTCTTTGCAGAATGTCTCCGCCATGCTCTTGACGCCGTGCTTCGTCATGAGATTCCGGGCATTTTCTTCCTTCTCCGTGTCTTCTGCAGCGGCTTCCGCCTCTGCTGCGCTCCATCGGCGATTGCCGTCATAGCCGCGGTTGTGCGCATACCATCGCAACACGTCCCAAAGCTCAGGCCATTTGAGCGAAGCGCCAGCACAGAGAACTCGCGCAGCCAAGTGCCAAGGCCAAGCGCATCCTGACTCGTTCAACTGATCCATCGTCATCACGCCAAGGCCTGCCAACAGGGTTTTCATGCGGGCGATACGTTGGCGCGTCGAGCGAATATGTCGGCGCTGGCGGCGATATGCCCGTCGCGCGCTGGAGAGGCAATCATCGGCCCGAAACGTCACCGCGCCACAACCAAGGATATTGATGTCGTTCGCGAGCGGCGCTTTTGCAGCTTGCTGAAGCACGCCCCAGCCGATGGAACTGTGGCCCACGTCGAAGCTAATATGAAGATCGGCATTGCCCGTCGGTTTTTTTGAGTTGGCATTCATCGTCGCTTCCTGTATCTATTGCATTGGAATCAAGACAAAGTTAGATAGCGCAAACTGGTTCCCTATCCGCCAAGCGGATACACCTGTTCAAAAGCGTTTCTAAAACAAGACCGGCGCGAATTCCCGTTCGCGCCGGTTTTGTTTTCTATTCATTCGGAGTAAACCTGTTGTTTAGTCTCAGGGCTTCGGTGATGAAGTCTATGCTGAGGTCAAATGCCCGGAAGGTTTCATTCATGCTTATCCGGCTCCTTGGCGTGGCATGAATTTGCCAGATAAGGCTGCAATGTTACAATCGGAAAACGGCGACGCCAACGGCGATATCAAGGCATACTTGGCCGGAGAGAGGGAGTGCTTCACGGCAGAAGATGAATCCCATCGGGATTAAAATTTAGCCGACACGATACCGGCGCGACGGCGTTGCAGGTCTGGCACCCACATCGGGCGGGATGATGATGTTCGCTTGCTTGCACGAAGGGGCCGCCGTAGAAATATGGCGTGAAAATCGTCTGCCTGATGGTTGCGATGCTGTGGGTGACGGGTTGCGCGACCACCTCCGTCGAGACTCGGAAGCCTTTGACGCAGGAGGAAATCATCCAGTTGGCGAAGGCCAAGACTCCGGACAGCGAGGTGGTGCAGCGGATCAAGGCTTCCGGCACGGTTTATCGCCTCTCCACAGTCGAGATCATTCATCTTCACGAGAGCGGCGTGAGCAACAGCGTCATTGATTACATGCTCCAGGATTACGCGGACATGGTTCGCTGGCAGGAGCGTCAACGCTGCCAGGTGGATTGGTATTTCTACGGTCCGCATTGTTATTGGTATTGGCCGCCGCCACCGATGGGCCGTCCTTGTTGGTAACAGCGTGCCATGCCGTGTCTTGGCCCACGGGATGCTTGACAAATGAGTGGGGTAGGAGGATAGTATGGGCCCTCGTTTGCACGACAAACGAGAGCGAGGAAAGGAGACCAACATGGCTGCATACGTCATCATGACTCACTTCACCGAACAGGGCGCTCGTACTGTCAAGGACTCGCCCAAGCGTGGCAAGGCTGCCATCGCCTTGGGCAAGAAGATGGGCGTGAAGGTCAAGGAGATATTCTGGACCCTTGGGCCCTATGACACCATCATGATCGCCGAGGCGGCGAATGATGAGACGGCGACCGCGTTCGCGTTGAGCGTCTGTGCGCGGGGCAACGTGAAAACACTCACGATGCGCGCGTATCGGGCCAACGAGGTTGCCAAGATATTGCGGAAGATGAGCTAGGACGGCGAGTGGGAGATTCTCGGGGGGGCGTCTGCCGCTTGCAGTGGTTGTCTCAGCGAGGGCGGCGTGCCGGCAGGGCGTCGGGCTGATGCCGTGCGAGGGGGACGGGTGTATCCCGGAGTTGGATGTGTGGCAGTTTGAATTCCTCATCGAAGGAATGAGTCTGAGTATTGCACATGAAACCGTTGCTGAAATTGGGAAAGTATTCGGTGGGAGTTGGAGATCGTTTTGAGCATCAGGCGAAGGCGCAGTTGCAGGCCTGCGTGCTGGCGGCACAGCAAGGCGCCGCCATCATCCCGGTTTGGAACAAGTCCAACCGCGAGCATTCGATCATCGGCTCCAATCCGCTTGGCACGCGCGCGGCAGCAACCGCGGCGGTGAAGTCGTTGGGCTGGATGCGCGACTACTTCGTGGACGCCGACCATATTCGCATGGAAACGGTGGACCGATTCCTGCCGCATTCGGATTTCTTCACGATCGACGTGGCGGATTCCATCGGCAAGCAAGTGGAGCCGCAGGTGGTGGTGGCGTTCGTGGAACGGCACCCGGAACTGGTCGGCAAGATCCTCATTCCAAACATCCAGAAGCCACTGGAGATCACGCGAGCCGACGTCGAGCGAATCGCCGCCAAATATCTGGCTGCGGTGAAGGAGGCCGGCGGGATTTACCGGCATATCGCGGAGGTGAAGGGCGAGGCCAGGTGCATCATCGAAGTGTCGATGGACGAGACCGACAGCCCGCAGACTCCGCCCGAATTGCTGGTGATTCTTGCGGCGGTGGCCGACGAAGGCATCCCGGCGCAGACCATCGCGCCGAAGTTCACCGGGCGGTTCAACAAGGGCGTGGACTATGTCGGCGACGTGCAGCAGTTCGAGCGGGAGTTCAACGACGATATTTGTGTCATCGCTTTTGCAGTGAAACGTTACGGATTGCCGAAGAACCTGAAGCTGAGCGTTCATTCCGGCAGCGACAAGTTTTCCATCTACCCGGCGATCCGGCGCGCGTTGCAATGGCACAATGCGGGGGTGCATCTGAAAACCGCAGGTACGACGTGGCTGGAGGAATGCATCGGCCTGGCCGAGGCGGATGGCGATGGACTGAAGCTCGCGAAGGAGATTTACGCCGAGGCGCTGGCGCACGTTGACGAACTGTGCGCGCCGTATGCGACGGTCATCGACATTGATCGTGCCAAGCTGCCACCAGCGGCGACGGTGGCCGGCTGGACGAGTGGGCAGTTTGTGGCGGCGCTGCGCCACGACCCGAGGAACCGTGAGTTCAACCCGCACCTGCGGCAGTTGATCCACGTGGGATACAAGGTGGCCGCGAAAATGGGCGACCGTTACATCGCGCAACTGATTGCATGCGAGAAGACCGTTTCACGCAACGTGACGGCGAATCTTTTCGGCAGACATATCGGGCCGCTGTTCCTATGACGCTCGGGCAAACCTGCGCAACTTAACGACGGTATCGCAGCCTGGCACGGCGATAATCCGGGCCGGCAGAACGATCCTGCAGGGGAGTCAGGCCCATGTGGCGGCGGTAATCCCTGCATAACTCCTGCACACGGTCGTAACCGACGCGGTAGGCCACTTCCGATATGCTTAGCGGAGAGTGCAGGATGAGTCCCCGGGCCATGCTCAGTCGTATGGTCTTGATACGCTTGAGCGGAGCCATGCCGGCGGCGCGGTGGCACGCGAGGTAGAGCGTTCGGACACTGCGTCTGCTAAGCTGACGGAGAAACTTCAGATCAATGTGTTCGTGCAATCGGTCACGCAACTCGGCCTCCAATCCCCACCAGATTTGGGCCACGGGATCCGCGTGGAAGGGTGTGAATTCGGACGGGAGAACATCGGCGATCAAATCGAGCAAACGGGCCTTCACACAGATATGACGCATGAGCGAATTTGCCGGGTTGTCCCGCCAGGCTTGCAGGAGATTCTCGAATAACTGCCGGGTGCCAGGTGCCGCACGCCGGATGCTCTGATCGGCTGGAGGAGGCGGAAGGTGTGGCGCAATGAAATTCACCGTGAGAAATGACCACGGAACTTTCGTTATCCGGATGCGCACCTCTTCATCACGGCAGAACCAGGCAATCAAACCGGGTTCCGTTTCGAAAGCGCGGCCCTCCGATTCGTGATGAGCAGCGCCTTCAACAGTAAGCTGAATGGTGTGTCCCGGCAGGCTGCTGGTGGCGTGAAACGTGTTGTTGCGCCGGCGGGTAATCCGATCCACCACAACGATTCGGTCAATCAGCGTGCCCTCGATGGGAACATTCATCTCTGCATCTCTGGGATAAGAATTGCGACAAGTTCGGAAAATACTGCTATTGGCAAAATGCGTCAATATGTAGAGTATCAGACGAAACAAAAACGGTGACTCAACGGACTGGAATGACGAAGGAGCCGCGCCAATGGACTCAAGACTGACGAGCTTAAGCCGATGGGGAATTCTTCTCGGCGTATTGATGACGACGGCGGGATGGGAAACGTGGGCGGCGGATATCGTCGTGGAGTATCCGGGGACCCCGCCGGGCAAGGGGATGATCGAGTATCAAGGCGAGCGCGTCACACTCAAGAACGCGGTGATCTCCATGTCGTGGGCTGTGGGCAGGCAGGGAGTCCGCCCCGCATCGGTCTGCGACCCTCAAGCAAGTCAGAAGCTCGCGCTGAGCGGCGAGGCTTTTCAAATTATCATGGCCGATGGGCAACGTTACGCGGCCTCTGCGCTCCTGCTGGACGGCAAGCCGTGCGTGAAGGAAATCAAGCCGAATGCGAAGGCGGCGCGGCTCGCGGCGAGGATTCCGGGCCGGCAGGTGGAGGCGACGCTCCGGTCGGCGGATGGCCGGCTGCGCGTGGTCTGGAAGATGATCACGCACGACGGCGCGAATTACGTCAGGCAGGAAATCGCTGTGACGGCGCTCAAGGATGGCTGCGTGATCAAGGAGATTGTTTGGATGGACGAGGCGGTTCCCGGCGCACGCGCGGCTGGCCGCACGGATGGATCACCCGTTGTTGCTGGCAACTTCTTCTTCGGCTGCGAAGACCCGCACGCGTTGGCGGCGGGCGAGGGACGAGTCTCATTCCGGCTCCAACGCAACGCGCCGTTGCGCAAGGGCGAGATGGTCACGCAGAGCATGGTGGCCGGTGTGGCGCCGCCGGGACAGATGAGGCGGGCGTTCCTCTGCTACCTCGAACGCGAACGCGCGCATCCTTACCGGCCTTATCTGCACTACAACTCGTGGTACGACATCTCGTGGCGCGGCGAGCTTTTCGATCAGGCCACGTCGCTGGAGGCGATCCGGCTCTTCGGAGAGCGGTTCATCAAGCCGCACGGCGTCGTCATGGATGGAATGGTGTTCGATGACGGTTGGGACGACCCGAAGACATTGTGGCAGTTCAACAGCGGCTTCCCGAAAGGCTTCGCGCCGCTGGTGGCGCCCTGCAAGCAATACCACACGCGGCTCGGCGTCTGGCTGTCGCCGTTCGGCGGCTATGGCGAACTGAAGAAGCAACGGCTCCAGTTCGGTCGCGAACAGGGCTACGAGATCAACCCCACGGGCTTCTCGCTGGCAGGACCGAAATATTACGCCGCGTTCAAGCGCGCTTGCGTCGACATGATCCGCAAGTATGGCGTCAATCATTTCAAGTTCGATGGCATTGCCGGTGGCTCGTATGCCAACGGCGGCGCTGCCTATGTGCTCGACACGGAAGCGATGCGGCGGCTGATGCTGGAGCTGCGTCGCGAGGACCCGGCTGTCTATATCAATCTCACCACCGGCTCATGGCCGTCACCCTTCTGGCTGCGCTTCGCCGATTCGATCTGGCGGCAGGGGCACGACATGAAATTCGAGGGCAAAGGCTCCAAGCAGCAGCAATGGCTGACGTATCGGGACATCGAGACGTTCCGCAGCATCGTCGGCAAGGGACCGCTCTTCCCGCTCAGTTCGTTGATGACGCAGGGCGTGGCCTACTCGCGCCACGGCATGGCGGGCGAGGCGACGTTTAACTCGGCGGGCTTCAAGGATGACGTGCGCGCGTTCTTCGGCAGCGGCACGAGCTTGCAGGAGCTCTACATCCAGCCTGGTAAACTGACGGCGGACGATTGGGCGGTACTGGCCGAGGCCGCGAAGTGGGCGCGCGCCAACGGCGACGTGATGGCGGACGCGCATTGGATCGGCGGCGATCCGCTGAAGCTGGAGGTTTATGGTTACGCGTCGTGGTCGCCGCGCAAAGCCACTGTGATGTTGCGCAACCCCGACGACCAGCCGCATGACTTCGCGCTCGATGTCGGCACGGCGTTTGAACTGCCTCCCGGCGCGGCGACGAAGTTCATGCTCAAGAGTCCCTGGGCTGAGGACGCGCAGAAACCGGCCCTTGCAGCCGAAGCGGGCAAGCCCGTGCGGTTCACCCTCAAACCGTTTGAGATTCTTGTGTTCGATGCCGTTCCTCAACCTCCCGCCAAACCGTGACTGGCTGCTGATCTCTTTCCATCATGAAACTCCAACTCATAGACTGGCTGATCGTCCTGGCGACACTGCTCATCTGTTTCATCCCCGCGCTGTTCTTCGGCAAGCGGGCAGGCAAGAGCACGTCGGAGTTCTTCGTGTCCGGTCGCGCGGTGCCGTGGTGGCTGGCGGGGCTTTCGATGGTGGCGACGACATTCAGCAGCGACACGCCGAACCTCGTCACCGACATCGTTCGCCGCCAGGGCGTTGCGGGCAACTGGTGCTGGTGGGCCTTCGTGCTGACCGGTGTGGCGACGGTGTTCTTCTACGCGCGGATGTGGCGGCGCTCGGAGGCGATGACGGATCTGGAGTTTTACGAAATCCGCTACTCCGGCAAGGCCGCGAGCGTCGTGCGCGGTTTCCGGTCGGTCTATCTGGGGTTGTTCTTCAACTGCATCATCATGGCGTCGGTGAACCTGGCCGCCTGCAAAATCGCCAACGTCCTTTTCGGCCTGCCGCGCTGGCAGACGCTGCTCATGGTGGGGTTGCTGAACGTGGCCTTCGCGGCGCACTCCGGTCTGTGGGGCGTGCTGGTCATCGACATGATCCAGTTCTTCATCAAGATGACGGCGGTGATTGCCGCGGCTTACTTCGCGATCCAGTACGTCGGCGGCCTCGACGTGATGGTGCAGAAACTCTCCACGCCAATGCTCGCGCCCGATGGGAAATCGCTGATCAGCTACCTGGACATCCTGCCTGACTTCACCAACAAC
>CAZGGF010000053.1:0-11614 GCA_964524715.1 uncultured Verrucomicrobiota bacterium | reverse complement strand
GTAGTGAGTTAACGACGGGGCCGACGAAGAAAGCCAACGAACCGATGAGCTAACGACAGTCGACCAACTCGAAAACGCCTCGACGGCGACTGCCAACAGACGCGATTACTCAATCAAACAAAAATACTCACAGCCTCGGAGAGACTACTCCTTCGCACCCAGAATGATTTCCACGGGAATCCACATGTGCTTCTTCAATGCTTTTGTGATTTTGAACCCGGCTTTCGCCAGCGCCTCGCGAACGTAGATGGGACGGCAATCGAGGAAGTTCGGGAAATGCTTGTGCGCCCACTCGAAGACGCCGATAAGCGGATCGTGCCCTCCGTCCTTCGACATTCCCACGACGACGATGCGTCCGCCCCGCCGCAGCACACGCTTGCACTCGCCCAGCACCGCCGGGATTTCTGGCGTGTCGAACAACTCCAAGGTGAAGCTCATAAAGACCGCGTCCATGCTGGCCTCCGCGTAAGGCAGTTTGCCGGCGTTGCCGCAACGGAGATTGGCGCGTTCAAGCAGCCGGGCCTTGGCAAGGTTTTGTCGGGCGAGCTTCACCATCTGGTCAGACAAATCCAAACCGAACACCTTGCCATTCGGCCCGATTCCTTTGGCAATTCTCACCAGACTGTGTCCCGTGCCGAAGCCAATTTCCAAAATCTTTTCCCCGGCCTTGGCATTCAACAAATCCAACCCCGCTTTGCGCATGGGTGCTTCGCTGCGGTCGGAGAGCAGGTCATAGACGCGGCTGATCTTGTTGTAGAACGCCTTCGTTTGGTCTTTCGACTGGAAGACACGGAGGATTGACGGCTGAAGGACGGCTCCAGTGGTGGTGCTCATGCCTGAATGATTACGCGAGCGTCAGAACCTTTGAAAGCAAAACGATCGTCATTGCCATTGCTCGAAATCTTCATTGGTCCGCCTCTGTGGTTTTTAGAGGAGGGCGCAAGCGTAACGCCGCATCGCAGCCGGCATGCCGTTCCCGCCGACAGAAGCCGAACCTTGTTGGCACCAGCGAAGAGATTTTTCCGCAGTGGTTAAGGTCTGTTGATCGTGCTACGATGTTTAAATGTGTTAGTCCACCGGTCTGGCATGGAATGTGAAACGGTGACGACAGATCACTCAATACAAGCGGAGGCGAGGCCGCAGTGAATCGAACAGCCCCGAAAGAGAACGGAGGATGGTGGACGCTCTTGAGCGAACGCGCGACAACGTCGGCATGGTTCGGCTACGGGCTGGCGGTGCTGGGCACGGCGGCGGCTGCGTTCGTTCGCTTGGGATTGGACAAGTATGCGGGTGTAATGGTGCCACACTACATCATATTCTCTCCCATCGTCATCCTCAGCGCGCTCCTGGGTGGCACAAGGGCCGGGCTGTTGGCCACGATTTTCTCGGCAGTCACTTTCACGACGCTGTTCATCTGGCCGTTAAGCCGGACGGACACGGAGGGACTGGCACTGTTCATCGGCATCAATGTGGTGATGAGTCTCATTGGCGGCGCGTTACGGGCTGCATGGCAACGGCTGCAGGCGACGACGCGCGAGCTTGAGTTGCGCACGCAGGAGTTGCAGCGGACTAATGAAGACTTGCGCCAAGCTGAAGAAGGACTGGCCCGGCTGAACCAGACACTGGAGCACACGGTGGAGGAGCGCACTGCCGAGCTGCGCAAGAGTATGGACGAGTTGGAGCACCTCTCCTATAGCCTCACCCACGACATGCGTGCCCCGCTGCGCGCGATGCGCGGTTTTGCCAGCTTGCTATTGGGGGAATGTGTGGGGAGTTTTACGAGAGAGGGAAAAGATTACCTCGAGAACATTGCCAAGTCGGCCGACCGGATGGATCAACTGGTCGTGGATGCATTGGACTATAGCAAGGCGATGCGCGAAAAGTTGCCCCTCGCGGCGGTGGATGCCGACGCGTTGTTGCGCGGCATGCTGGAATCGTATCCGGCGTTTCAACCGTCGCTGGCCAGTATCCAAATCCAAGGAACAATCCCGCCGGTGGTCGGCAATCGTGCGGGCTTGACGCAGTGCTTTTCCAATTTGTTGAATAACGCGGTGAAATTCGTTCCGCCGGGTCAAATGGCACAGGTGCGTATCTGGGCCGAGCAGGGTGGCGGACGGGTGCGAGTATGGTTTGAGGACAAAGGTATCGGCATACCCAAGGACGATCACGCCCGCATCTTCAAGATGTTCCAGCGACTGAACCTGGACTACCCGGGCACTGGCATCGGCCTGGCGCTGGTGCGCAAGGTGGTGGAACGCATGAACGGTCACGTGGGCGTCGAGTCCGAACCGGGTCGGGGCAGCCGGTTTTGGCTGGATATGGAAGCCGCCAGTCCTGACAGACAGGAGACCGCATGACAAACACAACAGTGCTTTACGTGGAAGATGAGGAAACCGACGTGTTTTTCGTGAAACGTGCCTTTGCGCATATGAACATTTCCAATCCGCTGCGGGTTGTCCGCAACGGCAGGGATGCCGTGGACTACATGGCTGGCGCCAGCCAGTTCAGCGACCGGCAACGTTATCCTCTGCCAGCGCTGATATTGCTGGACCTGAAACTTCCCGGGATACAGGGCTCGGACGTGCTGGCGTGGATTCGCCAGCAACCCCAGTTTCAATTGCTGCCGGTGGTCATCTTCAGCGGGTCTCATCTGGAAACCGACCGGGACAGAACCTTGCAACTGGGTGCCAACGACTACATCGTCAAACCCATCGACATGAGCATAGTTCCAGAACTATTCTCCTCGGTCCTCAACCGTTTCTTGAAGCTAGCTAAGACTGAGGGAGAAGCCACATGAGCATCTGGTTTGAAGGTGCAGGTGCTCGTGTGAGGGTTGGCCTCGCTACGCTGAGACGAACCGCGGATGACACTCAATCGGCATCACGGCCGCGCCTTCTATGTTTTCGCAGCGGCTGCTGCCGGTTGGCGGGTTTGTTGAATGTCATTTTCAATGCAGGTGTGATTTGTCAACAATCACTGATCGTTGGTGATTTAAGGCGCGTAATTCAGTTTACGAATTACGCGTTACGAATTACGGGTTACGAATCACACCCATGAAACGCCGCTGGCTCATTGCGCCGCCCGATCCCGCACTGCAAAAGCAACTCGCTGACGCGCTCCACATCTCGCCTGCGCTGGCCCAGGTGCTCATCAACCGCGGCCATTGCACGCCGGAAGCGGCGGCGAGGTTTCTCAAACCGCGTCTGGCCGACCTCGGCGACCCGTTCCTGCTGCCGGACATCAAGCCCGCTGTGGCGCGCGTCTTTGCGGCCATCGAGCGCCGCGAGAAGATCGTCATCTTCGGGGACTACGACGTGGATGGTGTCACTGCAACGGCGCAGCTTCGCCAGTTGCTGGGCGCGCTCGGCGCGGAGGTTGGCTGCTATCTGCCGAACCGGATGGAGGAGGGTTACGGCCTCAGTCAGGGCGCGGTGGAAGCGTGCTTCGCAGCGCACCAGCCAAAGCTGCTGATCGCGGTGGATTGCGGCACCACGGCTGCCGCGCAGATCGAATGGCTGTCGTCGCACGGGGTGGACGTTATCGTGCTCGACCATCACGAAATGCCGGAAGGATCGAGACTGCCCCGCTGCGTCGCCTTGGTGAATCCAAAACGCGAGTCGGATGAAACGCCGTGGCATCATCTCGCCAGCGCCGGTTTGGCGTTCAAGTTTGGTCACGCGCTGCTGAAGGAAGGGCGCAACCGAAACCTTCCAGCCGCCGCTGCGGTGGATCTCAAGCAATGGCTCGACCTTGCCGCCATCGGCACCATCGCCGACATCGTCCCGCTCGTTGGCGAGAACCGGCTCATTGCCGCCGCCGGCCTGCCACTGATTGCGACAACTCGCCGGGTCGGCTTGCGCGCGTTGCTGGAGGTGGCGCAGATTCGTCCGCCCGTCACGCCGTATCACGTCGGCTTTGGCATCGGGCCGCGCCTCAACGCCGCCGGCCGGTTGCAGGACGCTGAGAAGGCGTTGGAGCTTCTGCTCGGCGACGACCGCGCGAAATCATTGGAACTGGCGCGCTGGCTCGACACCAACAACCGCGAGCGTCAGACGATCGAGAAGCAAATTGCCGAGGAAGCCACCAAGCGAACCGCTCAGGAGTTTCACGCTCACAGCGACTACGTCATCGTCCAGGCCGATCCCGCATGGCATATCGGCGTGGTTGGGATTGTTGCGTCGCGCGTGCTGCGGACGTTCTACCGGCCGACGATCATCATCGGCGGCGCGCCGCCGGAAGCAACCGGCGACGGCTGGCGCGGTTCGGGCCGGAGCATCGAGGGCTACGACATTACCGCCGGTCTGGCGCATTGCCGTGAACTGCTGCTCCGTTTTGGCGGGCATGAGATGGCGGCGGGACTTTCAGTGAGGCCGGAGAATGTGGCCAAACTGCGCGATGCGCTCAACGGGCATGCGCGCCAGACGATTTCGGCGGAGGCGCTGATTCCGGCGTGGCGGCTGGATGCGGAACTGTCATTCGATGATCTCAACACGGAACTCATCGAGGAACTCTCGCAGATCGAACCGGCCGGCCAGGAAAACCCGCGCCCCTTGTTCTGCATGCGCGGGGTCCGCGTTCGCACCGAGCCGCGCGTCGTGGGCAAGACCGGGGAGCATTTAAAGCTCTGGCTGACGGACGGCAGAAACAGTCTCGACGCCATCGGCTTCGGCATGGGCAAGCGGGAGTTGAAGGCGGGCGACGCGGTGGACGTCGTTTTCACGCCGGAGATCAACGAATACGAGGGCCGGCGGAGCGTTCAACTCAAGTTGCAGGACGTGCAGCTTGCGGGTGAGGGTGGGGCATAAAAAAGCGTGGAGTGTAACCTGGATCACACTCCACGCTTTACGCTTGAAGTCTTGCTTAAGCGGCTGCCTTGGCTTCCGGCTTCCAGTTCCGCACGGGCGGACGGACGACACGGCCTGCCTTCATGCAGGAGGCGCAAACCATGACATTGCGCACGGTGCCGTTGACGAGCGCCTTTACGCGCTGAAGGTTCGGAAAGAACCGGCGCTTGGTCATGGCGGTCACGTGCGTACCGATACCGCCTTCTTTCTTGGCTTTACCGCTTCGGATGATCCGATGGCCTTTGATCGAGCCTTTGCCGCAAATTGAACACTGAAATGACATAACTTGGTCCTTCTATTTAACCGTTAAAGGGCGCGAACTGTAGCCAACACTGCCCCATCACGCAAGCCCCAAACTGAGGGAATTTTCATGTGCGCTTTCTTTGACAAAACAGGCGTTTTTTGAATAATCTGGCGCCTGCTGGTCGCAGCGAACCCACGACGCGTCTGCCAGAGTATTGAGAGAGCCATGAATAAAATGATTGCAGTGCCCTGTCTCATGCTGACCACCGTAGCCATGTTGATCCCTTGCTGCAGTCCCACGCCGGCCCAGGGCGCGGAAGAGAAACGAGTGCTGGTCTATACCCGCAACGGCCCGACGCTCAATGGCAAAAAGGGCTTCATTCACGACAACATCGCCTGTAGCGTCGAAGCCCTCAAGAAGCTCGGCACGGAAAACGGCTTCGCGGTGGACGTGTCTGACGATCCTAAGTCCTTCACCGATGCAAACTTGAAGAAATACAAGGCATTGATCTTCTCCAACACCAACAACGAGGCATTGGACACCGAAGACCAGAAGAAGGCGTTGCAGAATTATGTCCACAATGGCGGCGGGATTGTGGGTATCCATTCGGCGTGCGCCATGATGCGAAACTGGCCGTGGTTCTGGCAGTTGATGGGCGGGACGTTCGACTATCACCCGAAATTCCAGCCGTTCACCATCAAGGTCTTGGACCGGAAACATCCCTCGACGGCGCACCTCGGCGAGACGTGGGAATGGGCGGATGAGTTCTATTTCTTGAAAGAAATGCCGAAGGGCCTTCACATCCTGCTCGAAGGCGATCTGACAAAGCTCGATGACAAGCGAAAACCGGCGGGCGAAAAGAGCCGTCCGCTGGCTTGGTGCCACGAATTTGAGGGCGGGCGCTGCTGGTTCACGGCGCTCGGCCATAAGAAAGAGCAGTATTCCGACCCGAACTTGATGAAGCACATCCTGGGTGGCATCCAGTGGGCCATGGGAGAGAAGAAGTAACCGCAGCAACCGGAGAAGACACCATGCAACAATCCCGTCGTCAGTTTATGAAGAGCACGCTCGTCACCAGTGGCGTACTGGCTTTCCCCAACATCATTCCCGCGCGCGTCCTGGGCGCCGACGCGCCGAGCAAGAAGGTCAACATTCTCCAGATCGGCTGCGGCCGCATCGGGCGCAGCATGGACATGCCCGGCATCCTCAAGCAGGACGCCGCGCGCATGATCGCGGTGTGCGATCTCGACTCCATTCGCGTTGCCGACGCCAAGAAATACGTCGAAGAATTCTACGCCAAGAAGAACATCACGATTGATGTCGCCACCTACGGCGACTACCACGAGGCGTTGCAGCGGAAGGACATCGACGCCGTCGCCGTTAGCACACCCGATCACTGGCACGCCCAGCCGGTCATCGAGGCTGTGCTCGCCGGCAAGGATATTTACGTCCAGAAGCCGCTCACGATGACGCTCGTCGAGGGTCGCGCTGTCAGCGACATCGTTCGCAAGAACAAGCGCATGTTCCAGATCGGCAGCCAGCAGCGCTCGAATGCCGGCTTCCGCATGGCTTGCGAGGCGGTTCGCAACGGTCGCATCGGCAAGGTGCACACGGTCAAGGTTGGCCTGCCCACCGACCCCAGCGGCGGCAGCACGGCCGAGATGCCCGTTCCATCCAATCTCAACTACGACATGTGGCTCGGCCCGACACCGCTCAAGCCGTATTGCGAGGATCGCGTTCACTCGCAGAACACCAACCCGAAGAAACGCTACGGCGACCGTCCGGGCTGGCTGCGGATTGATTCTTATTGCCTCGGGATGATTACCGGGTGGGGAGCGCACCACGTGGACATTGCCCACTGGGGCATGGGCACGGAAATGACCGGCCCGATCGAGGTCGAGGGCAAGGCGGAGTTCCCGAAAGAGGGCCTCTGGAACGTGCATGGGCCGTATCACGTCGAGGCGAAATACGCCAACGGCGCGACGTTGATCATCGACAATACCTTCGAAGTCGGCGTGCGCTTTGAAGGCTCCGACGGCTGGATCTTCGTTACGCGCGGTGCGGAGAAGGTCACCGCCAGCGATCCCAGCACCGGCAAGAAAAAGAAAAAGGCGCTCGATGCGAGCAACCCTGACATCTTCAAGCAACCGCGCGGGGCCAAGGACATCCGCCTCCACGTCAGCCCGAAAAACGATCATCACCTCGATTGGATTACCAGCATCCTCACGCGCAAACCTGGTGTCACTTCACCCGAACAGGCGCATCGTTCCAACAGCGCTTGCATCGTCCCGTGGATCGCGATGAAGCTCGGCCGCAAATTGAAGTGGGACCCGAAGGCTGAGCAGTTTATCGGTGACGATGCGGCGAACGCCATGCTCTCCCGCACCGAGCGCGCCCCCTATGGCGCCATGTCATTCCTCAAGAAGAACGCCTGATGAAAACCAAACTCGCACTCACCACCCTCGTTGCACTGTGTTCCATGACCGCCACCGCTGCTGAAGGAGAGCTTCGCTGGATTACGCTCGACCCCGGCCACTTCCACGCCGCGCTGGTGCAGAAATTCATGTACCCGCAGGTCAACCCGGTCGTTCACGTCTATGCGCCCGAAGGCCCGGATGTGGGGCTCCACCTCAAGCGCATTGAGGGGTTCAACACGCGCGCCGAGAATCCGACCAAGTGGCGGGAGAATGTCTATACCGGCAAGGATTTTCTTGAGCGCATGATCCGCGAACGCGCCGGCAACGTCGTCGTCATCTCCGGCAACAACCGCAAGAAGACCGACTACATCTACAAGGCCCTCGATGCGGGTTTCAACGTCTTCGCCGACAAACCGATGGCGATTACCCCGGAGGCGTTCCCGCTCCTGCGCAAGGCGTTCGATCGCGCTGCACAGAAGAAGGTGTTTCTGTACGACATCATGACCGAGCGCTACGAGATCACCGCCATCCTCCTGCGCGAATTGGTCAACGCGCCCACGGTGTTTGGCACGCTGGAAAAGGGCACCCCGCAGCAGCCAGCCGTCGAGATGGAGAGTGTTCACTACTTCTTCAAGGAAGTCGCAGGCAAGCCGCTCACGCGCCCGCCGTGGTTCTACGACACGCGCCAGCAGGGCGAGGCCATCCCCGATGTCGGCACGCACCTCGTGGATCTGGTTCATTGGCAATGTCTCCCCGACCAGACGCTCGATTGGAAGAAGGACATCAAGGTTCTTGCCGCGAAGCGTTGGCCGACCCAGATGACGCCCGCGCAGTTCAAGCTCTCCACCAGTCTCGACAAATATCCCGATTATCTCAAGAAAGACGTCGGCGCTGACGGTACGCTCAACGTGTTCCAGAATGGCGACGTGCTCTGGACCATCAAGGGCGTCCACGCCAAGGTTGCGGCTCTCTGGGGCTTCCAGGCGCCTCCGGGAACTGGCGACACTCATTACCAGATCGCACGAGGCAGCAAGGCCAACGTCGTCATCAGGCAGGGTAAAGAGCAGAACTACAAGGTGACTCTTTACGTTGAGAACAAGTCCGGCGCTACCGCCGAGGAGTTCGAAAAGACCCTCCGCGCTGCCGTCACGCAGATTGCCATCAAGTGGCCCGGTGTGGACGTGACGAAGGCCGGCGCGTGTTGGCAGATTTTTTTCAAGCAGAAGACGGCAGTCGGGATAGAGGCATATTTCTGGCATGCGGCGGTGTGCTCTCCCCAGCATCTCGGGGGACGCAGGATGGCCGCATGGGAAGTGCCCAACATGACCGCAAAGTACTTCGTCACCACTGAGGCCTTCCGCCTCAGCCACGCGAAGAAAAAGTAGCGCGCTCAGCGGGCCGATAATTGTCCCGCCCTATCACGCTTTGCCCAAGGGAGAAGCGGCGCTGTCTGCTTTTGAGACTTGTTTTGCCCGCCCAAAAACGGCAGAGTTCGCGCGGTTTTTTCTGGAGAATCCATTATGCCTATAGACATCAAGAAGTTGGTCAGTGAACGGTTGGGTGAGAACTACAGCCTGCACGAGCGCTACGTAAACTCGACGCTCGTGAAGGTGTTGCGCACCGTTGGATTCGACAAGGTATACGCGAAAGCCAAAGGTCAATACCTTTGGGACAAGGAAGGCACCCGTTACCTCGATTACCTCAGCGGCTATGGCGTGTACAACATCGGCCGCAATCATCCGGCGGTGCAGCAGGCCATCCGCGATGTGCTCGAACTCGACCTGCCCAACATGGTGCAGCTCGATTGCGCATTCCTCAGCGGTGTGGCGGCTGAAGAATTGGTGAAACGCTGCCCCCCACACCTGAACGCGGTCTTTTTCTGCAACAGCGGCACGGAGGCGGTGGAAGGCGCGCTGAAGTTTGCCAAAGGCGCCACCGGCCGTTCGCGCATCGTGTATTTCGACAACGCATTTCACGGCCTGACGATGGGCGCGCTCAGCGTCAACGGCGCGGATAGCTTCCGCGAAGGGTTCGAGCCGTTGCTGCAGGGCTGCGAGAAGATCCAGATGAACGATCTCGCAGCGCTGGAACGGCATCTGTCGAAGGGCGACGTGGCCGCGTTCATTTTTGAATGCTGCCAGGGCAAGATGCTCGATGTGCCCAACGACGATTTCCTGCCGGCGGCACAGGCACTTTGCCGCAAGTACGGCACATTGTTCATCAGCGACGAGGTGCAGACCTGCCTCGGACGCACGGGGAAGATGTTTGGATTCCAGCACTGGAATCTGGAGCCGGACATCATCACATTGGCCAAAACACTCAGTGGTGGTTATGTGCCGTGCGGCGCGTTCGTCACGCGGCGTGATATCTACCAGAAGATATTCTCGCGGATGGACCGTTGCGTGGTGCACTCGACGACGTTCGGACGGAACAACCTGGCGATGGCTTGCGCCATGGCCGCGATGCATGTGCTGGAGGATGAGAATCTCATCGAGCGAGGCCAAAAACTCTCGGAGTTCCTCTTTGCCGAGTTGAACAAACTCAAGGCGAAGCACGATCTGATCAAGGACGTTCGTGGCAAAGGCTTGATGATCGGCGTCGAGTTCCAGGAGCCGCGCGGTTTTCAGGCCAAGATGGCGTGGAAGACGATTCACGCGGCCGACAAATCGTTGTTCCCGCAGATTATCGTCAGCAATCTGCTCAAGAAGCACCATGTTCTCGCGCAGGTTGCCGCACACAATCACGACATCATCAAGATACTGCCTCCACTGGTGAGCACCGAGGAGGACGCACGCACGTTCATCAACGGCTTGGACGATGTATTGAGTGATTGTGGCAACGCCATCGGACCGATGATGCAGTTCGGCCTGGGGCTCGCCAAAGCAGCGATAGCCGCCAAGAGCGGGGTTTGATGACGAGACTTTGACAGCGCGCCCGAACGGGATGATTGTATCTCGTGAAAGGCGCGCTTAAGAATCCGTTTCAGTTGCACGACCTGCCACAGATGCCGCATCCGGTGTGGCTCGTGATGCTTTGCATCGTGGTCTGGCTGGCCACATGCGCGGCTCGTTGATCAGATGTAGAACATCCCGCCGCTGGAGTCAGCGTCGGCCACCAGATCCTCGAACGTCACGTTGTCGGCGATCTGTTCTGCGGACTTCTTTATCTTTCGCCACACTTCCTTCATGCCCTCCGAGCAGTTGGGGTCGGCAAGACTCGGAATGTCCAGGACGTGTCCCTGAACCGCGCGCACCACGTCGCCAAAGGTGATTTCGCTGGGGGGGCGTGCGAGATAGTAACCGCCTTCCTTTCCGCGCTTGCTCTTCACATAACCGGCCCCACGCAACACCGTGAGAATCTGCACGAGGTAGTTCTCGGGGATCCCCTGTGCCACCGCCATCTCCTGAATGTGCATTGTCTGGTTCTCGCCATAACGGCGAGCCATCAGTTCAACGGCCCGGCAGGCATAGTCTGTTTTGATTGAGAGTTTCACGTCGAAAAGGTATCTTTAGCAAGTCAATCAAGATGGTGTTCTACTAGTTCCTGTGCACTGGAAAGTCAAGTTTCCTGCCAGAAAATGTCCCTGTTCCTCGTGCAGACAGACAATGTTTGCACAATGTTGAACTCCGACGCAACACGCGTATTATCAATATGTTGCGAATGAAGCTCGAAACAGATTGTCATTGCCAGAAGTCGTTTTAATCCCTATAATTTTTGAGACAAACGAACTCACGGAAAGCATGGCTAACGACAAATCTGACGCAGCAACGCAGGCGCAAAAAACAGCGCCCGAATCGCAAGTTTACGACGCTTCGAAGATAGACAAACTGGAAGGTTTGGAGGCTGTCCGCAAGCGACCCGGCATGTATATCGGTGATCCCGACGAGCGGGGCCTGCACCAGTGCGTGTGGGAAGTGCTGGACAACTCGATCGATGAACATCTTGCCGGTTTTTGCAGCACGATCAAGGCGACGATCCACGCGGATGGTTCGATGACCGTTCAGGACAACGGTCGCGGCATCCCTGTCGACATGCACCCGAAGTGGAAGATGCCTGCCGTCGAACTCGTGCTGACGAATCTCCACGCCGGCGGCAAATTTGGCCAGGGC
>CAZGGF010000052.1:0-6514 GCA_964524715.1 uncultured Verrucomicrobiota bacterium | reverse complement strand
CGCGCCGTTGAGAACACCGTTGGAAAGTATCAGCGACCCGGCGTTGACCGTGACACCGTTGGCATTGCCCTTGATCACCAGCGTGCCGGTGCCATCCTGGGTGATGCGGCCGGTGCCGTAGACGCCATTGGTCAGATAATAAATGTCGCTGCGGTTGATGGAGAGGATGCCGTTGTTGGTGGTGGTGGCGTAACCAGCGCCCAGAATGCCGCCCTGGCCAAGTGAACCCGAAGTGCCACCCGTGCCGATCTGCAGGATGTTGTTGGAATGGATGAAGGTGTAGCCAGTGTAGGTGTTGTCCCGTGTCAGCACTACCGTGCCAGTCTGCCCAACCTGACCAATGATCAGGTTGGTATTGAAGCCTGCCATATTGGCCACGCCGCCGATGACCTGATCATAGATCAACGTGCCGCCGCCACCGCCCAAGAAGTAAGTGTTGGTGGTCGGCGTGTAGATGCCGGTGTAGGTGACGGTTGAACCGGCAGCCACACCAAGGCTCATCGTAAGGCCAAAGGCCCGCATATCCAGATTATCAGTGGCATTGCTTTCCGTGAGGGCCAGGATGCCGGACGAGCTCGTCGCCAGACGCGGCAACAGATTGGCGGCCAAGTCTGCCTGGTTCATGGCCACCGCACTGCCGTAATTGACCGTGATGGCCCGTGCGGTGGTGGGCAGGGAATTGGTGTATTCGGCGTAGAGCAACCCGCCATTAATAACCGTGGTGCCGGTGTAGGTATTGATGCCCGAGAGTGTCTGTATCCCTGTGCCAATCTTGATGAGGCTGCCGGAGTTGGTGAGATTGCCGCTGTAGATCGCGTCGGTATTGTTGGAGCCGACGGTCAGGATGACCGCGCTGCCCCCGTAGTTGGTCAGACCGATGGTGCCGCTGCCGGCCAATCCGCCGAGGGTGGCGGATGTGATGGTGATGAACCGCAGGCCGCCATTGACCATATTGCTGACGGTGCTGCGCGTCAGCGAGTTTACGTTGGAGAGCAGGATGGCACCATCATTAATAACAGTGAGGCCGGTGTGGATACCGGTGCCGCCCAAGGTGAGGATGCCGGTGCCGCCCTTGACCAGCGACAACGCGCCACCCATATTGCCGCCGTAGTAGGTGTTCGCCGTCTGCGCCAGTGTCAGCGTAGACATGACTGAAGAACTGTTGGTGATTCGTTGGGAGTAATTGCTCGAGTTGCCGCTGAAGAATCGATTCACGGTCTGATTGTTGCCGAACAAATCCAGCACCGCTCCTTCCGCGCCCGAACCGCCGGCACCGAGCTGTACGACCACATTGTTGGGCAGTGTGTCGTTCAATAAGAGCTGCAAAGTGGCTCCCCAACTGATTGCGACTGTCCCGAATGTGTTGTTCGTCACTGCCAAAAGCACCGGGCCGCTATACACGCTCAGGGTGCTGCTGGGCGACAATACGATGGGTTGACCGGTGATGATCAGTCCCGTGCCGCCGCCCTGCAGATTAAGCCCTGGTGTGCCGCTTACGTAATCTACACCGCCGGTGATGATCAGGGATCCTGAGCCGACCGAGATGCGCGGTGTTGCCAGTGTGCCGACGGTGATCCTGCCGCCCCAGACGTTGGTGCCGCCGTCGTTACGCAGCGCGCCGCTGTAAATGCCTTCTCCGTTGATCGTCAGTGCCTCGTTGACTGTGATGTTGCTGGCGACCATCAGCTGGCCGCTGACCAGCACCGTCGTAATGCCGTTGGTTGAGCCTAACGCGTCGGGATGCGTAATCCTCAGGTACGCGCCGCTGCCGATCAGAGTCTGGCCTGTGTAGGTGTTGGCGTTGGTGATCTGGACAATGCCGCCACGCTCGTAGAAAGAAGAGATGCTGCCGTGGATGCTGTTGATAAAGAGAGAAGCGGGTTGAGAGCCGCCGTTGAAATCATCGGAGATGATGTTGGCGAAGGTGAAAACGGCGTTGGTGTAGGCGGCCAGCCGGTAATAGTTGGCGCCACTGGAATCCTGATACGGCGTGTAGGTGCCGGTGTAGGTCAGGGTGGATGCCGCACCGAGGCTGAGGTTGGTGTAGGGGAGGGTGTTGAAGTCGAAGTTCTCATTCGCGTGAGCTGCCTGCATCGCAATTGCTCCCGATGAATATTGGACGATATAAGGCAGCAGATCATTACCCAATGTGGCGGTGTTTACGATCGTGACAGCGGCGTTGCTGCCCATGGTGATCACGCCGGTCGTTGGCCGGGCATCTGCCGAGGCAAACTGCAAGAGGCCGGTGGTGACAAGGGTTCCGCCAGTGTAGGTGTTGGTGCCGTTAAGGGTCAGTTTGTAGAGACCGATCTTCACCAAGTCACCCGCGCCGGAGATGTTGCCGCCGATGGTAAGCGCGCCACCGTACACATCAAACCGGTTGGAGACACCGTTGAGGGTCACCGGACTGTTCCAGACCGAACCGATCTCTGGCGTGCCGCCGCCCTGTTGCTGCACACGACCGCCGTTGAGGACGATGGCATTGGTGAAGGTGAGGTTGCTGTAGGTTCGCAGGACACCGTTGGTCTGCACGATGAAGACGGTTGCACCCGCGCCGGCAAGTTGCGCACTGCTTTGCAGGCCGAAGGCGCCGTTGGTGATGACGACCGTCGGCGTATTCGTCAGGTAGGCGCTTCCGGCAAAGAATGTATCGTTGATGCCGACCTTGTAGAGAGTGAAGCCGCCGCCGTTGAAAATGCCCGTGATGTCCATGCGGCCGGTGCCGCCGCCGATAGCGGCGTCGCCCGTGAGCGTAACGTTGGCCAGCCCGATGTTGACCACACTCGGACCCGCGTTGTAAACCGCGCCGGAGTCCGAACCGAAGCCGCCCGAACCGAAGCCGGCGATGTAAAGGGTCTTGGTGCTGTACGCCGAAGAAATCGCGTAACCGTTGAGGTCAAGCGAGCCGCCCGTGGTGACCGTCGCCACAGCGCCTCCGCTGGGTGCTCCCAACGCGTTGGTGTTGCCCAGCCGGAGAATGCCACCGTTGATGAAGGTGCCGCCGGTATAGGTGTTGTTGGTGGTAAGCAGCAACGTGAACGCGCCGGTCATGGTCAGTGAACCGGAGCCACTCACCGTGCCGCGCAAGTTCAGAGAACCCGCGGAACCACCCGAGCCGCCGACAGTCAGGTTGTTGCTAAGGATCATGCCGCTGTAGATTATGTTGGCTTGGCTGTTGTTCTGATTGATCTGTGGCAGAGCGCTCGAGCTGTCGGAGACAAAGACGAAGTTGGTGTTGCCCCCGTTGGTGACGCTGACGGCTGCGGAGCCGCTGAAAACCATTTGGTTGAGCACGAACGCGTTGCCCAAGCCACGGTTGTTTATGCTCACGTCCGCGGCGGCGTTGCTGAAGATGATGATGTAGTTGTTGCTGCCACCGACGACCGGCATGTTACCACCGAGCCAGCTGCCTGCGGTGGACCAGGTTCCTGCGGTTTGGTTGGTGAAAAGGTTTGTGGCTTGCGCATGAACGTGCGTGGTCAAAGCAAAACAGAACAACGTCGTCATCAGGGCACACCACACCTGTAAGGCACGGTGAACAGAATGCGCGCGTCGTGTGTGGCACTGTCGCATCGGGTTGATGTTCATGCTGCTCAATCCAACTGACACATATGTTTTCATGGTCATGGGGCCATGCAGGAGACTTGTCAGGTCACTTGGGGCTGACATTGCGAATTTTTTCTGGTGGAAATAAACGACCTCACTTCCACTTTGCTAGACCGCAGAAATTTGCTCGTGCTGATAATCATTACAGCTTCTTCATTACAACTCCTTAATACATAATTCTTACCGCGCAACGCGGTTTGGGCGCGAGCAAAATTTTCCCGCTTGTTCACATCTTGGATTCTGATGTGCCGGGGAGTGGTCGAAGAAGGGAGGTGAAGGTGGGCCGAAGCAGGCCCGGCGCGATGATGGCCATGGTGTATAATGCCCGGCAGGGAGGCACCGGCAGGCGGAACCCGGCGCGGTTTCTCCCTAAAACGAAGCTGGCGGAGGGGGCGGGATTCGAACCCGCGAGGGCTTTTACACCCCACACGCTTTCCAGGCGTGCTCCTTAAACCACTCGGACACCCCTCCGCTCAACATTTGCTACCGTAATGGAACGGAGGGCGCGAGTATAGCGCGGAAAGTCGTACTTTGAAGAAAAAACTGCACCTTCTTCGCCACCATTGACTTTTGCACCCGGCTCTGTCGAAATACCGTACGAATTCTAATAAGGAGACATCTTCATGCCAGCGCCGAAAACTGTTGAAAAGACCGAGAAGAGTGAGAAGGCCGAGAAGGCTGTGACCGCGGAGACGGCAGGAAAAACACCTGCGCAGGTCAAGCAGCTCGAAGCGGCCATTGCGCACATCGCCAAAACCTACGGCGAGGGCAGTATCATGCGCCTTGGCGACGAGCGCGCACGGGTCAAGATTGGTGTCATTTCGACCGGTTCAATCGCGATCGACATGGCTCTGGGGATCGGTGGTGTGCCGCGCGGGCGCATCGTGGAAATTTATGGCCCGGAAATGTCGGGCAAGACCACGCTCGTGCTCCAGATTATTGCCGAGGCCCAGCGCAACGGCGGGCTGGCAGCCTTCATTGACGCTGAGCATGCGCTCGATCCGAACTACGCGCGCAACCTCGGCGTGAAACTCGACGACCTGCTGGTCAGCCAGCCTGACAGTGGCGAAGAAGCGCTCCAGATCGTGGAGACGCTGGTGCGTTCCAACGCGCTCGATGTCATCGCGATTGACTCTGTGGCTGCTCTTGTGCCGAGGGCCGAACTGGAAGGCCAGATGGGCGACGCCATCGTCGGCGTGCAAGCCCGCCTGATGAGCCAGGCCATGCGCAAACTCACATCGATTGTCGCAAAGGCAAATACGTGCATCATCTTCACCAACCAACTTCGCGAGAAGATCGGCGTCATGTTTGGCAACCCGGAAACGACGCCGGGTGGCAAAGCGCTGAAGTTCTACGCCAGCGTGCGGGTTGACATTCGACGCCAGCAACAGATCAAGGACGCCGAAGGGCGCGCCATTGGCAATCACTGCAAGATCAAGGTCGTCAAGAACAAGTGCGCCCCGCCGTTTGCCGAATGCGAGTTCGACGTCATGTACAACGAAGGCATCTCGAAAGAGGGCAGCCTTCTCGATGTGGCGGTCAACCACGGCATCATCGAGAAGAAGGGCTCGTGGCTGCAGTTCGCCGGGGAGATGATCGGCCAGGGACGCGAATCGGCGAAGGACTTCCTGAAACAGAACCCGGCAGTCGCTCAGAAGATCGCCGACGCGGTCAAAGCCAAGATGGTGCCTCCGGATGAAGCCGCCGCCGAAGTGAAGAGCGAGTAACCGAGAGTCCGAAATCCGGAGGAGAAAGCGTCCCGGCAGTTCTTTCGTTTTTCACTCTCAAGTCTTAATCTCTTTCAGCCATGACCAGTTCTGAAATTCGCCAGCAGTTCCTGGAGTACTTCAGGGGGCAGGGGCACACCATCGTGCCGTCATCGTCGTTGTTGCCCGATTCGCCGAACCTGCTCTTCACCAATGCCGGCATGAACCAGTTCGTGCCGATTTTCCTTGGCCAGATGCCATGTCCCTACAAGCCACAGCGGGCGGCGGATACGCAGAAGTGCATTCGGGCTGGCGGCAAGCACAACGATCTCGAAGACGTCGGGCTGGACACCTATCACCACACGTTTTTCGAAATGCTCGGCAACTGGAGCTTTGGCGACTACTTCAAGAAAGAAGCGATCGCATGGGCATGGGAACTGGTGACCTCAAAGCAGTGGTGGGGTTTCCCCAAGGAGCGCCTTTACGCGACGGTCTACAAGCCCGGTCACGGTGACCCGAGCGAGTTTGACCAGGAGGCTTACGATCACTGGGCGCGCATCTTCAGCGCAGCCGGTCTGGACCCGAACGTTCACATCGTCTTCGGCAACAAGAAGGACAACTTCTGGATGATGGGTGACACCGGCCCATGCGGTCCCTGCTCGGAGTTGCATGTGGACCTGACACCGAAGGGCGACACGCGCGGTGCATTGGTCAACAAAGGCTCGCCGCAGTGCATTGAGATTTGGAACCTCGTCTTCATGCAGTTCAACGCCAACCCCGACGGCTCGTTCACGCCGCTGCCGGCGAAGAACGTGGACACGGGCGCGGGCTTCGAGCGGGTCTGCTCGATCATCCAGTGCACGAAGAACTTCACTGATTTCAGCGGCATCATATCGAACTACGAGACCGATGTGTTTCGGCCGATCTTCAATGCGCTGGAGCAAGTCAGTGGGAAACGGTACGGCTCAACGCTGCCGAAGGCGGGACAGGCGCCGTCCACAGAGCAGGAGAAGATCGATGTGGCATTCCGCGTGATCGCGGACCATATCCGTTGCCTGAGCTTTGGCATTGCAGATGGCATCCAGCCGAGCAACGAAGGACGCAGCTACGTTTTGCGCCGCATCCTGCGCCGCGCCGTTCGTTACGGTCGTGTCCTGGGACTTCATGAGGCGTTTTTCTACAAGCTCGTCGAGGTGCTGTCT
>CAZGGF010000051.1:0-1631 GCA_964524715.1 uncultured Verrucomicrobiota bacterium | reverse complement strand
GATGTCCAGGAGGTACTCCCCGTCGCCCAGCGCCACGATGCGGATGCGCTGCTCCTGGTCGAGGACCGGCTGCTTCTGGTCGATCTGCCAGATGAGCTTCATCCCCGTTTCGATCTGGTCGGGCGCAACGCGTTTCTCCGGCAGGAACTCCGTGTGGATTATCTGGTCCTTGAACGGCGACTTGGGATCATTCTTGTCCACGCGGCTGTAAATGGCGCCATAGAAACTCGCCTTGCGCTGGCCTTCCAGTTGCACGGTGTCGGCAAACCAGAAGGACTGGTGATGCGGATACGGCGGCGCTTCCTGCACGGTCATCACCTTTCCCGATGGACTCCAGATCGGGTAGAGCCGCGGGAAACCCAGGTCCCTGCCGTAGCGATAGGCCAGCGCTTCGACGCCATCCACGCACAGGCTCATGCGACTGGCCGCCTCGTCGTTCTTCAGGACGATGCGCGGTTCCACGCTGGCTTTGGGCGAGCCGGTGCGCAACGGCGGACGAACAACCTCCTCCGGCTGAACGACGGGCACAGGTGGTTTCTTCGCGGCGGGCTTGTTGTCGGCGGCACGGGCAGTTGTCGCGAGCAACGCGGCCACCATCGTCACACAGGCAATGACATGGGCAGGTTTTGGATTCATGGAGGTTCTTTGGTTTCTTTTGATCGACCGCGTCCGGACGTTTCCCAGCAGACTACGGCTTCGACGGGCTTGCGGCCAAGGGCCTTTTTGCGTTACACAGGGGCCGTTTTGCGGCGGCGATGAAACCAAGGACAATCAAGCGCATCGGCCTCGCGTTCCCGCTCGGGATCGCGTTCATGGAACGGCTGTTGCAGGGCATCCTGGACTATGCCCGCGAGCACGGCGGCTGGGTTTTCACCCGGATGCCGGAACGGCTCAATCCCTCGATTGATTGGCTCGCGCACTGGCAGGGCGACGGCGCGTTTGCGGTCATCACGACGGCAGCCGACGCAAAGATCGCGCGGGCGTTGCGAATGCCGGTCGTGAACCTGACGGCGCATCTGGGGGAAACGGGCGCGCCGACCGTGATGGTGGACCATGAGGCCATAGGACGACTCGCAGCGCGGCACTTGATCGAGCGCCGTTTTCAACGTTTCTGTTACTACGGCGCGCGCGGGATGTATTACAGCAGACTGCGGCGCGCGGGCTTCATCGGCGCGGTGGAACGGGCGGCGGGCGCGTGCAAGGTGTTGGAAGTGGCCGCAGCCATCTCCGCGCGCCACGATTGGCGTCGTGAGCAGGAATCACTGGATGAGTGGCTGCGAACACTGCAATCGCCGGTCGGCATCATGGCCAGCACGGATTTGCGCGCGAGTATGGTAACGGAAGCGTGCGCCCGGCTGGGGCTGCGTGTGCCGGAGGACGTGGCAGTCATCGGCGTGGACAACGACCCGGTGGTCTGTGAATTCAGCCATCCGCCGCTTTCAAGCGTTTCGCGCAACGACGCCGAGGTGGGCCGGCAGGCCGCTGCGTTGCTGGACCGGCTGATGCGCGGTGCGCCGCCTCCGAAACGGCCGATTCTGGTCGCGCCCGATGGCGTGGTGGCGCGGCGCTCGACGGAAACGCTGGCGATAGAAGATCCGCACGTGGCCGCGGCGGTGCGATACATCCGCGGT
>CAZGGF010000050.1:0-28653 GCA_964524715.1 uncultured Verrucomicrobiota bacterium | reverse complement strand
GAACCGCGGCAGGATGGGAAGTCCCGCCCGCCAATCTTTGTTCCCCCGGGCTGCACGAATCTATCCGCGAAGAAAAAAGTGACTTCGAGCGACAAGGAGCCGGTCATCGGCAGCCTCGACCTCGTCACTGACGGCGACAAGGAAGGCGCCGAGGGCAGTTATGTGGAGTTGGGGCCGCAACAACAGTGGGTGCAGGTTGATCTCGGTAAGACCTGCGAGATATGGGCGATTGTGGTGTGGCACTTCCACAGCGAGGAACGCGTCTATCGCGACGTGCTGGTCCAGATCGCCGATGACGCGAACTTCAGCGCGAACGTGAAGACCGTGTTCAACAACGACCACGACAACTCCAGCGGCCTCGGCATCGGCAAAGACCTCGAATACATTGAGGATAACGCGGGCCGTCCGATCGCCGTCAAAGGCGTCAAGGGCCGTTACGTCCGTCTCTACAGCAGTGGCAACACCTCCAACCCGATGAACCACTACACCGAGGTGGAAGTCTACGGAAAGTAGGTTTGCCCAGACTTTCCTTCATCTGCCAACACATTCATAAACACCACAGATGAACACTGATGCACACGGAGTTGGGGACAAAAACCAGAAGCCCGCATAAAGCCGCTGAGCCGCCATCAAATGATGGTGGCGCGAAGCACCGCCGCAGCAGAAAGCCAAGTGCCCCGTCACCACCCGGTTCTCATCAGCTCCGTCTTTCAGCAACTCGTCCTCATCATCACTGTCTTCATGCCAAGCCAAGCGGCGGGGGGAGCCCGGAAGGTTGCGCCTTGAATGTGGGAGGGGCCTCAGCGCCCCGACCGAGAACGAGGTGACCTGGCAAAGCAGTCGGGGCACTGAGGCCCCTCCCATATTCAGCGTGTCCGCGTTACAGGCGACCGCGGGCCTGACTCGCGTTCGCCGTCACGAGTGTCGAGGTGCTCAGAAGCAGGCAGAGGGAAAACGCTTGATGGAACATGACGCGGAGGGAACAATTCTGGTCAGAATGTGGAAAGACAACTTCATGCTCACGATAGACCGTGCCACTCTTGAAGATGCGGAAACGATTCTCGCGCTGCAGAAACTCGCGTATCAGTCGGAAGCGAAGCTGTATAACGATTGGTCGTTGCCCCCTCTGACCCAGACCCTTGAGTCCCTCCGCGAGGAGTTCACGACTTCGGTGATTCTCAGGGCAACGGTGGACAATCGTATTGTCGGTTCGGTCAGGGCCAAGGTCAGCGGAGACACTTGCGCCATTGGCCGGCTCATTGTTCATCCAGAGTTTCAAGGCCGGGGCATTGGCTCAAAGTTGTTGCAGGCGATCGAGGCGAGTTGCGCAGGCGCGACAAGGTTCGAGCTTTTCACCGGAAGCAAGAGCGAAGCCAACATTCGCCTCTACCAGCGCCATGGCTACGCCATCACGCGGACCCAGACGGTCTCGCCGACAGTGACCCTCACTTTCCTTGAGAAGCCGGCGAACACCCTCCCCCAGCCCACCCATCAGGCGAAGTCACATCTGTGAGCGTGCACACCGGTTGTTTGCCGCAGACGTCCACCCCGCGAGAGCCTCCTCCGAGGTGGGGCGAGGCGTCCCTGCCAAGCCGCTCCTCCAAAATACACCTCCAGCCCCAACGGCTCAGCGAGACGCTTCGCCATACCGACTCAGACTCATGGCACGGTTGATTACCCGGATGGATTCCTTACGACTAGACAGGAAGAGCTTAAGCCCATGCCCGCCGCATCAACCCCTTATTCCCCGCATTGATTCGTCCGTCATTTCCGCTATGCTCCGGGGCATGATGAAAACTCTTTCGTTGTTGGTGCTGCTGCTCTGCCCTGTCATCCTCCGCGCTGACGCGCTCGATCCGATCCCGCTCTGGCCCGACGGCGCTCCGGGCGCGCTCGGCAAGACGGAGTTCGACATCCCAACGCTGACGCCTTATCTGCCGGAGGCGTCGAAGGCCACGGGGGCGGCGATTGTGATTTGTCCCGGCGGCGCCTACGCCGGGCTGGCCAAGCACGAAGGGCAGGACTACGCGCTCTACATGAACCAGCACGGCGTGGCGGGCTTTGTGCTGCGTTACCGGCTCGGCTCGCATGGCTACCGGCATCCGATCATGCTCGGCGACGCGGCGCGCGCGGTGCGGCTCGTGCGCGCGAAGGCCGGCGAATGGAAGGTGGACCCGAAGCGAATCGGCATCATGGGTTCCTCAGCGGGCGGCCATCTGGCCTCGACGCTGGTGACGCATTTCGACGCGGGCAAGCCCGACGCAAGCGATCCGGTGGAGCGCCAGAGCAGCCGGCCCGATGCGGGGATATTGTGTTACCCGGTCGTCTCCATGCTGGACGCGAATACACACCGGGGCTCGCGTAAGAATCTGCTGGGCGAGAACCCGGCGGAGGAGTTGGTGAAGTTGTTGTCGAACGAGCTGCAGGTGACGAAGGAAACGCCGCCCTGTTTCATCTGGCACACGTGGGAGGACAAGGGCGTGAAGGTGGAGAACAGTCTCAATTTCGCCGCGGCAATGCGGCAATGCGGTGTGCCGTTCGACCTGCATGTTTATCAGCAAGGCCGGCACGGCATGGGCCTCGCCGACAAGGAGCCGTTCGCGAACCCGCATCCATGGGCGAAGGATCTGGTGTTCTGGCTGAAGTCGCAGGGGTTCGTGAAGTAGGACGGCCCTGGAGCGTGGTGTCCCACCATCAGCCGGTCCGTTCCGAAACGAGAACCGCCTGAAGGTGGGACCATGCAATTGAGGCACCCCCTCACCCCGACCCTCTCCCCCGCTGTGGGAGAGGGAGAAATACCACGCGCAATGGCGCGACTCACTGACTGGGGATCGCTTTCAAAACGGCGCAAACGATTTCCCTCTCTCCATCCGATGGGGAGAGGGCCAGGGTGAGGGGCCGCAGTCATTGCATGGACACACCTGAAAGTGGTGCCCCAACGTGCCGCTGAGACGTTCCAAACAGAGGACGCCGACGGGCGCATCGCAAGAAAAAGCCCCGCACGTCGTTAAACGCGCGGGGCTTTTCGTTTTACGTCAGTTTGGATCGTTCAGCAGGCGGAGCCTTACGGCGCGCTGATCTGCATGAACTCCACCGGCACACCCTCGTGCAGGATGAACGCCACCTTCACGCCGGGCATCGGCGTGAACGGCGGGATAAGGACCTTCCGGCCCTTCAACTCCGCCTCGACGTCGTCCACCTTGTAGGCGAGGTGCGTCATCGTTTGCAGTTCCTTCGGCATCGGGCTGCCAGCTTCAAACCGCAACCACTCAATCTTCATAGGGTCGGCATCCACCGCAGTCACATACAGCCTGGCGTCCTTGAGATAAATCTCGTTCGGACGCGCCTGCCGGGATGGAACGCCGATGTGATGGAATTCGCGCATGGATATCCTCGTTTAGAATTTCACGCCGGGATTGGTGAAGCGCAGGCCGGCATTGTCGTGAAAGGTGCCGTATTCGGTCACGATGGCGCCTTCGGGGCCGCCAACCATGAAGTGCTTTGCCTCGGGGCGGTTCAGCGCCGCGATCTCGCCGGGCTTGAGCATCTGGCAATGCCGGACGGTAATGAACTTCTCCTGGCTCTTGGGCAATTCGATCGGGCACGGACAGGTCGGGTCGCCTTCGCCGAACGTGTAGATGCTGCCGTGGCGCACCTGCCAGGCTTCCATCTTTGCCTTGCCGGCGGCCGTCTTCACGTGGCCGTGCTCAACGATCATCTGGCCGGGCAACAGGTAGATTTCGTGGCCGAAATAGCCGTTCTCCTTGTCGTTCCACCAGAAGACGCCAGCCATGCCGACATTGACGAAGTCGTTCAGGCCGAAATCAATCGCCCAGAAATCCTTGCCCTTGAGCTTGTCGGGGATGGGATAACGGAACCGCTTCATCATGTCGTAATAGGCCTTCCGCGCCTTCTCGCCATCGAAGCTGCCGTCCTTTTTGTAAAACTCACTGTTCTTTTGTTTCATGGTGATCTTCACAGGGGCTGAGGATTTCGGGCACACGGTGCACGTTGCGGCGTAGATCTGGCTGCCTGCCGTCAACAGCGTGGCTCCCGCCACGGCGTTCCTGATCGCCTCACGCCTGGTCATTCCGATGTTGTTCATCATCATTGCCTTTTCAGTCGGCAACGGTCTTCAGCCGCCGCCGGGTTACTGTTTCGGGTGAAACTCGCGCGCGGATACTAGGGAACAGCCGCGCCAAAGCCAAGCACTTCGTCGCCCTCCGCCGCTACGGCAGGAACGAGCAGACGTATTCGCAGATGCCGGCTTTGACCTCGATGTCGAAACCGGACTTTGCCGGCACGTCAAAAAGCTGGCCTGCCGTGAAGGTGGTGACGGCGGGTTTCCCGTCGAGCTTCACCATGCACTCGCCGGCGACGATCTCCATGCGCTCGGCGGCGCCGGTGTTGAAGTGGAACTTGCCCGGATAGATGAGGCCGAGGGTCTTCTTGCTGCCGTCCGGGAATACGATGCTGTGACTGACGACCTTGCCGTCGAAATAGACGTTGGCCTTCGTCACCGCCGTCACGCCGCGAAACTCACTGGGTATGTTTGCCATAGGCCCGCTAGTTTCCGGGGACGCGTCAAAATGTCAAGAATGCGAGCTGCGTCCCTCTAAAAAAGGAGTCGCCGCGCCCATTGAGAAACAGGCGCGGCGACCCAAACTGCAAATATCTATTCCGAAGCGGACCGGTTACTCCTTCTTCTTCGCCTTGGCGGCATGCGGGAAGAGCTTCTTCATCGTGGCCTTGTCCTCATCGGACATCTTGGCACGTTCTTCCTTGTCGAGCTTGCCGTCCTTGTTGGCGTCATACTTCTCGATCATCTTCTTCATGCACTCCTTCTGCTCGGCAGTCATGGGGGGCTTGCCACCCTTCTTCTCCTCGGCAGCCGTCGCAGCCATGCAGCAAATAACAATCGCAGTCAGTGCGCTAATAATAAACTTCATCTGTCTCCTCTTTCTTGCTTTGTTTCTATGTGGCCACGCAACCAGACCACCCGGCTTCGCGCCACAAAATAGACTAACAACAACGGTCGGGAAAAGTTGCACGCTTTGCAACCTGTTTCCTCACCCCACCGGCACCCAGGTCCTACCGGGCCATCTTCAGCATGTACGCCTCACGCGAGCGCCGGGCATAATCCATTATTTGGTCGTATTCCGCGTCGGTCAGACGAGCCTTTCCTCGCATTTTCGTCATCCATTGGATCCAAGTCCGTTCTTCAACACGCGCGGGTCTTGGCACGTCATGGCAACCTAAACACTTGAGCTGGAAGAGCTTCTTACCGGCCTCAACTTCCGGTGGGTCTTGGGTGGCCGAGGCAGCCGGAGGTGGCGATTCACGGACATGCTTGGCGTACACGGCCAGTTTCTCGCATTCTTCGTCCGTCAGTTCCGCCCTGCCCCTCCATTTCCACACCCAACGATTCCAAGTCATCGCGTCCACCCGTGCGTTGGGGGTCTCATGGCAGCGGCCGCATTTGGTGATCAACAGCTTCCTGCCGGCTGTGATCTCCGGCGGCTCAGAATCTGCGGAAACCGTTTTGGGGGAAGCACTTGCGGATGGTGCGACCGCCGCGGCAGTGGCCGGTTTGGCCCCTATTTGCGTCGCCGATTCCTTCGCCAACATCACAGGCCACTGGGGAATCTTAAAATAACCGGGGTTCGTCCTCACCCGCTCCCTGTAAAGAGCCCAGTACTTTTTGTTGAGGGGTGAACCAGACACCGCGAGGTCGGGGTACAACTCCACAGCCTTCCGCTGCCAGTCTTCCGCCAATGCCACGCTCGTAATCAATACCGCTCCGAGCGCGACCATCCAACTCGTACGGAACCCAGATGTCATGGCTATTCCCTGCCTCAGTCTTTGCCTTTTGTCGAGGGTAGATTTACAGGTTGTCGCCTCCCCACCCCGATCGCATCGGTTGCGACAGGAGCCGGTTCGCCGCCTCGTCACCGGTGAAACGCTCTCTCACCGCATCCCACTTCAGCGAGCGCCCCAAACGGCCGGCGATTTCCACCAGATTGCACGTTGTCGTCGCATGATGGCCAATCTCAGCGCAGGCGGCTGGTGCGCGACGTGTGCGAATGCAGTCGAGGAAATTGCGGTGCGGACCTGGGGTGGCATACAAATGCGTCTCATCCGGTCCGATCACCGACGTCAGCATATCGTCGCGGCTGGCGGTCATCTGCCCGCCACCGTTGATATGGATCCACCCCTCCGTGCCCATGAAGCGGATGCCATCGGGATGCGGTTTTCCCTCGCTGCTGAAACTCATCCGCACGCCGTTCTGGTAGCGGACCTCGGACTGCCACTCGACAATCACATCAACCATCCCACCGACGGGGATCACCGCGACCGGTGCGACCACTTCCACTGGCTTGACCTCGTCCCCAATGGCCCATTGCGCAATGTCCACGAAATGCACGCCGTTGCCCGGTATGAACCCGCGCGAGTAATCCAGGATGTGATACCAGTAGTAGTTGATGATGCGCTCCGGACAAAACTCCACCCATGGCGCCGGCCCCAGCCAGAGATCATAATCCATCCCCTCCGGCACTGGTGCCGTCGGAAATATCCGCTGCGCCTGCGTCGCGTAATGGATGCCGACAATCCCCACCTCCGTCCGGGTCAGCCGCCCAATCCGGCCATTGCGGACCAGCTCGCAAACGTGGCGAAACGCGGGCATGGAGCGCCGCTGAATGCCTGTCTGGAGTACCCGCCCGCTGCTTGCAGCGACCTCGACGACACGCCGCCCTTCCGACACCGCATAGGTGAGCGGTTTCTCCACGTAAACGTCCTTCCCCGCCCGCATCGCCGCAATGGCCTGCGACGCGTGCCAATGGTCCGGCGTCCCGATGCAAACGGCGTCAATATCATCACGCGCCAGCAACTCGCGAAAGTCGCAACAGCCCGTGCAACCGCTGTGCGTGGGAATCTGGTTGATGCGCCGGCAATAAGCTTCCCGCCGCGTCGCGATGGGATCGCACACGGCGACGATCCGGGCGTCTTTCTCAGCCAGAAAAGCCTCGCGGTGGCGCGTATTGATGTTGCCGGTTCCGATCAGGCCGATCGTGATGCGGTTGCTTGGCGCCACCGCGCCATCCCGGCCCAACACCGACGATGGAATCAAACAAGGAAAACCCGCCGCAACCGCGGCGCCGGTCACGCTTCGCAGAAAGTCGCGCCGCGTGCCGCCACCTGAAGACCTGCCGATCGCCTTTGCCCTGCCGCTCATTTCTTCAACCACTTCGTCAAGAACCGCAGACCGCTTTCAATATGCGTCTCGTGCCCGCAGTCGCGCAAGTCCAGTTCGATCCGGTCGCCGATTCCGAGTTTGTCGTAAGGCTGCCGCGCGATTTCAAACTCCTCCTGCACCATGGGCCAATGCGCGATGCGGTCGCCCTTCCCGGTCTGCACCTGGAACGGCCGCGGGCAGATGAGGCTCACCACATCCGAATCGCTGGACTCCACCAACCAACCATGGAAGAACGCATGCTCCTCCTTCGTTTCAAGGAAGCAACTGTAGCGCTTGTCGGGAATGACCATCTTGTTGCGGCGATGATTGAACCAGCCGGAACAGACACCCGCCTTGATTCGAGGCTCCAACGGCATCCAAAACATCGTCGCCAGCCCGCCCAGCGAAAGCCCCCACATGCCCACGCGTTCCGCGTCCACCCGCGGCTCCTGTAGCACCTCGTCCAACAGCCGCTGCATTCGCGCCAGTTCGATACCCGGCAGGCTCAGGTCCGCCAGCCGGCAGAGCCGCTCGATGCGGTTCCGGCGCTCGACGGAACGCAGGTTCATCGGCACGATCACCGCGAAGCCCGCCTTCAGCAGCTCGCGGGCGTAGGCGTGGTAGGCGCCACCGTCGTCGTTGAGACCGAAGGTCCGCTCCGGGAAACTGCCGATGCCGTGCTGGACGATCACCACCGGCACGCGCTGGCCCGCGCCCACGCCCGGCGGCACCGCAAAGATGCCCTCCGCCGCCAAGTCGCCGAGCGGCACGCGCCACCACTCCGCCTTCACATCCGCCAGCGGTTCGTAACTCGAACGCTCCAGTCGGCCGGTCTTGGCCAGCGTCGGCGGCTTGATCACCTTGCGCCAGCGTTCGCGGTTTGGCTCGACGCTCTTCAGAAACGCCTCGATGCTCGAGTAGTCACGATGCCACGCCTTCGCCGCCCGCGCGGGATAGTCCTCCACCAGAATTTTCCGCAGGTAAGCCTCAAGCTGCGCCGCGTAGGCGTCGGTGCGCTTCTCCTCTGCGGCCTTCAGTTCTTTTGCCGTCGCGGCGTCATCCGCGGCTCGCGCGGTTCCGCACAGGCAAAGCGTTACGGCCATCATCAGACAGAGTGCGTATATCTTCATGGGCAGGTTCCTCTCCTGGCTCCTTGCAAAACGAGATGCATTTCAGCGTCGTCAGCCATCGCGGGGCAGAGACTACGCCTCCGTCCCTGTCGGGGCAACATCTGCTTCGCAATACACCGGAAACCATCTGCCGAGAACCGCTCTTTACCGACTGCTACCGATTCAGGTGCAGCGCTGTTCCACCTTCGCCTTCGCGAGTCCTTTCATAATCATGCGCAGACCGAAAAAGATCATCAGGATTTGAAGAAGTGTAAACAGCACCAGCGCGACTGATTCCCTGAGAAGCCACGCGTTCATAAAATCGGTCACCGAGCATTGTGTCCCCTCGGCAATCTTCATCGGAAACAATGGCAGCAGAACTACATAGGTGAACCGAACAACGATATAGTCACGTAGCACTTTCCAAAAGAAAGGGATCGGAGCGACCAGCAGAATAAAACCAAAGTTCTTTGTGCGCTGCCACGCATAGATGAACATGCAGGCCCCAAGCACGTAAAGAACGACGTTTAGGTTATGTAACAGCAATATGACATTGACTGGATCTGTCATGTTCGCGCCTCCACTAATTCTTCTGTGGCCGTTCTCCTCCTTGCAGCGCCATCAGGAAAACCCATTGATGAACGCAGTTTCACACGGCTGAGAATTGTGCCATCTGTGTATAGTCGTGTCTATCCGTCATACTCTCTTCACTCCTCGCTTCTTCAATCGAGTGACAACCCAGTAAACAACAAACGCAACTAACAAAAGGCACGACACCCAGATTCTGAGAACATCGTAATTGGACCACCACTCCCTGGGTATGGCCAATCTGTCAACGACGCCGGTCATGTCAATGAGAAGCAGCGAAAACACCAAGGGTTCAAGGGCGCCTTCGGCAAATTGTTTCGGGGCATGTGGCCGTCGCCACTGACGGTAGCATCCGATAAAACCGAAGATGCAACCCGCAATGCCTAATGCGATGCTCGCACAGTAGAGAACTGGATGATTACCAAAGCTCATAAAGCACCCCTCATCTGTTGATGGCTATTTGCATCTGCCCGGTGGCAAGCGCGGTGTCCACAAACGCACCGAGGACGTTGAAGTTATCGCGGATAGAAACGGATGTCTGCGGCGAGCCGCTGGTGGGCTGAGTGGGGTCGAATGACATTCATTTTCCTCGGTTGACGATTCCGACCGGAGCCGAGTGTGTCAAAATCGGGAGCTGGCAACAACCAAGAAAATAGACAACGTGCCTCGAAACCGGACGAGCCTGGCTTGACGCCGGATTCGCTATATGTTCTCGCCCAGCGATTCTTGCAGCCGACCGGGCGTTTCCTGCGGCGGTCGCAGAGCTTGCCCGTTAAGCGCGCCCGGAGGCTCCACCTTTCCGTGTTCTTCCGTGCATTCCGTGGTTCCACTGCCTCGATGCAGTGACGGCCATCGCGTCTGGAGGATACGCCTTGGAAAGGCGGCTCACTCCCTCGGCGGATTCACCTCACGCGTGGCTGCGCCATGGGTGTCGCTCAGGATGAGAACCGCCAGCTTCTCGACCGCGCCCAACTCCGCCGGCTTGAGCATCTGGTAGTCAAGACCGTTGGCCGGGGTGGTTTCGAAATCGGTCGGGGGTTGCGGAACCATCTGTCCGGATGCGTTCAGGCTCGCGTAGTCGAAACGGCCGCGCAGGTCGGTGTAGCCGTCCTTGAAGAAACGCACGGTGCCGTTCTTGAGGCGGGCGTAGACCTTCACATAGGCGCGCGAGACGGGCTTGTCGGTGGCAATGTCGCGAACCTCAAGCCGGCCATAGTTTTCGGCAAGCGTCAGCTTCAGGGTGTTGGCGTGATACGGCTGCGCCTTGCGCTGACCGGCTGCCACGACCTCCACCAGCACATTGGCCTTGGCATATTGGGCGGGCAGCGGGATGTCGAGTTTGTCCTTGCCGGCCGGCAACGGCTGCGCATCGGTCTTGTTCGGCTTGATGATACTGAACCGGCTCGCATCCTCGCTTACGAAGGGATTGCTGCTGAATGAGAACTCCGGGTCCATCAAGTAGTAGTTGATGGTAACCTCGGCCAGATTCTTCCAGTTCAACGCGATGGTCCTGTTCTCGACCTTGAAGTCAAAGCCCGGCTCGGTCGAAACCAACTCGCTCTGCTGCTTCTCGCGGTCCGGCTTGTCGCCGGATTTCGCGGTCGCCGCCCTGCCCTCGATCTCCTCAAGCTGCGAGGCAACCTCGGCAAAGAGCTTCTGCCAGCGCGGAACAGGATGCGCCGCGTATTGTTTCGCGATGGCCCGCGCTTCGGCGAGATTGGCCTCGTAGAACGCAGCATAGCAACGGACGTAGTCATGCTGGATGCGCGCCGGCAATTGCTTCGGGTCAACAGTCTTGAACCGCACCAAGGCCTCTTCCACACGATCCTGCAGGAAGAGGTAATAGGTCACGCTCATGCTGTCCACGGCGTCGAGTGACCGCTTGTGGGCGAGGATGTCGAGCAGACGCAGGTATTGTTCGCGGACTGCGGGGTTGGCGATGCGCCAGTCATTGCCGAGCCGGTGCGCACGCTGGTTGACCAGCGGCGAGTATTCCAGATGCTCGTAGGCGCGGCGCTCGATCGGGTCAATCAGGATGAGTTCGCAGCGGAGGAACGGGCCGCACACCGCCAGGAAATCATCCTTGTGCCGCAACCACTCGCGGAGGGCCGCCGTGTCGTTGTGAACGACCGCGTAGCTGTAAATCGTCTCGTTCCAGACATGGTGAGCCTGCATGAACGCGACCAGTTTCCGGAACACATCGGCGCTCTGCCGGCAACGCCACGCGATGCGCGTGAGGTCGAGCCGTTCGAGGTTGTTCTGTTCCAGGAACGCAAACACCTCGCCGTCGCTGGCATACTGCGAGACGTAATCCCACGAAGCCTTGTCCACCTGTGTGAGTCGCGAGACGACATTGAACGCAAACGGCTTCGCAGCCGCGGCGCTGCGCCCGGCAACGGCGATGTTGACAGGATAATGCGCGAACTTCGCGCCAGCCTTCTCAGGTGTGGCCGGGAAGTAGAAGTAATACTCCAGCTTTTGGGTCGTGTAAGGCTCCAGCCGCAACCGCCGCGAGTCGCTCGCCTTGCTGCCGAGCACGGGCAGTGCGCCTTGCGGAACCTGCAAGAGCACCTCGGCCTTCACCGGCGCGCTGGTCGGATTGGTGACGACAACATTCGCACCGTAGACGGCACCAACCAGAAACTCCTCGGTCACATATTTCTCAAACTTCTCGTTGCCGACCTCGCGGTAACGGTCGCCCTGGCGGAAGAAACTCTGCGAGACCAGCAACGCGCCCTGCTGCGCAGTGGGCGGCTCGGTTTGCTTGATCTGCTTGTGATAGACGATGGCCGGTCCCTTTGCCGGGCGCGCAGCCTCGAAAGGCAGATCGAGCACGGCCAGGGCGAGCATCATCTCGGTGAAATTGCGATGGGCCTCGGCAATGTTCTGCGAGAGGAACGGAGCCTTCCCGCCATCGGCGATCCACTGGGCGTAATCGCGCCAGAATGCGTTGATAGTGACGAGATCAGCGTCCTGTTGCGCAATACGCAGTTGGTAGTAGTTGTTCTCGGCCCACTCCTTGGTCGCACCGATCTGGCGGTAGTACGCGCGGACTTCGGCGCGGGCATGTTGGGTTGCCACCCTGCCGAAATATTGGAACGCCTGCCTTTTCTCAGCGACATCGAGACGTACCACCGCATCAGCCGCCAGGCCAATTTCGTCCATGGCCGCCATACGGTTTCGAGCCATGGCACGCGCCTTGGCCGCCACAGGCTTCCTCAGTTCCGCTTCTTCCTCCATCACGCGTTCACCCTTGGCCAGCTTGTCCATCTTCCTCGCATCCATGGCCAAACCCCGGCTAAATGCTCCACCAGCCATCATCGCAGGAGCTTCAGCCGGTGAGGGGGGTGCAGGCGCCATGGCGGGCGCAGCCGCCACCGCATCGGCAACGGGACTGGAAGCGGGATGCACCGCCGCTCCCGGAGGGCCATAGGCTCCTGCTTCCATCGCCCGCCCGCGCAGCGCCGTCTCGAAAAGCCGGTCCTGTTCATCCGGGTTCGGCGGAATCATCTCCCACAACTCCCGCAGGTGTCGCGCAGCGTTGGCCGCTTCGCCTTTCGTGCGCTGGGCCAGCAACGCGCGTTCGACGACGTTCAACCGCGCGTACGCCCATGGTTCGCGGTAGCGCGCGAGGTTATTCCCGAGCAGGTAGTCGTCCATGAACGTCTTGTCCTTCTTGTTGGCGAGATAGGGACGAACAACTTTCGCAAAGAACCCGGCGTCCTTCCGAGCCAGGAAGAAATTCAATTCGTGGCAGGCAAACTCGCTGTATTTCGCGCGCCGCTCGTCGTCACCAAGCTTGGGCCACTGGAGCAGCCACGCAAACTTCGCAAGATTCGCGTCATGGCTGAGCGTGGTCAAGAGCGCATGGACGCTGTTGAGCGTGTCGTAAGCTTCCATCTCACCCGTCAGCGCGAGCGCCTGCCCGGGTGTCACGACAGTGATCTCCTTCTTCTCCGTAAACGGTTTCGCAGGATCAAGGCTTTGCGCAAACCTCAGGTCCCTGAACTTCGTGCCAGCCTCAGGCAATGCAAATGAGCGCCAGACGGCATCCGCAAGGTCCTCTGCGTAGATCTGCACATGCTGCCGGTCTCTGAGCCGCTTGTGGTCGAAACGCACGACGCCATCTTGATCCGGCACGAGGTTGTAGATGGCCGGAGCGCTTGTAGCAAGGAAGTCGAGATTGCTGTCCGCCACGGCACCACCGGCTGCAGTTCTGGCGGGTCTGCGCATGGCCTTCCCCCCGTAAGCCGCGCCAGAGCGCGCACCCGCCGTGGCCACGGCGGACTCGCCAATTTTCTGCTGAAGCTCGGCAGTATCCGTATCGCGCACTTCCCACGGGTTCAGCAACAAGCCGGGTCGCGCGAGCATGTTGCCGGGGAACTTCCGGCCCTGCCGGCGTTCGAGAATATAGCGGTATTCGTCGCCAATCTCGCGGCCCGTCGCATAGAGATTGGGCAACTTTGCAGGCGTGCCCTCCGCCGCGCCAAACCTCGTGAAACCTCCCAGCCCATCAAACACTCCCCGCCCCGGCTCGAAACGCGTCGCCGCAACGTGCACGCGCGTGAACGGCGTAACGTTTGCCAACTTCACGGTGACCACGTCTTTTCCGACATCGACACCGGTGATGTTGAGCTGCGCGGTCGCCTTGGCTTCAAGCTGGCGCCTCTTGCCAAGGAACCAGCCCGCGCTGGAGATGCCTTCGGTGACCTTGATGGTGAGATTGCGCTCGTCGTCGCGCAACCGCAGCGAATAATCTCCGGCTGGCAGCTCAGCAATCGTGAGAAAACCATTCGCGATTTTGATCTTCGCACTGTGGTCGGCAACAAACACTCCCGCGCGCATCTCCAACAGGCTGACAGCCGATGCAACAGGGTTGGCGCCACACGCAGGAAGCTGTATCGGCTCTCCCGCACGGGCGTGAACCACTGACGGCCATGTGCGCTCGAACTCATCCAGTCTCCACACGCTCTCGCGGCCGTTGGGACAACGAGCGCTGAAGCTGCGCAAGCCAGCCAACGCGCCCAAGGACACGCGTCCCTTGTCATCGGTCTTGAGGGCGATGGTCTGCGGGCGGGTAAATTCAAGGTGACGGAAGGTGAAGACGATCTGCTGGTCGGCCAGCGGCTCACCGTCTTTGCCGAACAACTCAAACACGTAATCGCCGCCAAACTTTGACAGATGACCGTCACTGGTGGCGTCGGTCTTATCCATGCCATTGAGCGTCCAGGTGTGCGATGCGCTGAGGTCGCGTTTCGTGCCACCGGCGCTAAGGACGTCAACCTTGCCAGTAAGCGTGACACTCAGCCTCGCAAGACGGTCGGGAACGGCCAGCGTATGAGTTAACACGCTGCCGGCGCTGAGTTTCAGGTCTTTGACCTCACGCGTCGTGGAAATGCCGTCGAGGGTGGTTGTCACGAGCGTGAGCTTCGGCTCCTGGAGGATCACAGGATCTAGTTGCGCTTCGTTCAGCAGCAGTGTCACACGAGCGGCGAGCGTGGCCTGGCAGCGGGCCAGGAGTTGCTCGCGTTCAACGTGGAACTGCGCGTCGAGCTGATAGTTCTCGGCGTGATGCTCGAACTGGGCCAGCGTCGCAAACGTGCCGTCCGGGCTGGCGAGCACAATCTGCCGGGTGCCGGGTCGCTGTGTAAACGGCACCATGATGCGGCCGAGTTTCTCGTCACGGGTGAACTTGCGCCCGTCGAGCCATGCAACGGCCTCCTTGACCGGCTCGCCCTTTTCATCAAGCACGATGATCAGGTCGCCGCCGGGGCCGGTTTGCTGGAGGAGCTGCCACTGTCCGGCGCGGACCAACGCGCGGCTGCTGCGTCCACCTCCGATGAACTCCACGATCCATGCGCCGCGCCGGCCTTTGAGTTCGGGAAACGTGAATGCCTGGCGTGTCCGCTTGAACGGCCCCGTGTCGAAGGCATGCGTCTGCTCGCTGTTCGCAACGAGACCGTCAAGATTGAGGTCGGTGTTGAGCTGGCGCTGCTGGGTCAGGAAGAAGTTCAGGGCGTTGACCTCGTAGGTCTTCACCAGCAGCTTCGGCGTGTTCTTCAAAACGACATCCAGCCGCACGTCGGAGCCGGGCGCGGTGAACTGCTCGTTGGTGGGCGGGAACTCGATGTCCACGCGCTCCTTCAACCGCTGGAACTCCGCCGGCGCCAGCAGCGAGGCCCATCGCTCGGCGCTGCCAATGCCGTTGACGATCATCGCCTCGGCCAGAAGCGGTTTGAGCCATGTATCGCGAACATAGTCAGTCCACGGCGCCAGCAATGCGTCCGCCTCGCTGTCGGGCTTCGCCGCGGCAAAGAACCGGAGGAAGTACTCACGCACGAGCGGTTCGTCGTTGCCGATGACGCGAGCCACCAACAGCGGCTCGGCGAGGTCGGCGTTGAGGTTGCAGATCGGCTGCCCCATCCGCACGTAGGTTTGCAACCATTTCGGGTTCACATAGAAAAAGCTGCGCGGGAGCTTGAGGTATTCGAGGAACCGCTCGCGGTCATACACACCCTTTCGACGGTCGTGATCAAGGCGGAGGTAGAGCACGTGCGCCTTCAGCGTGTTGAATGTCGGCGGCAGCGTCTTCGCATACGCCCACACCCGATCCAGCCATGCCTCGCGCTCGGCGGCGTCGAATTCGATATCGGCGTCGGCAGAAGGCGCGAGCTTGCGCAACCGGGTGTAAACGAATGGCTCGCTGCTGGCCAACGATGGAACGGCTCCAACGAGCGCATCGAGTTGACTGGGCAACAGCGCGCGATGGATGGCGAACTCGCCAAAGCCGCGAGACTCGCGCGATTTCAGGTCGGCGGCAATCAACTCCACGAGATTCGGCACGTCAGGCCGCTGGATTCTCGACAACAACGCCCGCCGCCGCTGTTCGTCGAGCGGTACCCGGCGCTTGACCAACTCTTCCAGAGCCTCTTGAGACAGACTGCCAAGGCCGCCGTCGTGCACCAACGCGTCCTTCTCAAAAACCTCACGAGCGACCCGCTTCGGATCAAGCGACGACGGCAGGTCCGGCTTCTTGTCGCGCGCTTCCTGGACGTGGTTGAACTGGAGATTCAGCTTCTCACGCAGCCAGGCCAGCGTCTTCTGCGGGTTGTTCCCGTAACCGATGAGCGCCTCGCGGTTCTCGATGACGCGCCGGCGTTCGGAGCGAGGGTAGCGCTTCTTCCACTGGTTCATCACATCCGTAAACTTCCCCTCGTCGCGGGTGTTTTGGTAGTGAAGCGCGTGGTAGTAGTAGAAGTCCTCGCTGCCCGGCACCAGTTCGCCAAGCGTCTTCTCGCGGTCGGGCGCGAGGGCAAACCGTTCGATGAAGCCGACTTCGTTGTCGGCCCGGGCAACCCCGGACAGGGCCGTGAGAGTCAACACCGCCAGCGCGGCTGGAAACAGAGCGCGAGTTTTCATAGGCATTCCAAGTTCAGAGTCCATGTTGGTTTCGCTGTCGTTAGACGGCACACGCGAAAAAAAACTCCTGAAACCCGCGCGCCACCCAACACCGAGCGGTAAACTACGACATTCGGACATTCCGACAAAGAGAAAACCGCCATCGGGCCGTTCATCACGCCCCATCCATCCCCTGCCCGAGCGTTGACTTGGCGCGCGATTTGGCGCATGAGGATGGCGGCCGTTGTCTTGCCGGCCACGCGTGATGCCAGAACCGACACAGCCCCAACCTGCCGCCGCTCCGCTGGAGCGCGGCTTCGGCCTCCTTCAGTCCATCGCGCTGAACATCAACAACATGGTCGGCATCGGGCCGTTCATCACCATCCCGCTCTTCATCGCGTCGATGCAGGGGCCCCAGGCAATGATCGGCTGGGTGGTCGCGGCGTTGCTGGTGCTCTGCGACGGCTTGGTGTGGAGCGAACTCGGCGCGGCCCTGCCCGGCAGTGGCGGCACTTATCATTTTCTGCGCGAAGCTTTTCGACCGTATCGCTGGGGCCGGTTGATGCCGTTCCTGTTCATCTGGCAATTCCTGATCAGCGGCACACTGGAGATGGCGTCCGGCTACATCGGGGCTGTGGGCTATCTGAAATATGCGTTTCCAAATCTCCAGCCGACGTTCGAGGCGTGGGGCATGCCCCTGGGCTGGAACGCGCTCGGTGCCGTGGCGTGCGCCGGCACCGTGCTGCTGCTGAGCCGGCGGATTCAAGTGGTCGGCTGGCTGGGCGTGGCGTTGGCGGCGGGCACGGTCATAACGGTGGTGACGGTAATCGGAGCGGGTCTGATGAATTTCAACCCGTCACTGCTTCAGCCACCGCCCAATGCGTTCCACCTTGATCTCGCGTTTCTCATCGGCCTTGGCGGCGCGATGCGCATCGCGATCTATGATTTCTTCGGCTACTACAACATCTGCCATCTCGGCGATGAAGTGCGCGATCCGGCCCGGAACATCCCGCGCGCGATCATGATCTCCGTGCTTCTGGTCGGCGCGCTCTACCTGACGATGAACGTCTCCATCATCGCCGTCGTTCCATGGCAGGAGGCGATGAAGTCTGAAAACGTTGCCGCGCTGTTCATGGAACGATTGTTCGGCCGCCACGTCGCGGTGGCGTTCACCGGCCTGATCGTCTGGACAGCCATGGCGTGCAATTTCGCCATTACGCTCGGTTACTCGCGTATCCCCTATGCGGCGGCTCGCGAAGGAGATTTCTTCAGCGTGTTTGGCCGGGTGCATCCGCAGGAGCATTATCCGCGCGTATCACTCTGGGCCATCGGCGGGCTGACGGCCGTGTTTTGTTTTCTGCCGCTGCAATCCGTGATCGAGGCAGCAGTGACCGTGCGCATTCTCGTGCAGTTCGTTGGCCAGATCGTAGCGCTGCATATTCTGCGCACGAAGAGACCCGATGTGCCGCTGCCGTTCAGGATGTGGCTCTATCCGATCCCGTCGCTGGCAGCGCTGGCGGGCTGGGTTTTCCTCTGGGCCAGTTCAGGCTGGACGCTTATACTGGCGGGACTGGGCGTGATTGGTTCGGGTTGTGCGGTTTTTTTCGTCTGGCAGACAATCGCCGGACACCGGCGTCCCGCGACGACGGCAATGGAATAAAGAGCGCCACCACCTCTAGCTGGAAGGACAGGTTATGACGACAGCGATTCATTCTTCGACGCGCCGGCAATTCCTACGCATGGCAGCCACGACCGCAACGGCCACCGCCACTGCCCGCTGGCTCGCTGCGGCAAGCCCTGAGAAACCGCGAACGCGCAAAATGATCCTCTCGTTCTATTGCGACGACACCTCGCCCTACGTCGCAGGAGCGAAGGCGTTTCAGACGTTCCTGGATTTCTGCGCAGAGCACCGCATTGCGGGAGAATCGAGCGTAATCCTCGGCATCAGCAACCATTCAATGTCGCGCAGCCCGAACGAGGAGGAACAGGCGTTCCTCCAACAGGTCAAGCGCGCATGGGACTGCGGGATCGACTCGCACATGGAAGTGATGACGCACCATGGCCTTTTCGATTTCGACGCAAACCGCGAATCGAAGGATGCCGTCCACGAAGGTCTCTGGCTCCATGAGCCGGACGTGACCGTGGAACAGTACGAGCGCTATTTCTCAAACATCATTGGCGAAGCCGATCGCGCGGGCATTCGTCTCACCGGTCTGACCTGGCCGGGTTGTGGCTGCGAGCCGTGCAAGAAACGTTACGCCGCTCTGCGCGCCGCCCACCACTCCGAGCCGAATCCGGCGCTCTGGAAAGCCCTGCTGAGCCTCGCCAAGGCGGGGAAATTTCGCAGCCACACCGTGCCCTGTTTCTTTGGCGCCAGCGAAACGAAGTTTGGCATCCATCAGAAAGCGGCCGACGGCCCGTGCGCCGTCTTCGACTTGATGCCCAATGCGAAGGACCACTTCGGCATCTGGACGAACAAGGCCGATCAGACCAACGCCGACTATTACCTGAGCGCCGATGGAAAGTCCGGCATCATCGCGCGGCATTTCGCCGCCGACGCGCCGTATTGCATCTGGTATTCACACTGGCAGGGCCTGAACCCCGCGAAAGGTGTTGGCTGGCGCGTCTTCCAGACTGTAATCGAGCGCATTCGACAACACTTCGGCGACCGCGTGGTTTGGATGCGCCCCAGTGATATCACCAATCGTTACCACGCGGCAGGCGGCTGGGGTTTCATTGACCCGATAGGATGACGCTGCCAGTCGACCCCACCCCGCCGCTGGTCAACCAAAGTATCGGTGGAGGTTCACGCCCCACGCGGCCAGCAACAGCACAACGAGAAACCACGTCACAGGTTTCGAACAACGCTGCCACACGGGATCAACGACGGCGCGATCCGTGACCGCCTCCCACGCGAGCAATCCCATCAGAACCGCCAGCAACAGCGCCAAAGGAATCGCTGCAATGTTGAAACCTGATGCCTTCGCCAACTCTCCGCGGGACAACGCCGCTGCCGCCCGTGTCATGCCGCAGGTTGCGCACGGAATTCCCGTCAGCCGCCGCAGTGGACACATATTCGGCAGCAAGTCCGTCAGACCCAGCCGCAACAGTGCCGCCACCAGAAGGACGGCGCCCCATGTCCACAGCGCGCGTGACCGCATTGCGCCTCAGCCAAACTTAAGCGAGTTCCCCTGGGCGTCCTTCATGATTCCCATGCCGATCATGGCAAAATCAATCAGCGCCCAAATCCCGCAGCCGCCGACCGTGACCAGCTTCAGGATACCCAGTCCGGTGTAACCCAGATAGAAGCGGTCCACACCGAGACAGCCCAGCAGCAGCGACAGGATGAACGTCACCGTCTGTGACCTCACGGGCGTCCCGACAACCGCCTCGCGCTGTAAGGGCGCGCCGGTTGCATCGGTCTGGACGCCAATGCCAGTCATGATCATGTCGATAAATGCCCAGATACCGCAGCCGCCGATCGTGATCAGTTTGAGAATGCCCAAACCGACTTGGCCGAGATAGAACCGGTCCACGCCGAGGCTTCCGAGCAACCAAGAGAGGATGAATGCAGCGCTTTGTGTTTTCATAGTGGTACGGATTGAGGGTTGGCTTTGGCGGATATCATGACAAAACCACCCCGATGTCAATAACCAACACACCCTATCCCGCCCGCAGAGCGGCCACGATCCGTCTCCCATTTTCCGTTTGACGCTTATCAACATCGGCGTAGGGTGCATGTCGTAGACACGGGAGATAACCATGAAGACTATTTGCTGCATTGGCGCCGTTCTCTTTGCCATCCTCGCCGTCAACTCCACAGCCCAAACGCCTCCCAGACTGACGCCGCAATCAGTCCTCTCGCTGCGCGGCATCGCGCAGGAGGTGGAGCAGAACTGCACCACCTTTTACGACAAGCTTCGCTGGGTCCAGATGCGCACTGCAGACCAAAGCCGTGCCCTGACCGCCGCGCTCCACCTCCGCGACGCGGCACGCAAGTTCGCCGGCGCAACCACGTCTGAGCGCTGGCCGCGGCCAGACTGGCTGCGGTATTGCAGCGAGCGTCTGCTCAACGCCTGGGTCGAAGAGAAACAGTATTTCCCTTCCCTCGGAGCACCGCCGGTGATACTGGAATTGTGGGGACACACACAGGACTCGCTCGTGGCACTCTACAGAACCGCCGAGCCGATCATGGGCCGGCCCCTGGGAGTGCAATTACCCCAAGCGCTTGCTGCTGGCCCGCCGAGGCCACCAACACATCCCTGACTCAGACAGGAGGGAGCGCGCGAGTTCCACTATCTCCTGTCGACGCATCGCCCGCCACGTCTGGCGGTGGTATGGCGAAAATTGGGACTTGTTCCGCCGGAGACGAGAACTTACGTTGACTACCCATGAGCAACGATCCAAATCCCCGTACCATGCCAGGCCAGCCTGATCCTGTCAGGCAAGGCGCTCTGACCACCTTCACCGAGACTTTTGGTGTCAGTCGCGGGGCGATCCTCAGTGCGGCCCTCCTGATCGTCGTGGTCATGTTCTTCGGCATCTTCTGGTTTCTTCACTCCGCGCCGCCCAATACCGTCATCATCACCACCGGCCCGGAAGGCAGCGTCTTCCAGACCAACGCCGTCAAGTACGCCCGCATTCTCGCACGCAACGGCGTGACGATGAAAATCCTCCCCTCGCAGGGCTCACAGGATAATCTCCTCCGGCTCAACGACCCCGCCTTCCATGTGGACATCGGCTTCGTCCAGGGCGGAATGACCAACGGAATCACCATCAACAACCTCGTCTCGCTGGGCAGCATCTCCTATCAGCCGCTGCTGATTTTCTATCGCAGCGAGAAACAGGTGGAACTGCTCTCCGGGTTCAACGGCAAGCGCCTCGCCGTCGGCCAACCCGGCAGCGGCACCCGCTCGCTTGCCATGACGTTGCTTCAAACCAATGGCGTCAACGCCACCACCGCCACCATCCTTGACCTGGCCCCGGCGGAAGCCGCCAAGGCGCTGCTCGACGGCAAGGCCGACGCCGTTTTCCTGATGGGCGAGTCCGCTTCGGTCAGCATCATGCGCACGCTGTTCCACACGCCCGGCATCCATATCTACAACTTCAAACAAGCCGTCGCCTACATCCGGCGCTTCACTTACCTGAACATTCTCCCGTTTCCGATGGGCTCCATCGACTTCGCCAGAAATTTCCCGCCATACGATGCCAACCTGGTCGGTCCGACCGTCGAGTTGATCGCCCGCAACTCACTCCATCCGGCCATCTCCGACCTGCTCCTGGAGGCCGCGCGTGAAGTCCACGGCCGCCCCACCATCCTGCAACGGCGTGGAGAATTCCCGTCGCCGTTGGAGCACGACTTCCCCATCAGCGAAGACGCGACCCGGTTCTACAAGTCCGGCAAGAGCTTCCTCTACCGTTACCTGCCCTACTGGCTGGCCGGCCTCGTCAACCGCGTCGTCATGGTCTTCGTGCCAATGATCGTCGTCCTGGTGCCGGGTCTGCGGACCATTCCCAAGATCTACCGTTGGCGCATCCGCACCCAAATCTGCCGCTGGTATCGCGCCTTGCTCGCGCTCGAACGCGAACTGTCTTCCCAAACCCCCGCCAGCAAACGCGCGGAGATGATCAAGCGACTCGACCAGATCGAGCGCACCGTCCACAGCATGAAGGTGCCCGCTTCGTTCGCCGATCAATTCTACGGGCTTCGCGGGCACATCAATTTCGTCCGCAACCGTCTGGAGGAACAACCCAACTAGCGCCGGCTTTGCGGCTGGCCATCGTCTTGTTTTCGCATTTCCGGTGGGAACATCTTCAGATTCCGCCCGATGGTCTCCACCATGATACCGGCCCTCGCGCCATAAACCGTATTGGGATACTTCAGGGCAAGTTCCCTGGCTTGAACCTGAAGAGACTGCTGCATCTGGTAGGCAGAGCGCGGGCTGGCCACCACCGTAAACATCTCACGCAACGCGGTTCTTGCCTCCAGTTCCCGCGCCAGTCTGGGCTTCATGGATGTCATCATCCGCTCCACGCTCTTGAGAGGCTCAGGGTCCGCATCCAGATCGCGCAACAACAACTCACACGCCTCGTATGCCGCCATCGTTGCGCCTTCCAACGAAATCCTCCTGAGCTGGTCCGCGATGATCCTGGCTCGCAGGGGCTCCTCCGCTGCGGTCACGTGCGGTGAACGGATGAAATACTGAATCTCCAGCCATTCCATGGCCTGCGCCACCAGTGTTTTGGGAGCCCAACCGTGCGGACCGTCGAAATCCATGAAGTAATACGCGACATCCACCGCCGCGCTTTTTCCCGCCAATGTGACCAACTCGGCATAGTTGTAGTCATGGCGTCCGGCGATGCCCACGCAAGCGCCGCCGGGCACTTTGCTCAGGTTGGGCCTTGGCGGCCCCGCTGCCATCGCGATCACGCCGGCTGCCGAGCCACTGTGATTGCAGAACAACTCCAGCGCCACCCGCGAACCGCCGGACATGCCCGAGTAGTAAACCCTGTGCGGATGGAGGACAAACCGGGCACTCATTTCGTTCTTCATCGCGGCCAAGACCTTCTCGTAGAAATCCATCCCCTGCCCGTTGCGACTCTCAACGCTGCCGCAGACCAGCCAGCCGAGTCTGTCCGCCGCTGTTCGATACAAATCCACCGGCGCATCACCCACCGGCGAGAAGACATACAAGACCGGCGCCGGCTTGTTTGCCGCGTAGCCCCTGGGAACGAAAATGTTGCAGTGGGATTCTTTCTCGCCACGGCATGGAATGCCTTTGTGAACCATGCCACGTGCCAACGGCAGGTTCTTTGGTTGTTGCGCCTGCGCCCACGCACCCGCCGCAGCGAACAGCGCAAATGCGAGCAATAGACTGAAACACCGAGTTGCAGACGCGATCATGGCAACCTCGTCACCATACCAAGACACGCACTCAACAACCAGTCATTGCTGGCATGAAGTTCGAAGGGAATGGTTCATGTTTTAGGCGGCGGACACGCCGTCCGGCCTCAACATCCGGCAAGGGCGGAACGCGGAAGGTAATTCGTGATTGGTGATTGGTGACTCGTGACGCGGGACTTGTGAGTCGTGAATCGTGAAGGAGGTGGATCGCGGCCTCCGGACGCGATTTCCTTTCGCTCGCGTGCGACGGCGCGTCGTCAACACATCGGGAAACCACAGATGCACACAGATTCACACCGATGGGGAAGTTCACCATCCGCGTGTATCCATATGCATTTGTGGTTGAATCATCTTCCTTCGTTCACGCGATCTTCTTTAGCGCACGAAAACGCGCCCGGAGGTCGCGTTCCACCTCGGCGCTTCGCGTTGCAGCCACGGCGTCAGATCACAGCATCAGACAAGAGCGGCTGGGTCGTGAACGGTGAAGGTTGAACGGACAAATCAGATGGGGTGGCGGCTGCGCGCTGTTGCTGCTGGCGGCGTTGTTCATTGTCCAAGCGTCCGTTTTGTGCGATGATACGCTCAGACGGTCAAACGGAAGATGATCGTTTTCTCAGCATTCAACCAAATGCTGAATGCAACAATGTGACCCCAGTGTTACCAGATTATGAAACCTAGACAGACTATGGTAATTCAACTTGTTGATTTCCGTCAGCAGCCTCTTCAAATCGAAAATGTGTTTGTGACGTTATCCTTATATACCCACGGCAATTATCGTTACGGATTCAAGTTTGGACCGACGGACACAAAAGGTTCCCTATGCATTACGTATGAAGATGTTGAGCGTGAACGGGCGATGGCTGCCCAAGACTGTATAATGGATTATAATACCGCATTGGCTGAATGTGATAATGGCGTAAGAGTTGGTATTCCTACAGGTGAAGAACTGAGAAAAGCTTTTGATGTTGCAACTGGATGGGCAGGAAGAAATGAAACACCGGAATATGCGGTGGGGTGGTTAACCGCTCAGAATTCACGAATTACATCGAAGGGTGTCACGGTGAAACTGGAGAATAGTGAAACCCATGTCTTCGTCCCATGCGAACCATTATAAGCACCCAATGTCCCATGTGTATATTGCGCTCCAGTAGGGGTGTCAGGTCTCCGGGAGCCGTTGCCCAAATCATTTAATCGTCCCTATGGGACTCTGTCATGTTTCCATCGCGTTCCCGGCGTTGAAACGCCGCGCTATTGTCGCGCCGTCCCTAACGGGACGTTGCCTGGCCACTCTCACCTCCTCCCGTCGGCGTCTGCGAGAGCGCGTGGCCGGCGAGATCATGCCTCAGAAGTCGCAGACAGAAAAACACCGCCGTCCCCTGCTCTTCCGACCACGCGTGCATCAACTCCGGCGGCGCAGAACCACACTGCCTGTCCCTTTGTGGCAGACTGGCATTGACTTTAACGCCAAAACTGCCGACAAGAACACGACGCATCAACGTATGAAATCACGGATTATCAGGCTGTTTCTTTTGTGGACGTTCGTGACCGGGGTGGCTCTTGCGGCAGGCCCAAAGGAACGGATCGCTGTTGTGGATTTCGAAGTGCAGGGCGCCGTCGGGGTGGCAGACGCCGGGAAAATCGTGTCACGGCTGCTCCTCTCCGAGTTTGCAGACCGGTTTGAACTGGTGACGCGCACCCAGTTGCAGACTCTTTTGACGGAAAAGAACCTCCAAGTGACTGATTTGATGGAGTCAGACAAGGCCAAACAATACGGGAAACTCATCGCGGTGAAGTATCTCGTCGTCGGGGAGGTCATGAAAGGAGCGGAGTACTGGATCACGGCTCAGCTTGTGGAGGTCGGTCCCGGTATCATCCGCAGCCCGCGGAAAGTTTCAGCGCAGACCTACCCGGAACTGGAGAGGAAGATTCCATTGTTGGGACAACTCCTTTCCATGAACGATGCGCAATACCGGAATTGGTTGGAAGCCAAAGGCAGTTCGCCGAAGCAGTCTCTGTTGGGTGGGTTGATTATTCAGTATCCCAAGATTCTGGAGTTCAAATCTGGAGACTGGAGCTATGCCACTTATCATGGAGGGGTTGTTCTTCGAGACAATGTGACTGGCGTGAAGGAGACTGTCTGGACGGGTGAACCCGGACACCGGGTGCTTGGAGCTTTCAAACACAACCTGGACTCGGAACCGAATCTGAGAGCGAGTTTGGGGCCTGCGCTGACGGATGAGGTTTCTGCCTTCAACGATGCACTGCGGGTCCAGGTATTTGCGGGGGGTGCGATGATCTTCGAAACCAGGACAGGCATCACATGGCGGAGTTGTCACGAGAGGCGCATGCCACCGCCGAAATAGATTCGCGCCAGAGGCCGATATCGCGACCGCGCAACCGTTGGTGACTCGAGATTGGTGACTCGAGATTGGTGACTCGTAATTCGTGATTCGTGAAGGAGGTGGATCGCGGCCTTCGGACGCGATTTCCCTTCGCTCGCGTGCGACGGCGCGTCGTCAAAACATCGAGAAACCACAGATGCACACAGATTCACACCGATAGGGAAGTTCTCTATCTGCGTCCATCCGTGTGCATCTGTGATTGAATCATCAGTAGCTGGGAGTCGGATTCACCGCAGAGGCGCGGAGAACGCAGAGAGGACGCTTTCCCGCAGGCACCAACATGAGGAAGCGGAATTCGCGTCTTCCGGAGCACAAACAAGACGCCCTTTCACCGCCGACAAATAGTTGTACTACTGCGCTGGAGAATGTGTCTATTATGAGCACGACGGCACAAGCATACATGAGTGTGCACACAGACAACGGAATTGCCGGTGGGGTGACGATGGTTCTTGTCGCTGTGCTTGGCGTGCTATATGCAGCCTATGCCAGGCGCCAAGCACAGCGCTGTTCAGTCATACCGACAGGGGACTTGGAATACCGAACTGCAAAACCCTGGTTAGTGTTAAGCTTATTGGTAAACTGTGTCGGAATTCTGAGTTTCGTCATGGCGAGTCGGAGTCATCCGAGTAGTTGGTATTTGTTTGGGCCTTTGGGGGCCGCATTTTGCATGTTGAGTTTTGTGGGTTATTGGCGCTTCCGTCATACGACAATCCGGTTGTTGGATCGAAACATCGAGTACACGGACGGCCGGAATACCATAGTCATTGATTACCGTGAGATAGTTTCTTTTTACCCGGCAAACTGGTATTTGTGGATTCGGAAAACGGACAACCAGACTGTGCAGATGTCCTTTGCCGTGGCGCGCATGGGTGAATTGTTGGCGGTGCTGACTTATCGCGTCGCTTGTAGCCACTATGATCAACAAGCATCGGGCGCACCTTCAGGACCAACAACATGACACATGGGACGAGTTGCTTGAGTGCAGGGGCGTTTAAAGCACATATCCCTGATCGTGCGCAAGCGTCTGTCACACGGCCAACTGCGCACTCAAACCGCTGTTCTGGAGGCTAGCCGGACGTTGTCTGGAGGACTGAAGCCCCATGTCACATTTTCAGACAGTACAGATCGCACGCTATATGTTCAGTCTGGGAACACTGGCGCTCATTGAAAGTATTCAGCGTGCGCCGGAGCTTCCGCCGTGGTCGTACGAACAAAGCGTGTGGCTCTTCATCTGCATTGCAGTGATCTTCTCCATTACTTGGCTGATTAATCTCTCAATCAAAAAGTGTATGCGGAACTAAGCACCATGATTACACAACATGAAAGTCAACAACAACTGTTGATGCGAGTGGCGAGTCGCAGGACACAGAAGTTTTTTGTGTTTGCCGTGATCGTGTGTGTTGTATGGACAATCGTCGTCGAACTGAGCCTCACGGTATCTATTCGTGAAGCACCTGATGCGGCTGGAGATTTCATGTTATGCAGATTTAATGTGATGGGGGCAGGAGTCCTTGTAACGGGGTTATGTCTGCAGATGTTGAGTATTGGCCGTGCACTGGTGGCGTTTGGTCTTGATAAAACAGAGAGTTACAAAACACTGGGTGAAGTTTCGAATCCGGGTCAAAACACATGAGAGCACTCCACGGACTTGTATTGTTCCTCTGCAGCGTCCTCCCCGCTGTTGTCCATGCGCAGACCACGGCGAAGGAGTATTGCGATCGGGCGGCGGCGAAGATTGAGAAGAAGGATGCCGACGGTGCACTGGCTGATTGCAACCACGCGATCCAACTCGACCCGTCCAATGCCCTGGCTCATGTGCTCCGCGCGCGCGCCAGGGGAAGCAAGGGCGACCTGGATGGCATGAAGATGGATTGCAGTCGTGCGATCGAGTTGGATCCAAAGCTCGCGCGGGCCTACGCCGTTCGCGGCAGGTTTCATCTCGCGCAGAGGGATCTGAAGAAGGCGATGGCGGATGTGAATCGCGCTCTTGAGTTGGATGCCAGGGATGCCTACGCGCACGGTATGGTGAGTGTGATCAAGGCCACCCGAGGCGACTTTGAGGGGGCCATGACGGCCTGTGATCGTGTGCTCGAAATCGATCCTCGGGATGTGGATGCTTACCGCATGCGCGGCGCCTGCAAGGCCTCGATGAGAGATTGGCAGGGCGCGAAAGCGGATTGCACGCGCGCCATCGAGCTCGATCCGTCAGATGCGGCCACCTATGCGAACCGTGCGGCCGCCAAGCTCTATAGCGGGGATGCCCAGGGGGCCATTGCGGATTGCACGCGCGCCATCGAACTCAATCCGAAGGACAGTGAGAGCCACAACAATCGAGGGCTCGCCAAGTCATATGCCGGGGATATCGAGGGGGCTTTTGCGGACTGTGATGTGGCCATCCAACTCGATGCCAGGAACTCCAGCGCCTATGCGAACCGGGGTTATCTCGGGCTTAAGAAAAAGGATTGGCAGGGCGCGAAAGCGGATTACACGCGCGCCATCGAGCTCGATCCATCCAATGCGGATGCCTACGCGAACCGTGCGAGTGCCAGGTTTTATAGCGAGGATTTCAAGGGGGCCATGGCGGATTACACACGCGCCATCGAACTCAATCCGAAGAGCAGTGAGAACTACAGCAAGCGAGGGGCCGTGCGATCCAAGACCGGTGATGTGGATGGAGGGATTGCCGATTGTGATGAGGCCATCAAGCTCGATCCGAAGAACGCCGGGGCCTATGTGAGCCGAAGCGTTGCCAGGCACGAGAAAAGAGATTGGCAGGGCGCAATGGCCGATGGCACGCGCGCCATCGAACTCGATCCCTCAAATGCGACTGCCTACAAGAGCCGTGCGTGCGCCAGGCTTTCCAGCGGTGATTTCAAGGGGGCCATGGCGGATTTTACGCGCGCCATCGAGCTCGATCCAAAGGACAGTGTGAGCCATAGCAATCGAGGGGCCGCGCGACTCAAGGCTGGTGATATCGATGGAGGGATTGCTGATTGTGATGAGGCCATCAAGCTCGAT
>CAZGGF010000049.1:0-3792 GCA_964524715.1 uncultured Verrucomicrobiota bacterium | reverse complement strand
GCGGCCACGAAAACATAGGCCGGTTTGGACTGCGCGAAGAAAGCTTCCACGCTGGCGGCGGAGGTCAGGTCCGGCGCGTCGGCTCCCATGCCGGCGATGTTGACGAAGCCATGGCTGCGAAGCTGACGAACGATGGCACCGCCAATGAGCGTGTCGGCACCGGCTACGAAGATGGTGTCCTGCGAGTTCAAGGTGGCAACGTAACTACTGTTGCGGTGTCGTCAACTCGCGAAACGCCTGAAGCGACTGGTTGGCGCGAGCGTTTTCGGCGGCGGTGTAATCCACCTCGTGGCTGAAGAAAATGATCTGACTGCCGTTAAACTCGAATTCGAACGGCACGTGGAGCAGCTTGTTGAGCCGTTGACGAATTGCGTCGTGGCGGGATGGCGGAGCGAATAGCAGCATGAACCCGCCGCCGCCTGCACCGATCAGCTTGCCACCGATCGCGCCGGCCTTTCGCGCGGCAGCGTAGATATCCTCGACTTCCGAGTTGGTCACATGGGAGCTGAGACTACGCTTGGCTTGCCAGGCTTCGTGGAGCAACTCGCCAAAGGCTGTCAAACCCTTGCCGTCGTTCAGGATCGAGAGGCTCTCGTCCACCATGCCACGGATGAGCCGGAGCTGTCGCCGTTTCTCGCTCATCTGGTCCACGTAAGTCTTGGCGACGTCAGCGGCTGTGCGCTTGATGCCGGTGTAGAAAAGCATCAGGTGCGAGTTCAATTCGAGGATTTTGTCGCGAGCCAGGGCAATGGGGCGCACGGTGATTTCACCGTTGGGATGGAACGTGACATGGTTGAACCCGCCGTAGGCCGCGAGCGCCTGGTCCTGCGAGCCAACCGTCTCCTTGACCATCTCCTGCTCGATATGAATGCTCTCCATCGCCAACTGATGTTTGGTTGGCATTCGCCCGTTGAGCGCATAAAGGGCATGCAACATCCCCACCGTGAACGCGCTGCTGGACCCCATTCCGCTGCGGGCCGGCAAATCGCCGTCGTGGTGTAACTCCACGCCCCGCTCCATTTTCATGAACCGCAGCACTTCCCGGGCGGCTGGGTGTGAGATCTCATCGATCGAGTGGCAGTTATCGATCTTTGAATAGACAAGCCGATACCGGTGCTCGAAGAACGGTGGCAGATAGCGACAGGTCAGGTAGCAGTACTTGTCGATGGTCGTGGCCAGCACGGCCCCTCCGTGCTCACGGTACCACGAGGGGTAGTCCGTGCCGCCGCCAAAAAACGAGATGCGAAATGGTGTTCTGCTGACAATCATGTGACCAACTCAGGTAAACAGCTTCTGCGCCGCAGCGTATGATTCCGGCGTACCGATATCAAGGAACTTCCCTGTCGTCGGAAATGCGTACAACCCGCGCCCGATCCACGCCGGAAACGTCTCCCGTTCCAGCGACACCGGCCGCCCTGCCGGGATGCCTTTCAGCAGTGTCTGGCTCAACAGATAGATCCCCGCATTGATCCAACCCGGCCCGGTCGATGCGCCTTTCTCAACAAAGCTGGTAACCACGCCATTCGCGTCATAACCGACTCGGCCACTGCGGCTTGTGTCGGTCACCTCGCGAACCACCAGTGAGTTGGCCGCCTTGCGGTCGCAGTGTGACTGCCAGAACGCCGCCAAGTCCGTCTCGCAGAACGAATCGCCGTTCATGGCGAGCACGGGGTCGGAATCCAATAGAGGCAACGCGTTGCGCAGCGCGCCCGATGTGCCAAGCGGGCCGGGTTCTGGCGAATACCGCAATGTCATGCCGCGGTAGGCGCTGCCGGCCAATTCGGCAACCTGCTCCGCCTTGTAGCCCGTGCAAATCACCACACGCCGCAAACCCGCATCGGCCAGTTGATCCAGCAACCGCATCAGAAATGGGCGGCCTGCCACGGAAGCAACGACCTTTTGCCGGTCGGCCACCACGGTCCGGAGCCGGGTGCCCAAGCCCCCCGCAAGAATCGCAGCAGTAAGGTTATGCAAACCGTCAGACATTTGAGAACTGGTTCCGGCGAATCACTTGAAAAGCTTTCAGCAGTTCGCTGAGGCCGGTATCGAGACCGACGGCCGGTTTGAACCCGGTCGACTCGATGCGGGCGTTGCTGACGATGTAGTTGCGCTGGTCCGGGTCCTTGCCAACCTCGGAAATCAAGAACGTGAATCGCGGCACATGCCGCTGGATGGCCTGACAAAGCTCCCATTTGCTGAGATTGGCTTCGCTGAGGCCGACGTTGTAGGGGCGGCCCTTCATCTTTTCGTAGTTTTTCAACGAATGTATGAATGCGGCTGCCGCATCCTGCACATGCAGGTAGTTGCGCTTGAAGTGCGCCTCGAACAGCACCACGAAACCGTCATTGACCGCGCGAAAAGTGAAATCATTCACCAGCAGGTCCAGCCGCATCCGCGGACTGGTGCCGAAAACCGTCGCGAACCGGAATGTCAGGCAACCGCGATCCAGCACGTAGCGTTCCGCTTCCACTTTCAGTTGTCCGTAAAGCGATACCGGCCGCAGCGGCGTCTCCTCGTCGCACTCGATGCCTTCCTGGCCGATTCCGTAACCGCTGTTGGTGCAGGGATAGATCACCATCTGCTGTTGGCTTTTCATGTCCGCGATGCTCTTGATCGCATCCCGGTTGACCGCCGTGGCCATGATCGGCTCCCGGGCACACAGTGGGGCGCCGGTCAGGCAGGCGAGCGGCAGGATGGCATCCGCCTTCTTCACCAAGTCACCCAGCACGCGGCTGTCGCGAACGTCACCCCGAATGATCGTCAGGCGCGGATTGAAACAGCAGTCCAGCAGCGACGTTTGCTGATACATAAAGTTGTCCAGCACCGTCACCTCATGCCCCTCGCCGAGAAGCTTCGGCACTAGGATTGAACCGATGTAGCCTGCACCGCCAGTAACCAGAATTTTCATAATCTTCAGGACCAACCAGCATGTTTTGACCTCTTCATGAGGCCGCTTTGGAAAAGTATCGTAGTGAAACCGGGGCCGGAGAATCAAGGGATTTCACTGGATTTTGCCGGATTCTGTGGCCTTCCGTGGACGGGCCGGAAAATCCTCTGGCTGAATCTGCCGAAAGCGTTTACGAAGTAACGGTGTGAAACAGTCGACCGCGCCCACTTCTTCGTCCACGGCACCGCCTCCGCCTGTGCGCGAAGTAAGGAGCCTCCGCGATCTCACGCCGCAACAGTGGAAAAGCGGCATCGCAGCTTGGCTTGGCTGGCTCTTCGACGGGCTGGACATGCATCTGTACACGCTCGTGGCAGCACCGTTCGTGATGCAGTTGCTCGGCGCGGCCAGCATGGCCGACGCGGCGGTGAAGGAAAAAAGCTCGTGGATCCAAGCGGCGTTTCTCATCGGCTGGGCGCTTGGCGGCGGCTTCTTTGGCCGGCTGGGCGACCGATTGGGCCGCAGCCGCGCATTGTGCCTGACAATACTGACTTACGCAGCTTTTACGGGTCTGTCGGCGCTCGCGCAGACATGGTGGCAGTTGATGATCTTCCGGTTTCTGGCGGCGCTCGGCATCGGTGGTGAATGGTCTGTCGGCTCATCGCTGTTGTCGGAAACGTGGCCAAGGCACTGGCGGCCATGGATTGCCGCGGTGCTGCAGACCGGCGGGAACATCGGCATCCTTGGCGCGTGTGCAGCGGTTTATCTTATGGCAGGCATTAACCCCCGTTATGTGCTTATCGTCGGACTCCTGCCTGCGCTGCGGACGGTGTTGGTCCGGCGTCATGTGCCGGAACCGGAGGAATGGCATGCGGCGAAGAAAAGCGCGGCGCATGGCTCGACAGGCG
>CAZGGF010000048.1:0-13525 GCA_964524715.1 uncultured Verrucomicrobiota bacterium | reverse complement strand
AAGACAAGAAGAAGTGGCCATCGGCAGGTGCCGCGAGTTCTGGAGGCGGGTTGTGGAAAAGGGAAACAAAAGCTAGCCGCACCCGAAGCAACCCAAGGGGGTTGAGAGTTCGGATACGCCTGTGGACTGGGACTTGGGGCGCGCGGCTGTGGGTGCCAAGAAACCATTGGAGGACGGGCCTCCCTTCACGGAAGACTACCCGATCTTCAATGTGACCTATTGGGACGCGTATGCCTATGCGAAGTGGGCCGGCGGCCGGCTTCCAACCCAGGAAGAATGGGAGAAGGCAGCGCGCGGCACCGACGGGCGGCTGTATCCGTGGGGCAACAGCTTCGACGATCCCAAACTCGCCAACACCGGCAAGGACTACGACGCCATCAACCGCGGCAAGATCGACGGCTATTTCCGATGGGCGCCGGTCAACGCGCATCCCGGCGACGTAAGCCCGTACGGCACCCGCGACATGGCCGGCAACGTCTGCGAATGGACCGACTCATGGGGGCCGTTGAAGAAGAACCCGAAGGAGCAGGCGCCTGCAATCTGCGGCGGTTCCTGGGGCGACACGGAAGTGCGCGTAACGACCCGCCAGAACGACATTCTGCCCGGTCAATACCACCAAGTGATTGGTTTCCGCATCGTCCGGGACACTCCGCCCTCTTCACCGGTCGCGAAGTAACGGGAAAGAAATCAAGAGCGCGAAATGAGGAATTGAGGACCGCAGGAGTCCTGCATTCCTGGCTCTCAGTTCTTCACTTTTCTGTACTGCGCGCGGTTGATGGGCCGGCCTTCCGTCACAAAGTCGCGCTCAAAGTCCGTCATCTCATCCGGCGTCGCCGGCACCACCGGCGGAATGCGCTCGAAACTGGTGTTGGCATTGAAGCACAGCAACATCTCCGCAAAGTAGTCCGCATGGTCGGTGGCCAGATGGGCTGAACCGCCCGGTTCCAGCGCCCGCGCCAGCGCCGCAACAAACGGAGGTTGAACCAACCGGTGTTTGTGGTGGCGTTTCTTCGGCCATGGATCGGGAAAGTAAATGTGGCAAGCCGCGATGCTCGCGGGCGGAAAGAGCCATTCCACCGCATAGCTCGACTCGATGCGCAGCGCACGCAGGTTGTCCGTGATCCCAAGCCGCGGCGCCTTGCGTTCCAGTTTCAACACACGTCCCTTGAGCCGTTCCACTCCGACCCAATTGCGTTCGGGGAACCGCTTCGCCCAGTGCAACAACAACGAACCGTCACCGCAACCGAGATCCACCTCGATCGGCTGGCGTTTCGGAAACGCGCTCGACCAATCCAGCCGCTCAAACCAGCTTGGCGGCGAGTAAAGAATCTTGTAAGAAACATCGTCAGGCATTGTTCATTTGTGCAACCGAAAGGACGAAATCACAAACTCAAACTCCATCCGCGCGCGAATCTTTTTGCTCGCACCGGGTTTCAACCCTGCGAAAATTGGAGATGTGACTATGAACCGATTGACTGCTTGGCTCACCGCGACCTGTCTGCTGACCTCACTGGCTGTCTGGGGACAAGACACGCCCAAACGCGAACGCAACGGGTCTCGCGATGTGAGCGCCCAAGCCGCCGGGCGTACGATTGGCATGTTCGGCCTGCCCCCGCAGGTTGGCGACAAACTGAAGCTGACCAACGACCAGAAAATGAAGGCGATGGAAATCGCCCAGAAATACCGGCCGCAGCTTGAAGAGATCCGCAAGAAAATGTTGGACGAGTTTCGCGGCATTCTGACTGACGAACAGAAGAAGCCGTTGGACGAAGCCATCGCGCAAAGGAACCGGCGTCTTCAGCAGGGCCGCGGCGACAGCGGACGTCCATCGAAGGAAGGCGGCGAACGCAAGACTGGCAATAGTCGCGCCAAAGAGTAGAACAATCGCTGTAATCTGTTCTCCTGTCGCGCGCGTTTGACGGCCGCGTAGCCGATGCATGCGCGGCGGAATGGCAACCAAGGAATATCATGGAACTGAAAACCGTTCCCATTGAGAAACCGGCTGATCTTAATTTCATTCTCGGGCAGGCGCATTTCATCAAAACGATCGAGGACCTCCACGAGGCAATCGTGCAGACGGCGCCGCAGATGAAGTTCGGCATCGGGTTTTGCGAGTCCAGCGGACCCGCACTGGTGCGATGGACAGGCAACGACGACGAGCTGGTGGCTTTGGCGAGGAAAAACGCCCTGGCGCTGAGCTGTGGCCATTGCTTCATCATCTTCCTGAAGAATGGTTTCCCCATCAACATCCTCAACACCATCAAGGCCGTGCCGGAGGTGTGCCAGGTATTCTGCGCCACGGCAAATCCCGTCGAGGTCATCGTGGCTGAGACGGCAACCGGCCGCGGCATACTCGGCGTCGTGGACGGGCTGAAAAGCCAGGGAGTCGAAACGGAAACCGACATCGCTGCCCGTAAACAGTTGCTGCGCAGATTCGGTTACAAGCTCTGAGGGCGCCGCCGTTCTCTACGGATTCGCGACAAGCCACCGCTGGACATCACCGGCCTTGGGATCCTCAGGGCTCAACTGGAGGAACTGCATGTAGTGCATGCGCGCCTGCTTCCGGGTCGCGCCCTGACGGGAATAGATCTGGCCCAGCGCCAGATGTGTCATGGGGTGGTTCGGGGCCGTTTGGAGAATATCCTCAAATTGCTTCGCGGCTTGATCGTAAGAGCCACCCCGCAGCAGCGTGAGCGCGTCCTGGTAGCGATCCTCGACGTTACGCTCCGCAACCACCGGCGTCACAGCGACTTCAGGCAACGTACGAGTATGTTCCGGAGCGGCCAGGGAGAGTGAGTTGATCAAATCAGGAGGGACTTTTCCTCCGAGTTTCGCGCACGTCTCCACGTCGTTCCACGCCTTGTCGTAAGAGCGAACATTGTAGTAGGCAATGGCGCGGTTCTTGTAGGCGCCAGGCTGGTCGGGCTTCAGCTCTATGAAACGGCTGAAATCAACAATGGACTGCTCGAACTTGCCGTCTTTGGCGTACGCTTGGGCCCGATTGTAGTAGGCCCCGGCCAGCGTGGCGTCACGCTGGATCGCGTCGTTGAAGTCCCACATCGCACGCTCCAACTCACCGCGCGCGGTCCACGCCACTCCGCGGTTGTTGAAGGCAACCGCAAGTTTTGGATTGAGCAGGATCGCCTGATTGTAGTCCGCGATGCCGCGCTCGGAGTCGCCCTGCTGACAGTAGGCGTCACCGCGATAAACATAAGCATTGGCGTTCTTTGGATCGAGGTTGACAGCCCGGTTGAACCATTGGATTTGCTCTGCGGGATTCGTGGCAGCCATGCCCTTGGAGATGGCTTCTTCCACAGGCGACAGCGGGGGAGGCGGCGGTGCAGCGGGTTCCTTCTTTTCGACCACAGGCGTAATGTTCTGGGTTCGTACAACCCGGCCCACTGCCGACACGAAGTCGGGATCCATCTGGGCGCCAAACTGTTGAGCCTTCTGGATGTCAGCCATGGCTTCGGCATACATGTGCTGGTCGGCGTAAAGCATCGCGCGATTCTGGTAAGCTTCGGCGTAATCCGGTTTGAGTTCGATGGCGCGGGTGAGATCATCCATGGCACCCTTGTTGTCGCCATTCTTGGTATTGGCCTGGCCGCGAGCGAAGTAGATCTCCGCATTCTGGGGTTGAAGCTTGAGCAGCTTGCCGAAATCATAGATCGCGCTGGCGTAGTTGCCCTTGGCGTAATACAGGTCACCGCGGGCGGCGTAGGCGGCTGCGCAGTTGGGATCCACGTCGATGGCCTTCGAGTAGTACTCTATCTTCTGGGGCGTGCCGGCAGTCTGGGCTTCCACCAACAGTTGCTCTGCGGTACTGACGCGGGTGGCCTCGTCGGATTTCGCAGTCTGATCCTCCGCGGGTTTGGCGGCAGCGGTCTGCGGAGCGGCAGTGTCGCGGCTTTCAGCCTGCCCAGCCGGCCTCAGCAGTGTGGTGGGCTCGGGCAGAACCGGCAAAGGCGCAGTTGACGGAGGGGCAACAGGCGAAGGTTGACCCATGGCTTTGGACAAGGCCGCAAGGAATTCGGGCCGGACCTGGCCGCCGAGCTTCTGACAGGTTTGCGTGTCAGCCATGGCTTTGTCATATGACCGCAAATCGTAGTAGGCCATGGCTCGGTCATAGTAGACATCGGCATTTCGGGGATTGATATCGATGGCCTTGTTGAGATCGCCGAGGGCTTGTTCCGAATCGCCGCGTTTACCGTAAGCGTTGCCGCGCAAGGCGTAAGCCCGCGCATCAGCAGGACGGAGATCCAGGTACTTTGTGCAGTCCCGAATCGCGCTGACGGTGTCACCCTTGCCGAGGTATGCAGCGGCGCGTTCGAGATAGGCCGGGGCATATTGGGGATCGGCGCTGATCGCCTTCGAGTAGGAGGCAATTTGCTCGTCGAGAGTGACCGAAGTCTTGCCCTGCTTGAAAGCGTCGGCGGCTTGTGTATTCGCGGAGCCCGAGACCTGCGGTGGAGCCACCGGAGGCGCCACCACAACCGGTGCCGGAGGCGCGCTCGCAACTGGTTTCTGGACCGGTGGTTCCGCCGGCTTGGGGGACGGTTGGGCAGCCACCGGCGCTGGCTTGGACTGACCGGCATCTCTGGAAAGCGCCGCTTCAAATTCGGGTTGCACGCGACCGTTATACCGGCGGCACATCATGACATCGGCCCAAGCCTGATCGTAGGAACGTTTGTGATAGTAAGCGATTGCGCGGCCCTGATATGCGTCGGGATCATCCGGCTTCAACTCAATGGCCTTGGAGAAATCCGCAATGGCGTTTTCAAAACGCTGCAAAACCACATTGGCATCGGCACGGTTGTAGTAAGCCCCCGCCAGCGTCGGATCCAACTGAATCGCCTTGTCGAAATCCTGCAGGGCGCGCGCATGGTTGTTTTTGCGCACATAGGCGACGCCGCGGTTGTTGTACGGGGTGCCGGAAGTGGGCCGCAACTCGATCGATCTGGAGTAGTCCTTGATGGCGAGATCGTAATCACCCTTCATCATGTAGGCATCACCACGGGCTGTGAAAGCATCGGCAGACCCAGGCGCCACCTGAATGGCCTTGGTCAGCAACGTGACCTGCTCGTCCAGATTGGGGTTCTTCCTGGCATTCTCGATCATCTCCGTCACGTCCACAACAGGAGGAACAGGCTCTGGCTTTACCGGCTTCGGCGGTTCCGGAGCTGCCGCTACTTTGGGAGCCGCGGGCTCGCCTCGCCGTGATACCACTGCATCAATCGTTGCTGACAAATCCGCGGGAGGGGTTTTGGTCTCGACGGTCGGTTGGGGCGGCCTGACAGGCTCGCCAGAGGGCTTCTCCAGCATCGGCGTCGACTCGAAAGTCTTGAACGACGGCGCGGGCGCGACAACCGGAGGCGCTTCAGCACGCTTGGCAACGTCGCCGGATGAGGGCATGCGCAGATCGCGTTGCGGAACCGCCTGCACATCTGCGGGAACCCCGCCGGAAAGCCTGCTCATTTCATTGACTAACCCATAGTCCACCCTGCCCCCGAGCCGTTCGCTCGCCTTCACGTCAGCCACCACCTGTTCCATGGCTGTCCTCAAGAATCCCCGCTTGGCTTCCGCTCGTTTTGCATAGAGCTCGGCGTCGGTTGGCCTCAATTCGATGGCTTTGTTGTAGTCCTCGATCGCTCGGGCGTAATCATTCTTGCAGCAATACGCCAGCGCACGATTGGCATAGTCGTCTGCACTGGAGGGTTTTAACTCAATCGCCTTGCTGAAGTCGGCAATCGCACTGTCGTAGTTTCCCCGTGCGAGAGAGGCCAGCCCGCGACAACTGTACGGCAGCGGATCGCGCCGGTCCAATTCGATGGCCTTGGCAAAATCCATGGCTGCCCGGTCATCCTGGCGCAGGACTGCATATCCATAACCACGCCATGCATAGGCTTTTCCGTAGTCAGGCTTGAGCTCGATGGCGCGGCTGTAATCCGCCACTGCCGCGCTGATCTCGCTCCGGCGGCGGTAGGCATCCGCGCGGCCGATGTACGCCAGCGCATACTCCGTCTTCAGCTTCACATCAATGATTCGGGTGAATTCCTCAACCTGGTCATTGGCGCTGGCTGGAACAGGTGCTCTGGGACGAATATCCCTCGGATCAGAATCCGATGAAGCGCAGGCGGTTTGGAGAAACAGCACACTGAGCCCTCCCCACACCATCGCGACGCAAAGGAAGCCGATCATTCGCGGGGACAATCCCCTCATATTGGTCCAAACATTTTTATTCACGCGTGCTGCCTCCACAACAATGGCAGTTAAACACACATACAGTGTTTTTCCAGCACAAAGTTTCGACGCGTTGTCAGCCGGAAAACCGGCCATTTTCAGCCGCCGCCGGGGCCATGGCAAAAGGGGCAAAAAACGCTGGATTCCGACTGAAAGCGTCTCCCACGACACTCCCACGGGGGTACAGTCCGCCATACCCACCCGTCCGCGCTCCATGGACGGCCAAACTCCCACTGACCACCTTGACAACTGCCGGTGCCACTGGCACGATGCGCCGCTCGTTTCGGCAGACTAGAGATCATATGAATGTTGTGGACAGTGCCCGGCGGGTCGTGGACTTGGAGATAGCGGCGTTGCATAAGTTGCGCGCGCGTCTCAGTGATCCCCTTGCTAGCAGGAGTTTTGAGCGCGCGGTGGAGATGTTGCAGGCTTGCCTGAAACGACGCAGCAAAATCGTCGTCACGGGCATTGGCAAGAGCGGCATCATTGGCCACAAGGTGGCGGCAACACTCACCAGCACGGGCGCCACGAGCGTGGTGCTGGACTCGGTGGATGCGTTGCACGGCGACCTGGGTGTGGTGGCCGATGGCGATGTGGTGCTGGTGTTCAGCTACGGCGGTGAAACCGAGGAACTGCTGAATATGCTGCCGGCGGTGAAACGGTTCGATGTGCAACTCATTGCGGTGACCGGCGCGCCCAAGAGCCGCATGGCGCGCTACTGTGACGTGGTGTTGAACGTGGCTGTGGACAAGGAAGCCTGTCCTCTGAATCTCGCGCCAACGGCAAGCACGACCGCCACGCTGGCCATGGGTGACGCCCTGGCCATGGTGTTGTTGGAAGCGCGCGGGTTCAAACGGCGTGATTTCGCCCGTTTGCATCCGGGTGGTTCCATCGGACGCAGCCTCTTGTTGCAGGTGAAGGACATCATGCGCACCGGCGACCGCAACGCGGTGATCGAAGTCGGCAGCACGGTGAAGGAAGCGATCATGGCCATGACGCGCGCCAAGAGCGGTTCGATCAGTATCGTGGACAAGCGCGGCAAGCTGGCCGGCATCTTTACCGATGGCGATTTCCGCCGGCACATCGAACGGGACGAGAATCTGTTGTGCCGGGAAATTGATGATGTAATGACGCGCAAACCAACGGTCGTGCGCGAGGACCAACTGGCGGTTGAAGTGGTGAAGATTTTCAACGACCGCGAGATTGACGATTTGGTGGTCGTGAACAAACAACTTCGGCCGGTCGGGCTGGTGGATTCACAGGACTTGCCGAAGTTCAAAATCATGTAAATGTATCGACGGCTCCCGGCGATCGGGACCGCATCAACCCAAAAAAAGAAACCAAGAAAGACAGAGTCGTATGGCGTCAGCAAACGATCTTCGTAAAGGAATGGCGATCAAATACAACAGCGACGTGTGCGTCGTGCTCGAGACCCAGCACCGCACGCCGGGCAACCTGCGCGCGTTTGTGCAGGCGAGCCTGCGCAGTCTCCGCCACGGCCGCACCAGTGACGTGCGGTTCAGCTCCACCGAGAAAGTGGAAGTGGTGCCGATGGAAACCCGGAAGCTGGAGTACAGCTACAAGGACCAGACCGGCTATCATTTCATTGACTCACAGACCTACGAGGAAACGGTGTTGCAGGAGGACCTCGTCGGCCACGCCAAAGATTTTCTGGTTGAGAACCAGCAGGTGGAAGTGGTGTTCGTTGACAATCTCGCGGCGCAGGTCGAACTGCCCGCAACCGTGGAACTGAAAATCGTGGAGTCGGCGGACGGCATCCGGGGCGACAGCGCCAGCAACGTGACCAAGCCCGCCAAGCTCGAAACAGGCCTGATGGTCCAGGTGCCGCTTTTCATCAAGGAAGGCGAGAAGATCAAGGTCCGCACCAACGACGGCGCTTACATGAGCCGCGCGTAATGTGCGGCCGTTTCACGGCGGAGTGGTCGGTGTCTTGCTGCTCGTGGCGGGCTGGGACTTGCCCTGAATCGTAATGGTCCCCGGTGGCTTGGGCGTGCCTCCCTTGGGCGAGGGCGATGGAGCCTTGCCATCCGGCCTTTGAGGAAGCGGCTGCGGAACCACAAACGGCATGGGCACCACCACGGCGGGTGGTGCATCCTGTGCTTGCGTGCCACCTTCTCTGGCACGGATGGCGTTTACCACACCATTGCGGAAAATAATCTCCCTGCCCCCGGTGACGACCTTGCGGTTCAACGTCTGCGTCACGTAAATGCCATTGACGAACGAGGTCTGGGTGTACGGCTCATAACGATAGGTGACGTAGCCCCACGTTTCCTCGTCACCCTGTGCCGTGCGCGAACCGCTCTTCTCCTGCGGCTGGCCGACTGCCGCGAGCACTTCGGGCGGAGTCATCCCAATCAGCACTTCGTGCCGGGCGATGGCAGCTTTCATGATCCTGGAGCGTTCGCGTTGCTGGTCCAATACAGCGCGCTGTTCCAGCGTCAACGGCTCCATCGCATCCGCATCCACCCAGCCGCGCACCGTGCCGAGGGCGATTGGCTTTTCGATGTAATAGCGTTTCTCGGCGTAACCGATCAGCATCACCACCTGGCCGGCACGCAGTGAGCCAAGCACTGCCGACGCGCCCCGCGAAAAAGAAATCTGTGTTCCGACGCGCGCCCTGAGCGGAATCGGCCTCATCCCCGCCTCATCCAGGTAAAGCACATCTTGATGCCGGATTTCATCAGCCAGCGCCGCAACCCCATACGCCGCCGCCAGTAACAGTCCCATCCACCATGTTCTGTGCGATCCGCTCATTGCAGCGTAGGCTACGCTGCCGCCCCAACACTGTCAACGCGCGCGGAAATCGCCCCCGGGACTCATTTGAAGAGCGTGGTGGATTGCCCGCCAGGGAGAACGCAGACCACGACCAACGCGCAATTCGAACTGCCACGCCAGCCTGTGTCGGAAGAACCGTGACGTTGAAACTCGCCACGGCCAATTAGCCGATCACGCTGGAGAAACTTTGCAATTGCACATCAGGACGGCAGCCGCCTACACTGCCGTCGAGGGTCAAACGATCTGCACAGATGAACACGATCGCGGTCACGTCAATGCAAATGCAGACCGCAAACTGAAAGCTCAATTCCGATGGTCCAGGCTCAACATTCCCATCCAGGGTTAGTCAGCCGGAATCAGAGATCGGGAAGATGCCGGCAAAGTTCCTTGGGCATGAAGACCATCAATGATTCACACGGTTCAGAGCTCTATTCAGATCTGCCAAGGTTCTGATCAGGCTCAGGATCAGGGAGTTTCAAGCATCCATGGCGCGCGAACGCATATTGGTAACCGGGGCAACAGGAAAGGTGGGCAAGCAACTTGTCAAAGCGCTTTCCTTGAAAGGACATGAGGTTGTCGCCCTGTGCAGAAGAGGCGCGGATGAAATCGCTGGCGAGAACATTGCTGTTCTGCTGGCAGATATTTGCAGAACGGCTGACTATGAGATGTCGCTCAAGAACATAGACACCGTGGTGCATGCGGCTGCGGTCACTCATACGAACAAGGTTGAGAAATACTACGAGGTTAATACGCACGCCACGGCTGCGCTGATAGAAGCCTGCAAGAAGTTTTGCGTAAAACGGTTTGTCTTCATCAGCACGAGAGCCATTTCTGAAGATGGCGGCTGTTATAGCAAGTCGAAGTCAATCGCCGAACGCCATGTATTCGAAAGTGGTCTGGATTGGATTGTTCTGCGTCTTGGGGAGGTTTACGGCATGTTCGGCAATGCGGGCGTCGATGGACTGCTGAAGACGATTGAAACACTTCCTTTTGTCCCAATCATCGGCAGCGGAGAATACGCGTTGGCTCCCGTGCATGTAGACGACGCTGTTGCCGCAATCGTCTCCGCCATTGAAAAACAACACCTGAAGCAAAAGCTTTATACCATTGCCGGTCCGGAAAGTTTTTCCTTCAATCAACTTGTGGATTGCATCTTGAGGGTTAAAGGCATCCGCAGACCGCGCGTGCATATACCTCTGCCTGCCGTGAGGTTTCTCTCCGCTTTGTCCTCGTTCGTCGGAGGCGATCGATTTCTGGTGAAAGATCAGCTCCCACGTTTGATTTGTAGAAAAGACAGTGACATAACACAGACTGTTCACGATCTTGGCGTGATGCCCAGGCGATTTGAAGATGCCATTGCTGTGAACCGTTGATCAATGACGATCAACGTTGTTCGCACGACCCCGAACCACGGACGGGCAGGACGGAATGCATGAGCGACGAGCAACAACCAGCAATTGAAATATCCATGGCTGTGCTCTGCTACTGCGCCCAGGAAACGATCGTGCCCTTTGTGGAACAGTTGCACCGCATGATGTCGATGTTTCGTTTCGAATGGGAACTGGTGCTCGTTGCAAATTATTGGCCGGGCGCGGATGACCACACGCCCGCAATCTGCCGCGAACTCGCGGCACGTCTTCCGAACGTCCGGGTGCTCGCGGAGCCCAAGCAAGACGCCATGGGTTGGGACATGCGGCGCGGATTGGACGCCTGCAACGGCCGCTATATCGGAGTCATCGACGGTGACAGCCAGTTCCCGATCGAGGCGATTTTTTCCTGCTTCGCCAAAATCAAAGCCGACGATCTGGATTTCGTGAAGACCTATCGCGTCATGCGCGCGGACGGCTGGCTCCGGATTCTTATCTCGAAGGCTTACAACACGTTGTTCCACATCATGTTCGGAAATTATCGCGGGTTTCGCGATGTGAACTCAAAGCCCAAGATCATGAAGCGCGAGGCCTATCGGAGAATGACTCTGGAATCAACCGACTGGTTCATCGACGCAGAAATCGTGCTCAACTGCATGGCGCTGAGACTGCGGACGTATGAGATTCCGATCCGCTTCAATGCATTGGGTGGAAGAAAATCATTTGTCAACACGAGCACCATTTTCGAATTCATCCGCCACATGTTCGCCTACCGTTTCGGCCCGCGTTACAAGGCCCACCTTCAACCGTAATGAAGAGCGATTGACCTCTCCTGTCACCCAAAAGCAACCGCGGATACTTTGTCTGCGAACGACGTTGCTCACAACAGGCTTGAAGAAGATGAAGGACGGTTCTTCGGCTCGTAAACAGTTGTTGTTGGCACGCGGGAATTCCCATCTACGCCGGCACTGCTGAGCGTTGCATGGCGATTTCGCGAACCTTGCGCAAGTCCAGTTTGCCGGTGCCGAGGTGCGGCAGGGATTCGATGCGGAAAAATTGGTTGGCGCGTGGCACCCAAAGATTCGGCAGGTTCGCCTGCGGCAATTTATCGAGAACGGGCTGGAGTTTGTCGTCAGGCAACGTGTGGAGCACCACGAGCCTCTCCCCTTTCTTCTCATCGGGCACGCCGACGACCACAAACATTTGCTCGGTCACCTGCGCCAGTTCGTGCAACTTCTCCTCCACCTTTACGTGCGGCACCATTTCGCCACCGATCTTGCTGAAGCGGCTCAGACGGTCGGTGATCTGGATGAAACCGTCCTCGTCCTCGGTCGCGATGTCGCCGGTGACATACCAGCCGTCGCGCAACACCTCCGCCGTCTTCTCGGGCCGGCCGAGATAGCCGCGCATCACATTCGGCCCTCGCACGAGCATCAAGCCGGGCTGGCCGGTGGGCACCCTCTTCATTGTGTCGGGGTCCACGATGCGCACGCTGACGCCGGGCAGCGGGTGGCCGATCTTGCCGCGCTTGGCGCCAACCTGACGGAAACCAGCCGCGCGAAAATCGCGTGTGTTCACGGTCACCGCCGGCGAACACTCGGTGCAGCCGTAGCCTTCCATTGGCCGGATGCCGAACTGGTCCTCAAAGGCCTGCGCCAGCCGTTCCGGCAGTTTTTCCGCGCCCGTCATGACGAACCGCAGGCTGCCGAAATCCTCCGGTGTGCAGCCCCGCATATACATCTGGAGGAACGTCGGCGTCGCCAGCAGGAACGTGACGCCGTATTGACCGGTGAGCGCGCCGATGGCCCGGGCGTCGAGCGGACTGGGATGATAGACCACGCCCGTGCCAAGCACCGGCGGCAGGATCAACGCCCCGGTGAAGCCGAACGAGTGAAAGAACGGCAGGATGCCGAGGACGCGGTCTGCCCCGCTGAACGCAAACGACTGGCCGAGTTGCTGGACGTTCGCGCCGACATTGTAGTGCGTCAACATCACGCCCTTCGGCTCACCGGTGCTGCCGCTGGAGAAGATGACCGTGGCGAGATCGTCGAGGGTGACTTTCTTCTGGCGTCCGACCGCGCGCTCCAGCAGCGGCGCAGGCAATGTCCACGCCAGCGCAAGTGCGGCGAGTTTCTCGGCAGGTTTCGGGTTGGCCGCAATGTCCTCGATGAACACCGTCTCTGCCGGCACGGTGAGTTTCACACGCTCAAGAAATTCCCGGTTTGTGATAATCGTTTTCAGCCCGCACTGCCGCGCGCACGAGGCGAGCGTTTCGTTGGACACGGTGTAGTTCAGATTCACCGGCACCTTGCCCATGAGCAGCGCGGCCCAGTTCACCAGCGCGCCCGGCACCGACGGCGGCAACAGGATGCCGACCATCTCCTGGCCGTCCCAGACTTTCCGCAACCGCCGCGCAAGGAAGACCGTCCGCATCAGCGCCGCGCCCGCAGTCACGCGCGGCGTGCGGCCGTCGGCCATCGCGAAGCGCCACGGATGCAGCCGCGCCCCGCGCACGAATTTCCGCTGGAGTGGTTGCATCCAATGTCGGCGGTGCTGCCACGCCTCACTCTGCAATTCCTGTACAACCTGCCGCACTTCGAACGGGGTCGCCGTCGCGGGCAGCGGCTTGCCAAAGCTCACCGTTACCGGATACGGCACGCGGTGCGGCATTTTCCAGACGAACCGGCCTTTCTCAAAACTGAAGATGCTCCCCCAGACGCCATCGAGAGCCACGGGGATGATTGGCGCATCCACGCCGTGCATAACCCGCTCGAAACCCCGGCGGAACGGCAGCAGTTGCCCGATACGCGTGATCTGCCCTTCGGCGAAAATGCAGACCACCTCACCCGCCTTGATTGCCTCGCTCGCCTCGCGCAACGACTTGATCATCTCGCGCGGCCGGAGCTGCGAACTGATCGGAATCGCCCGCATGATGCGCGCGACGGGCTTGATCAGCGGGTGATCGTAGATGCCCTTGTACATGATGAACCGGATGGGCCGGTCGGTCGATGCGTTCAGGAGCAGCGCATCCACGAACGGGAGGTGGTTGCACACGAACAGCGCACCGCCGCGCTCCGGGATATTGTCGCGGCCCAGCACTCGGAGGTGGTAAACCGTCCTCG
>CAZGGF010000047.1:0-10973 GCA_964524715.1 uncultured Verrucomicrobiota bacterium | reverse complement strand
CCTTGGCATCTTGCTCGGAGAATTCCTTTTTACAGGCCTGGCACTCAAACGCCGCCACACCCTGCACGGTGCGAACCTTCGCGCTTCGGAGTTCTGCGGCCGCGTTCGAAAGCTGGTCTTGCACCAGCGAGGCGAACATCTCGTTGTCAATGGCCTGTAGTTCGCCGATGCTCAAGACAATCTCGTCCACCACGGCCAGTTTCTGCTGCCGTGCTGTCTCTGTGGCGGATGTGATGACCGCCTCAGCCAAAGCCCATTCGTGCATTTCAGTTCTCGATTTCTGGTGCGTTCAAAAGTGCCGCCTTGCGCAGAATGCATTCGTGATCGCGCCTCGGCGGCATAGTTCAGGCGAAACAGTAGGCGGTTCCGCCACGTTCGGCAAGGCTTGCGATAGAATGCCGTGCAATGCAGCAACGACGGTATCTCGTTACGGGTGGGGCGGGCTGGCGGGAGGCATGCGCATCGTGAGCGCGGAGGCGTCGGTCCAGTGGAGTTCGAGATGGGCACCGAAGACTTGCTCGATACTGTCGGGCGTGAGCACGTCGTGTGGCTTGCCTTCTTGATAAACCGCGCCGGCTTTTAGAAGGACGGCGTGATCGGTGAACATTGGGACCATGAGAAGATCGTGGCAGATCATGAGCACGGTGCGGCCTTCCTGCGCCAGCACGCGCGCGAGGCGGTAGGTTTCAAGTTGATGGGCAATGTCGAGATGGTTGGAGGGTTCGTCGAGCAGGAGCACAGGCGTGTCTTGCGCCAGCGCGCGCGCGAGGATGACGCGCTGACGGTCGCCGCCACTGATCTGGTCGAACGGTGCGTCGGCGAGAGGTCCGAGTTCCATGCGCTCCAAGCTTTGGTTGACGACCCGGTGGTCATCCGCTGTTTCCTGCTGCCATGTGTCCCATCGCGCGAACCGCCCCATCATGACCATTTCGCGCACGGTGAAGGAAACGGGCGGTGGAAGGTCTTGCGGAACGACGGCGATCTTTTGGGCGATGTCGCGGTGGGTCAGGCTTTCGATGGGACAGTTGTCGATCCGGACGCCTCCGGATTGCGGTTTGAGCGCGCCGTTGAGGCACCGCAGCAGGGTGCTCTTGCCACTGCCGTTCGGACCGAAGATGCCGGTGACCCGCCCCGGCCGAATATCGAGGGTTACTTCGCGAAGCACCACCTTGCGCGGATCGTAGCCGAAGACGAGATTGCGCGCCTGGAGCATCATATGGAAGGCAGCCGTCTTGTCTGACCCCAGAGAAGCCAGAGGAAAACCGCAGCGCCCAACGAGGCGGTAAAAATGCCAACGGGAATTTCGGCGGGCGAAGCAAGCGTTCGCGCCAACAGATCGGCGTTGAGCAAGAGGATCGCGCCACCCGCCGCTGTCGGGATGACGAGCCGCCGAAGGTCGCTGCCGAGCTGGAGGCGGATGAGGTGTGGCACAATCAAGCCGATGAACCCAATGGCGCCAGTGAAACTGACAGCCAACGCGACCGTTATGGCAATCAGTGCCAGAAGAAGGCGTTGAAGACGCGGTAGATTGAGACCGAGGTTGTGCGCATGGGTGTCGCCGAGCAACGCAAGGTTCATGGACGGTGCCAGCAAGATCAACCCCACCAAGCCGGCCACAGCGACGACAAGCATGATGAGCGCATCGCGCCATGATGCCTGCCACAGCCCGCCCATCAGCCAAAACACGATCGCCTGGAGTTTCTCGCCTGCGATGTACAGCGCGCCGGTGGTCAGTGACGAGCAGAGCGCACTAATGGCAATGCCCGCCAGCAATACAGACTGTCCAAAGAAGCGGCCCCGCCGGCCCCACGCAAACACCACAACGGCGACGACTGCGCCGCCGACCAGGCTGAAAACAGGGACGAACGAATAAGAGAAACCGTTCAGACTTCCCGCGAGAAGGATTCCAAGAACCGCGCCAAAAGCCGACCCGCTCGACACACCCATGATGGATGGAGTGGCGAGTGGATTGCGAAACAGGGTTTGCGAGGCAAGCCCTGCCAGTGCGAGTACCACGCCCACGGAGGCCCCAAGCACCACTCGTGGCAGCCGGGTTGACAGCATAATGCGGCTGGTCGTGTCGTCCGTGCCTGCGCCGCAGACCAGATTGCGAAAGCAGCTCACGATCTCCCGCAGGGGAATGGACACGCTGCCAAATACAAGCGCGAGCGCCAAACTCAACACGACTCCAAGCGCGAGCAGGACGTGGATAGTGCGCACGCGTGCGACCGGGTTCATTCAGGCAATCCGCGTGACGGCGAACCGGTTGTCCCGCGAGGCGAGGTCGGTGGCCTGTGTGGGGTTGAGACGGGAAGAATCCACCTTCGCGAGGTGTTTGCGGCAGACAGCCTCGGCTTGCTGCATTTGTTCGACGGTTGGCTGTGCGAAAGGCTGGCCGGGAACGGGAATGTAACCCATGATATGAAATGGAATGTCTGAGCTGAGTTTGGACAGCCACGCGGCAACTGCTTCCACTTGATCGAGATCCACATAGCCGGGAATGAACACGACGTTGGCCTTCATCTGAAGCCCCTTGCGAAACGCGGTGGCGAAGTTGCCCAGGATCGTATCCCTGTCACGGCCTGTATAAGCGCGGTGCAGGTCGGCATCCCATGCTTTGAGGCCGACGTTGGCTCCGTCGAGGTTGGGCAACGGCAGTTTCGAGCCGTTGGTGTGGCCGAGGAATGTCTTCACACGGAGTTCATCTTTGGCAAAGGCCAGCATCTCCGGCAATTCACGGGCGACGGTTGGCTCGCCACCCATGGCGAAGAGTTGGTCGATCTTGACTTGCCGGAGGGCATTCTTCATTTCCTCGACGGTCAGGAACCTGTCGGGCCGGGGAAACGATTGGCCGGGAATGCCGTCCGCGCCACTTCGAAGCTTGTAGCTGCACACGGGACAGCGAAAGGTGCAACCAAAGTTGTGGAGCGTGGCGAACCGGCGCTCGGCATGGTACGTAATCTTGTAAAACGGCATGAACTTATTCTTTCGAATTATTGGTGTGAATAATAGCACGAAAGTTCATAACCGCCACAGGCAATTCCGCCCCGGGGATCAGCCACGCAGGGGGGACGGCAAAGGCTCGTTTCGTGCGCACGGCGCGGAGCCGCTCCATTTCGGGGCGCTGGAGCACGGCTTGCAGCGCAGAAGGCTCGCCCACCACCAGAATAACGTCGGGGTCGGCTTGCACCAATTCTTCGACTGAAAACAACACACGGCCCGATTTGCCGGCGGCAATGTTGTGTCCGCCGGCCATTTCAATGACATCGTTTGTGTAGGAGTCTTTCCCGATAGTCTTTAGCGGGCCGTAAAGCTCGATATACACGCGCGGGCAGTTGTTGGTGGGGGGTGACGTGTTCTTTGCCGCCCATTCGTTCAGTGACTGGGCCAAACGAGTCGCCTCTGTGCCGCAGTTCACGCATTCGCCAATGAGGCGGATGGTTTCGGCCAGCGTCCCGGCTCGACCGGTCCGGATGCGAATCACGGGTATTGACATGTCCTCCAGGAGATGGGCCGTGTCATCCTGAAACCACCAAACGAAGGCCAAGTCCACCTTGAGGGCCTGAATTTGTTCGCGAGAGATGGCGCTGCCCTTGCTGATGCATGGGATCGAACCAATGCCGGGCACGCTGCGATTGAACTCATCCACGGCGCAAAGCCGGTGCAACTGGCCCAGACGCACCAAGGTATCTGTTGCCGTGCTGCACTGGCTTAGAATGCGTTGTGGACGTTCTGGCACGGCAACGACCCGCGACGTTTGGTCCTTGATCAATCGATGCGAAACCGGGGAGTGCTTCTTGGACGCGCCGTGAGGCAGAAAAACCACCGCCACGGTCACCAAAAGCGAACCGACGAGCAGCGTAATGGTTACAGCCAGCTTGCGACTCATCGGTTCACCACTTCACTGCCACTTCGGCAAAATACGTTCGTCCCCGGCCGGTGTAGGTGGACGTGAAGTAGCCCTGATCGAACAGGTTTTCCACAACCAGCGAGACGCTCACGTGCCGTACGGGAGTAATTGTCAAATGCGTATCCCATAACATGCCTCGTGTATAAGCGCCAGACACATTGTCAACCCGGTCTGTGTTATCAATCGTGGTAAAAATACGACCCAAGTAACGTCCCGCGATTCCCCACTGAATCCACTTGTAGGTGACATCGGTTCCCAGGTTGATCGTATATTCCGGCATGTAGGTGAGCTCCTTGCCCACCGCTGCTGGGGCGCGATTATACTCCAGCACTTCCGACGCGGTGTAGGTGTAGTTGCCCCAGAGCTTGAGCCAATCCCACGGTTTGTAGGACAGTTCCGCTTCAATCCCGTCAAGTTGTGCGCTGGACACGTTGTCCTTATAGTTGTTGGAGCCTACCGTGTAGGAACTGATGTAATCGTCCAGAATCGAGTGGAAATAGGTCACGCCCGCCTTCACGCGGCGGTCGCAGAAATACTGATCCACACCCGCCTCGAAGTTCCACAGAGTCTCGGGATCGAGGTTGGGGTTGGAGTTGTAGGTGGTGGTGCCGGATACCCAGGTGCGATACATCTCGTAAAGGGTCGGTGCCCGGAACGCTTCTCCGATGGACCCGCGGACATACGTGTCGTCAAGCGCGTGCCATACGGTGGAGAACTTTGGCGTGAAAGCGGTGCTGTCCGGTTCTGAAAACTGCCGCACGCTGGCGACGGGGCCGGATTGCCCATCAAAGGCTGACCAGTGCTCGAAGCGTCCACCAGCGTAGAACGACAGATTCTCCAACGCTTTCCACTCGTCTTGGAAATATAACGCCTGCGAACACGATGCGCCTTCCGAAAGGTCGGTGTGTGTCGTGCTGATGTCGTGATTCCGATAGTAGGGGACCACGTAGGTATCTTGATTCATGTCGTCGTAACGAAAGCAAACGCCGAAAGTGAAAGTATGCTCGTCAAAGACCGGAATGGAGCCCTGCCAATCGCCCAGCCATGTGCGGCTGGTGGATTCACTCAGTGAACCGGCGGCGGTATAGTAGTTGCCTGTGCTTCCCGCAGTTGTGAACCACGCATCCCGCGTTTGAAAACCCACTCGTGTCTTGCTCGTCAATTCTCCAAACGTATCATCGTAGCGCACGCCCGTGGTGGAATAATCCTCTGCGCCGGGGCCGGTATAATAAACGTAACTGTTAGGGGTTACGGCTGCGATCTTGCCTCCACCCACAGCGGCATTGCCTGACATCGAGGCGTTGCCTGCCGCATCGCTCAGGTACGTGTGAGGCGAATCGTAATCATACTCGGAGTGCCCATATTGGAAGTCCAGCAACACCGTGCCTGTCTTTGAAAAATCGTATCCCAACTCCAGATTGGCATTCCACCGTTCACCTGTGTTGTCGCCCTTGTCGCCAGCCACCCACCGCATGGCGCCGGTATTGCTCGTGCTTCCATAGCCACCGTTGAGCGTTGCCGCGCCTGCTTTGGGGGTGACGTTCACAGGATAGGTTGCGTACCCGCCCGTTTCCTCCATCTCATAGCCGACACGGAACGTGAAATCGCCAATACGGTCACCAGCTTGCAGGGAGTGGCGTATCGTATTGTCCGAGCCATAACCCGCCTTGCCTTCGATTTCCAGTTTCTGGGGTCGCGCAGTGATGATATTGATGACGCCACCCAAGGCATCGCTGCCGTAGAGCGCGGAGGAAGGTCCGCGAATGATTTCAATCCGCTCAATGTTCTCCGTGCTGATGTCGTTCCACGCCACCTCTCCGTCGTAACCGTTGTTGATCGGCAGCCCGTTGAGCAGGACCAGTGTTCGGCTGGCGCCATACAGGCCGCGCAGTTGGACACGGGGCAGGGAATCGGCGATGCCTTTGCTGCGTTGAACGAAGACACCGGATTCGTGCTTGAGCGCCTGGTCGATTGTCTGGACGCGCTGTGCTTCGATTTGTTGTTTGGTTACAACGGAGACATGCGCCGGGGCCTCGTCGGTTGTGACTTCGTTGCGGGTGGCGGACACCACGACCTCCGGCAGAGCGCTCGCATTTGCGGATTGTGTGTCGTTGGTTGCCGACGCCGCGAACGCATGGTCTCCCGGCAACGCGAGAATGGCGGCGATCAACGGGAAAACGAAGGGGATTCTTATGCCGGAGTATTTCATCTGGGAGCGTGATATTGGCGACATGTGAATTTAGATAATATTATGAATTAGTATAGTCGTAATACCAGCAGTTAAATTCTTAGTCAAGTGTCATGCCTGAGTCTTCACGGGCGTATGGGAGGCGCCCAATTCAGACGAAGTTCTCTTAACAATGTTCTTGATGGCTGCGCCTGCGCCGTCCTAGAATGTACCCAGTTCTTTGAACCTTAGTTACCGCCGCGCGTTGGCGGCCCGACTGTTTCGGGTCAACGCGGGAAGCCGGTGAGAATCCGGCACGGTTGCGCCACTGTGACTGGCTACAAGATATCAAATGCCACTGTTCCGCCTCGGCGGGATGGGAAGGCGAGATCAAGGTTCGATGCCAGAAGTCAGGAAACCAAACAACGCGCGCTCATCTGTCCGCACATCGAATGATGTCGGACAAAAACTTCTTCGCAAGAAGGAAGGATGGGGGAGCGGCTTCCGGCCTCACTCTCGATTCCGACCTTCAACTGCCCCACCGGGCATTGAAGGTTTTTTGTTGTAGGGGATTGCTGAAGTGAGCGCTTCACATCTGCCGGCTGGCTGATCCCTCGAAAAAGGAGCCGTCAGCTAATGCAAAGGGTCATCAGTATTGTCATCTGTTTCACAGCCGTCGCCGTCGCTGCACAACAAGAACCATCGGTCACGCCGCAGTTGCCGGAGGTGACTGTAACGTCCGGACGGTTGCCCGGCGAGAGTCTGCCTGTCACAAAAACCCCCGCGAACGTAACCGTGATCACCCGTGATCAGATCGAGCAGTCCAGCGAATTGAGCGTGCCGGAAATCCTTACGCACCAGGTCGGCATCCAGAATACCGATACGGTCGGCTTCGGCATCGACGCAAAGCCGAACATGCGCGGCTATGGCGACCGCACCGGTGTGCTTGTGCTCGTGGATGGCGTTCGTATGAACAGTCCCGGCGACAGCACCGCCAACGCCCTCTGGGCCGCCATCCCCCCGCAGGACATCGATCGCATCGAGATCATTCGTGGCGGTGGTTCTACTATCTACGGCGAAGGCGCCATTGGCGGCGTCATCAACATCATTACCAAACACGATGCGAAGAAGTCGTTTGCCAACCTCGACGCGGCGGCCGGCAATCTCGGTTACTGGCGCGGCCACGCCGATGGTGGCACGCCTTGGGGCCCCAGCCGCGTTTACGGCTCCGCCACCTATGAACAAGCCGACGGCGCTCGCGACTTCAGCGCTTTCTACAAGGAAACCGCCCAAGGCAACGCCGGAGTAACGACCGGTTGGGGTGATTTCGACGCGGGCGTGTATTACCACAGGGATCGGGTCCGCAATCCTGGCAATCTCACTCCACAGCAGTATCACGACGATCCAGACCAGGCCGGTTTCGCGACTCAGATGGACAACGAAATCACGCGCCTGAGCCTTGACTGGAAGAACTCGTTCGATTCCGGCTTCTCCGCGCACATCAAGCCTTACATCCAGAGTTACACGGAAGACCTCTCTTTTCCGAGCTGGCCTACCGGTGACTACAAAATCAGCCAGCCGAGTTGGGGCGTGACGTTGCAGATGAACCATACCACTGATGCGCTCGGCGGCCAGAACGTCGCGACACTGGGTGGTGAGTTCATTCACCAGAACATGACGTGTTACAATTCCAACAGCAATCCGGACGGGATGTCGGATTACGTCAACCATGCCACCGCAGGCGTGTTCGCGCAGGACGCCATTGACGTGATCGAGAAACTTCGCCTGCAAGCTGGCGTGCGCTACGACACCCGCAGTTACGACATCAGCCTGTTCGACTGGAGTTCCTTCAGCCGGGCGGCGGGTTCGCGCAACTATGACGGCTTCAGTCCGAGCGGCGGCGCCGTGTATTCGTTTACCAAGACGGAGAACGCTTACTTCAACATATCGCGCTCGTACAAGCTGCCGATCGGCAATGACCTCATCTCCGTGGATCCTCTGTATCGGTCGAACGCAAACATCAAGCCCATTGATGCGACGAACTACGAAGTCGGTTTCCGGTGGGCTCGATGGAAGGAGTTCAGCGGCAGCATCGCCCTCTACCACAGCGATATTCAGAATGCCATCGAACTGAATCCCTTCACCTATCAGAACCAGAACTTCGATGAACAGCGCAACGGCATTGAACTTGGCCTGCAGTCGTCCCCGGTGAAGTGGATGGTGCTTTACCTGAACTACACCCTTCAGGATTCGAAATTCGATGGGGGGACCTACGACGGAAAGTCTGTTCCCCTTGTGCCGCAACATTTGATTGCCGGTGGTGCTGCGTGGGTTCCGGTGCCTTGGTTCCGGTGGTCGCTGGATATCGTCCACGCTCATGACCAGACCATACTCAACGACCTGAACAACGTTTTCGAATCCAACCGATACACGATTCTCAACACGCGCCTGACGTGGATTCCCTGCAAATGGGGCCAGGTCTATGTGGCGATCAACAACATGCTCGATGATCGCTATGAGACCTTCCCAAGTTCAAACGGGCTTGCGACCCGCGCTTACAACCCAGCCTTGCCGATCAATTTCCAGGTGGGTTTCAGCGCGACATTCTGACGGATGAAACACCTGCCCAGACTGACGGTCTTCTTTGCTGCTGCGGCGGCGTTCGCCGCGCCGCCGCAGCGGATCGTTTCGACAGCGCCCGCGTTTACCGAGATGCTGTTCGCCATCGGTGCGGGCGGACAGGTGGTGGGGGTTACGGCGTGTTGTTTCTTTCCGCCGGAAGCCCGGCAGCGCGAGAAGATCGGCGGCTATACCGATATCAGCTATGAGAAACTATTGTCTCTCAAGCCTGACTTGGTAGTCACAGCCGACTACGCCCAGCGGATGCGAGAGCAATGCTCCAATGCAAAGTTTGCCACGCTGGAGTTGAAGACGAACTCGGTCGCCGACATCCTTGACGCCATCGAACAACTCGGCCGCGTCACCGGTCACGACAAGGAAGCTCGCGTGCTCGCCGGAAGCATCCGCGGCCAGCTGCAGGCGATTCGCGCCGCCGCTCAGCATCCGCCGCGCCGCGCGTTGCTGGTCATTGGCCGGACCCGTGGCAGTTTTCAGGAATTGTTGTCGGTCGGTCCCGGCGGATTTCTCGACGACCTCTTGAGTCTTGCGGGCGGAACCAACGTGCTGGCTGATGTGCAGCAATCCTGGCCGCGGATCAATCTTGAAACCGTCCTGGGGCGCAAACCGGAAGTCATCATCGAGGTGGTTGGCGATGCAATGGGCGACCGCGCATCTGCCGGCGAAGCGGCGGGACGCAAACAGGAGTGGAACCGGTTCGGCAGCATGCCCGCGGTGGCGAGCGGGCGCGTTGGCACGCTGCTTAGCGATCACGCGCTGATTCCCGGTCCCCGGTTGGTGGACACTGCGCGCGCACTGGCGGAGTTATTGCGATGAGCGCTCCGACTCTCGAACTGTCTGATGTCACGTTTGCCTACGGCCGTCGCGCTGTGCTCCACAATACCAGCATGGCTGTTGCCGCCGGCGAGTTTGTCGGTCTGCTTGGCCCGAACGGTTCCGGTAAGTCCACGCTCCTGAAACTGCTCTATGGTCACCTCCACTCGGCGGCAGGAACAGTGCGGCTTAACGGTGCTGATTTGCGGACGTTGGCTCCGCGTGAAGTCGCGCGTTCCATCGCTGTGGTGCCGCAGGAGTCGCCGGACACGTTCGGCTTCACCGTTGCAGAGCGCGTGCTCATGGGGCGCCACCCGTTTCTCGGTCCTTTCGATTTCGAAACGGAACATGATCTGACCGTCGCGCGTGAGGCGATGGAACTCACGGACACCACGCAGTTTTCAGGACGGACGCTGAGCGAGATCAGTGGAGGCGAGCGCCAGCGGGCACTCATTGCCTCCGCGCTGGCGCAGACACCGGAGATTCTGCTGCTCGACGAGCCGACCGCGATGCTCGACATCAGGTATCAGGCGCAAATCATCAGCCTGCTGCGCCGGCTCAACCGCGAGCGGCATATGACGATCATCATCACGCTCCACGACGTCAACCTGGCCGCGCTGTCCTGTCGCCGGCTGGTGGTCTTGAAGGCGGGCCGCATCATGCATGACAACACGCCGCAGGCGGTCCTCACAAAAGAGCACATGGCGGATATTTATGAGGTGCCTCTGAACCGCGTGGAAGCCCTGTTGCCACAACTCGAAGATGAACACTCCTGACACCCGCGGCAGCATGTCGCTTTACAACGCGCGAAAACTGGCCGCGCCGCTGGCGGTGTCCCTGGGACTTTTCATCCTCGCGATTGGCGTTTGCCCATGGATTGGACCCACACGGCTGGACGTCCACGAAGCGTTGTTTGGCGCAGACGGCAACAACGACAAACAAATCCTGATGTCGGCAAGGCTGCCCCGCATTGCGCTGGCGGTGATCACTGGCGCGGGGTTGGCGCTGGCGGGCGTGGCATTTCAAGCGATGTTACGCAATCCGCTGGCGGAACCTTACACACTTGGCCTGGCTTCGGGCGCGTCGCTCGGCGCGGCGCTTGCCATCAAGTTCGGGCTTGAAATCACCGTGATAGGCGCGCTCGGGGCGAAGTTTGGCGTGGCCCCGCTGCCGACAGCGGCATTTGTCGGGTGCCTGCTCAGCGTGGCGCTCGTCTATTGGATTGCACACGCGCGTGGCCAGCTGCCGGCTGCGACGCTGATTCTGGCTGGAGTGATCGTCAACTTCTTCCTGTCTGCGGTCATGTTGTTTCTGTGGTATTGGCGGACTGACTTTGTGGATTCCAATCAAATCATGCGCTGGACGATGGGTAGTCTGGCGATCACGGATTTCGGGCCGGTCTGGCGTGCGGCAGGGTTCTTCGTGGCTGGCAGCCTGCTGTTGTTG
>CAZGGF010000046.1:0-1931 GCA_964524715.1 uncultured Verrucomicrobiota bacterium | reverse complement strand
AAATGGCTGCCGAAGGTGAACAAGAAACCGGCGCCGGGCAGCGCCCATCGTATTCTCACCTACGACCCCGCGACGGGTGAAGCGGTTTGGGAAGGCAAACCCATCGGCAAGAACGACCCCATCCCGGATTGACCCAACGGTTGGAAATAGGAGACACGATCAGGTTAACTTCGATTACTGCACTGGCAACATTGGAAGGAACATGATGAAACACATTGGATGGAGGGCAATTCTGGCTGGTGCTGCGATTTGGTTGGTTATACCGGTGTTTGCTGACGATTGGCCGCAGTGGATGGGAACGCAGCGGGACGGCGTCTGGCGCGAGGCGGGCATCGTGAAGGCGATACCGGCTTCGGGGTTGCCGGTGAAGTGGCGGACGCCAATTGGGTTGGGTTACGCCGGGCCGGCGGTGGCAGGCGGCAAAGTGTTCGTCATGGACTACCTGCGGCAGTCCGGCGAGGCAAAGAACAATTCGTTCAGCACAGATGAACTGGGCGGCACCGAGCGCGTGCTTTGCCTCGATGCGGCGAACGGCAGGCTGCTCTGGAAACACGAATACACGCGACCCTACAACATCGCCTACGGCAGCGGGCCGCGTTGCACACCGACGGTGGATGGTGACAAGGTTTATGCGCTTGGCGCGGAAGGAAACCTCTGGTGTCTCGATGCCGCGACTGGCCGCGTGATCTGGAGCAAGGATTTTACGAAGGACTACGGTGCGAAGACAGCGACGTGGGGCTATGCGTCGCACCCGCTGGTTGTTGGCGATACGCTCTACTGCGTAGTCGGCAGCAAGGATGGCGTCGCACTGGCGTTGGACAAGAACACGGGACGCGAACGTTGGCGGGCGTTGCCGGCGGACGCGCCCGGCTACTGTCCGCCGAGCCTGATCGAGCACGATGGCAAACGGCAGCTTCTCTTCTGGCACGGCGAGTCGATCAACAGTGTCGACCCCGACAGTGGCAAGGTGAACTGGTCGGTGCCGCTCAAGCCGAGTTATGGCATGGCCATCGCCGCGCCCCGCAAGGCCGGTGCATTTCTGTTTGCGTCCTCTTTCAAGGACGTCGGTGCGTTGTTGAAACTTGGTTCCGGTGCGTCAGGCGCAGAGTTCGTCTGGAAGGGCAATCCAAAGAACGCACTCTACAGCGGCACCGCGTCGCCGTTCATCGAAGGCGATGTGGTCTATGGCTGTGACGCGGACAGCGGCTCGTTGACGTGCGTGCGGCTCAGCGACGGCGAACGGCTCTGGCAGACGACCGCCCCGACGGTGGGAGAGGAGAAGAAGGGCCGTTACGGCACGGCGTTCCTCATCAAGCACGGCGACCGGTTCTTTCTCTTCAACGAACAGGGCGACTTGATCCTCGCGAAACTCTCACCGAAGGGCTACGAAGAACTCGGCCGCTTCCACGTATTGGAGCCGACGAACAAGACCTTTGGCCGCCCGATGGTCTGGAGCCATCCGGCGTTCGCACAGCGTTGTCTCTTTGCCCGCAACGACAGGGAACTGATCTGTGTAAACCTCGCCGCGCAGGACGCCGGGCACATGGAGCAATCGCACAATTTAAATGTCAAGTTGGTCAAGACACTCGACGCCCGAGGCGATTTTATTTCTCTTGAAGGGAACTCGCTGTTTTTGACCAGCAGCGTCAACACCAACGTCCAGCAAGCCGGTTATTGGTTCAACATCGGGCCGGACCCGGTTTCGACCGCGCTCGTGAACGCAAAGCTGCCCGCCGCGTGGCAGGTGGCGGTTGCGGAGGATCACGCGTTTGTTTGCGACTACACGAAGTTCCTGACCGTCTATGAGACGCGCGACTGCCAGTGGCGGCAGGTGGCGAAACTGCCGATGCCTTCGCAAACGGAGAACATCGTCATTCATGGCAAGTTTGCCTGCATTGCCAATCACACCGCCGGCCTCACCATCGTGGATA
>CAZGGF010000045.1:0-41147 GCA_964524715.1 uncultured Verrucomicrobiota bacterium | reverse complement strand
GGACTGCCGACGGTGGCGAATGCGGCGGGGAGGGCGTTTCAGTTGCTTCCGGCGGATTCGGGTGGTTTTCGGCCGCTGGCGGTGCCGGTGACGATCGGCGGGCTGGGACCGAAGATGTTCGAGTGGCTGCGGTCGGAGTTTGCGGCGCAGGGTTTTGATGGGAAGCTGTTGCCGGTGATGGGCGGCGGGGGACAGGAAACCAAACCGATGAAAGGGTCGTTTGAGCCAGGTGCGGCATTGGCGGCCGTAATGGCGACGGGCGACCTTCACATGGCGGGCACCGGCACGTTGACGTGGCGTCGCGGCAATCGCGTGCTTGGTTTTGGACATCCCATGTTCCAGAACGGCAAGGTGGCGATTCCAATGGCGCGGGCGGAAATCGTTGCCACCATCAGCAGCTATTTGACGCCGCACAAGATCTCCAACACACGGCAGGTTGTTGGCACGATCCAGCAGGACCGGCTCACGGCCATTGCCGGTGAGATTGGCCCGGTGCCGCCGATGACGGAAATGAGCATTCGCCTCCGCAGTCCCCGCGGCGAGCGGAAGTTCAACTGCCGGCTCTATCTGCACGAAACGATGACGCCATCCATCGCGGCTTCATGCGTTGGGGAGACGCTGATGGAAAGCATGGACTACTCGCGCGACTTCTCCCTCACGCTCCGGGGTGACGTTGAGTTGAAGGATCATGGACGAATTCATCTGGAGAATTTCTACTCCGGCAGTGAATCGGAGCACTATCATCCATCACGGGAAATTGCCACGCTTTTGGGCGAACTGCTAGACAACCGGTCGGAGCTGCCGCAAATCGAGCGGATCGCGCTGCAACTGGACCTCGACGACAAGCGGCGGCAGACACACGTCGGCGAAGTGTATGTGGACCGCGACAGGGCGAAGCCGGGCGAAACGATCAAGGTGCGCGCCGTGCTGAAACCGTGGCGTGACGAGCAACAGGTGGCGACACTGGAATTTCAGGTTCCGGAGAACATCCGTTCCGGCGAACTCGACATTCTGGTCGGCGATGCGGCTGCTGCGGACGCGCTCGATGGGAAGAGCGGACGGATTCGGGTGGAGCGGCCGCAGAATCTTGACCAGCTTGTCAGTGTGCTCAACCGGCGTCGTCCGCACAACGCACTCTACTTGCGCGTGACCCAGAAGGCCGACGGGATTGTGGTGGCCGACCAGCGAATGCCCGCACTGCCACCGTCAGCGATGCAACTTTACGATTCGAGCCGCACCATGCTGGAGGCGGCGCGCATCGAGCGGGTGGATGTGATCGAGAAACGCGTGCCGCAAAACGCCGTGGTTCGCGGCAGCCAGATGTTGAAAGTAAGGATCGAGTAAACCGGGTTGCTCATGAGATCTCTTGTCATTGCCAGTCTTTCAGTCATGGCGGCCAGCGTTACGCTGGCCGTCGAGGCGCAGAAGTTCATCAAGGACACCTACGAGGAATTCGCCAAGGGCGAAGCGCGAGGCATGTCCGTCAGCGAGAAGGGAGAGCTTCGTCTGGCTCCAGCGGTGAAGAAAATGTGCGACGTGTCGCTGCCCATCGTCTGGTCGGCGATCCGCGACTCGAAAGGCAATGTCTATCTCGGAGGCGGCGAGGGCAAGGTGTTGCGCATCGGCAGCGATGGCAAGACGGCCGTGTTCTTCACAGCGAAGGAACTGGAGATTCGCGCGCTCGCGGTCGATGGGAAGGGGGATGTCTATGCCGCCAGTTCGCCGGATGGGAGGGTCTATCGCATCACACCCGACGGCAAATCATCGGTCTTCTATGATCCGCCGGGCAAATACATCTGGGCGCTGGCGTTTGATGCCGCGGGGCACTTGTTTGTGGCGTGCGGCAGCAAGGCGGCCATATACAAGGTCTCGCCTGCAGGTGTGGCCGAGCGGTACTTCGCAAGTGACGAGACGAACATCGTCTCGCTTGGTTTCGACAAGACAGGCCGGCTGCTCGCGGGATCGCATCCCGGCGGGTATCTCTACCGCTTCGACGGTCCGGACAAGGCGTTTGTTGTTTGCGCACCGGCGTTGAAGGAAATGAAGGCCATCACGGGTGACAGGGAGGGCAACATCTATGCATTGGGGCTGGGCGAAAGCCAGCCACCCGCAGCGCCTGTGGTGTTGACAGCGGGCGCGGTCGTGAGAACGGAAGAAAGAAAAACGGTGCGCAAGAGCGAGCTTTACCGCGTCCACCCGGATGGTTATGCCGAATTGCTGTGGACGGGCCGGGACATCACCGCGTTCTCGCTGGCGGTGGCGCCTGACGGCACGGCACTGGTGGGCACGGGCGACAAGGGTGTCATCTACGCGGTGCGGAATCGTTTTGAGGTGACCACGCTCGCCAAGCTCGAAGGCCAGCAGGTGACATCCCTGTTGCCGGCGGGGCAGGGCGCATGGGTGGCAGTGACCAGCAACCTCGGCGCGGTCTGGAATGTGACGGCCCATCGTGCCACCGAAGGCGTGTGGGAGAGCGAACCGCTGGATGCGCGGTTCTTTTCGACATGGGGCATCGCGTCCGTCAAAGGCAGCGTTCCCGCGGGCGCCCGGGTCTCTGTCAGCAGTCGCAGCGGCAATACGGAGAAGCCGGAGAAGACTTGGAGCGAGTGGAGCGATGCGCCGCGGCACGGTGAGGACTTTGAATTGAAGAGCCCGGCCGCGCGCTACCTGCAACTGCGCGTGAAACTCGCCGGTCAGGACGCGGCGCGCGCGGCGGTGCTGGATCGTGTCACGGTGTACTACACGGCGCGCAACATGCGGCCGGTGTTTGGGAAGCTGACGATTCATGACGCCGGGTCCGGGTTGCAGAAGAGCGCGCAGATGGATCCTCCCATGATGGGCACACTCGACATGATGGTGTCGTCGAACGCGCGGCGCGATCCGATGGACGCGGCGCGCAAACAACGGGTGCAGATTGTGAACCAACCGGGGTTGCGCACGGCGATGTGGACGGCCGGGGATTCCAATCTGGACCCGATGACGTTCGATGTTTACCTCCGCGCCGAGGGGGATCCTGCATGGAAACGGTTGGCGGAGAAGACGAGCGACTTCTTCTTCACATTCGACACCCGGTCATTCCCCGACGGTTACTACCGGATGAAAGTCGTTGCCACGGACGCGTCGGGGAATCCGCCCGGCAAAGGCCTGAGCTCGAGTGTGGAGAGCACCTCGTTCGCGGTGGACAACACGCCGCCGGTTATCACAGTGCATCACGCTGATGCTGGCAAGGGTGGTGTTCTTGCTGTGTCATTTACGGTGACCGACGTGCTGACGCCGGTTGCGCTGGTGGAGGTTTCCGTCGACGGTCACGAGTGGTTCCCGGCCCAGCCGTCTCGCGCACAGGTTGGCGCCCGCTCGCAAGACTTTACAGTGCGCCTGCCCGGCACGAAGTCCGCCTTCATCCGCGCCCGCGACGAAGCTGGAAACATCGGCGCGGCGAAGGCGACTGTGAAATAGATGGTCGGCAGGTTAGAATGCCTCCCATGGCGGCTTGTAGTGTATATATTCGTGATTCTCGCCGATGAGGGCCAACCATAATGGGCTGGCTAGCAAGTCTGTGAGGAACGCTGGTACGACAAGAATCTGCACGGGGTATCCCCACCAAACTCGTTTTCTTCGCGGCAGGTCCAGATTCTTGTAAACACGAAAATACTCTGCGTTGAAGTTGAATTGCAGTTCGTAAGACTTGCCGTCAGAGAAATACTTCACGTGAATGGTCTCTTGTTTCTCGTTCGGTTTGAACGTAGTAGAGTGTTCACGGAACTTCGTGGGGAGATAATCCACCGTGGCATCCGGGCCACCAAAATCATCAGGAACCAGTTGCCAACTGTATTCCAGATCAGCACAGTATGGGAGTTCGGGGAGGTAGACCGTATTCGCTGGTAAACGCAGATGGTACCGTAGTTGCCGTGTGTAATCTGCTGATGCAGCCTGCTGGATGGTGGCTTCAATTACAGGACGGGAGGCGATTAAATACTTTTTTCGCTCACAAACGATGCCACCTCGGTCTTTCGTATAGACAGCTTTGACCTCAGCGGCCAAAGACCCGTCTTCTGCCATTATTATCGCGTGAGGACCCTGTAAAAGTTCGACTCTCTTTCCAGCGTCAAGAACTGCTTTAGTAGACATACAGGCCGACATGGAACTCGCGACTAGGAAAGAGAGGCATGCTTTCAGAAGGGATGCTGTTGCCCTCATAGGTGTTTTACTGTGTTGGTTCATGTCTGCCAATAAAGGCGCTGCAAGTTGGCAGATATAACGCGTAGCAGCCCATCCTATTTGAAAGGATATCGCAGAACCGCACAAGGGTTGTTGCGTTATTACCGACAGTGCCTACACAATCTCCACCGGACACTGTGGGAGACTCTCGATGAACGCGCGGTCGTAGCGTTTGGTCAGGACACGGTTATCAAGAATGGCAACGATGCCCTCGTCGGTCTTACTGCGGATGAGGCGGCCAACGCTATAGCAGCCGTGTTGATCGGGGTGCTGGTTTTTGTCCCACATATTCTCCCCGGCGTATGCAGGCTTTGCAGATGAGATCATGAGGGGACATCAAACCGCGCCCGATCAATGACTCACAACACTGTCATTGAAAGCAGGAACCAACACTGCGCCCCTCCCACGAGTACAACCACATCCTTGGGTTAAGCTTGTCGCCCTTTCCCGGCATTCAGTTTGAGCTGATGAACGTCTTGATTCCCTCAGCGACGTCGCCAGTCTTCATCTTGCCGTTCGTCTGGATGATCAAGCCCCAATGCCCCACCAACGCGCCGCCCCAAGCAATCTCAACCGTGTCCACGCGATTGAAGATGGTGAGCCACGGATCCAGTTTGCCCAACGATGTTGTCCCGATCAACAGGTCCCATTGTGATCTGTGCTCCGATTCATTCCAGAGCGACCGCTTCTGCGGACCCGGCAAGCGTCCGTGAACCGGCAATTTCTCGTGGCACGCCCGGGCAATCTGTCGCAGTTCGTCAGGCGACACCGTTGCCACGATTCTCTGGCGAAAACCAGCTTGGAACAACTGCGCCGGGACAATCACATACCCGAGCAGGAAACAGAACAACGCAAGCGCCAATGAAAACACTGTTTTGCCAACAGGCCTGTGTTTGCTGAGGGCAATGACCAACAACACAACCAGTGAGACGAAACAAAGCGCGCTTATTAAACCTGGCACGATCTGAGCCGGAAGCCCGGCAATAGACAACCACATTCCCCTGCGACCTCCAATATAGGAAATCGCGTAGGACACACTTGTCGCAATCAGGAGACAGCCTGCAATAACCATCTCAAGATGGGGTTTCATAACGTTCTAGGGACGTGGCCCGCTCAGGCTCCAGAGAGACAAAAAACTCCTCGGCTGAACAGTCCGAGTCCTCCAGCTGGTAAAACACTTGGAACAGAAAAGTTCTGCCTTGCCCTCGCAGTTCCTGACGAACGTGGAAGCAAAGTCATTCAATGGCTTTGATGTAGGCATCAGCATTTGTTCAGTCAAACTCTTTCGTGCAATGGCCATGCTGTAGTTGTCCTGTTTCAGACGGGAGAGGTGTTCTTAAGAAGACTCTTGAGATTTCGGTAACGTGATCTTTGCGTAACCCATGAGGTCTGCTGTACCATATCGGTGCCAGGGGGGATGGTTTTTTCAGAAACCTCCAAGAAACAAAAACGGTTCCTGGCGGCGTAGGCTGTCGGCAATCTGGAACACAGGTGAGGGAGTGTTCACAGATGCGGGACGGTTTTGCCTTCGTTCTTTGACAAATGCATTCGGTGTATCGCCTTGTAATGGTCATTTTTGGCACACACATAGGGGGAGGCCTGCGATCCTAATAACCCATAATACCAGTCTCCCAATCCGACCTTATCCGACCTAATCCGACCTGATCCGACCTAATCCGACCTAATCCGACCTGATCCGACCTTAAAAGTTGCGTTTTGAGCCGCCAACTAGGTCAAGATGGCGCACTTGAGGTTTGGAGGTAGAGACCTAGACGATCTCCACCGGACACTGTGGGAGGCTCTCAATGAACGCGCGGCCGTAGCGTTTGGTCAGGACACGGTTATCAAGAATGGCAACGATGCCCTCGTCGGTCTTGCTGCGGATGAGGCGGCCAACGCCTTGACGCAGTTTCAGGACCGCCTCTGGCAGCGAGTATTCCATGAAAGCGTTGCCGCCGCGGGCTTCAATGGCTTCCAAACGCGCCTCCACGAGCGGATGGTCGGGCACGGCAAACGGCAGGCGGGTGATGATGACGTTGGAAAGCGCTTCCCCGGGAACGTCCACGCCCTGCCAAAAACTGTCGGTGCCAAACAGGACCGAGTCCACGTCCTCCTTGAACTTCTTCAGCATCGTCGATCGCGGCATGCCACTGCCTTGGACAAGGCATTGGAAACCCGATGCGGTGAAGAACATCTCTAAATCCTCCGCCACGTCGCGCAGCAGCTTGTAGCTGGTGAAGAGCACGAACGCCTTGCCGTGCGTCATTTTCACGAAGTGCCGCACCCACTTGCCGACGGCCTCGCGGTAGTCGGGCGAATTCGGGTCGGGCATCTCCTTTGGCACGTAGAGCTTCATCTGCTGCTCGTAGTTGAACGGCGAGCCCACAGCCAGTGCTTCCGCGTTGTCCGCACCGACGCGCTTGAGGAAGTAATCAAGCCGGTTCTGAACAGCGAGCGTCGCGCTGGTCATGACGACCGATGGGAATGATGCAAAGAGCAGTTCGCGCAGGTCCTCGCTGACGTCCACGGGCGCGGCCCGCAGTTCCACCTGTGGCTGGCGGCGGCCCGTCCGCTCGACCCAGTAAACATGTTCCGGCGACGCTTGGCCGAGAAATGCGCCAAGCTGTTTCCGTGTCTCATTGACGCGTCGAACCATCTCGCGCAATTCGTCGCGGTCCTCGTTATCGTCCGCGAGCGATTTGCCGATGTCCACGAGACGGTCGCGCAACGTGGCGAGGGGCGTATCGAGCGTGTTGGGCACGATGTCCGTCTGGCGGACGCGGACGGTGCTGGCGTTGGGTTTCCATTTCGCGGCGTCGTCCACAGCGCGAAAGAACTCATCACTGCGATGGAGCACATTGTCCACGGCGCGAACGGCTTCGCCCGCATTTTTGAAAAGTGAGAGCAACCCTTTTTCCGTTTTCGGATTCCAGAGCCGATGCAGCAGCCAGCGAAGGCCGGCTTCGGAGAGGCCGATGCCGATATGGTCGGCGGCGACCGACTCGACGGTATGCGCTTCGTCGAGGATCACGAACTCAAACTCCGGCAGCAACACGCCCTCGCTCTCCTCGCTCTCGGCGCGAAGCGCAATTTCGGAGAAGAAGAGGTGGTGATTGACGACGAGCACATCGGCGGTGCGCATGCGACGGCGCGCTTCCTGGTAGAAACACTTGCAGTCCTTCTCGCACTTCTGGGTGGAGCAGAGACCACGTTCCGAGCAGACTTGAGCCCAGACGTTCGGGTCTGGCTCGACGTCAAAATCGGATTTGCTCCCGTCTTGCGTTGTCGCGGCCCACTTGGCGATGCGGTGCAACTCCGCCTGTTCGGTGGAGAGGAACAGGCCATCGGCGGAACGCATCGCCTTCTTCAGCCGGCAGGGACAGAGATAATTGGCGCGGCCCTTGACCAGCGTGGCGGTAAACTGAACGGGCAGAATCTTTGCCAGTGCTGGAATATCCTTCCCGATGATCTGCTCCTGGAGGTTGATCGTGTAAGTCGATATGACAGCGCGGCGCTTGTTCTCGACGGCGTGCAGGATGGCTGGCGCAAGGTAGGCGAAACTTTTGCCGACGCCGGTGCCGGCCTCGACCGCGAGATGGCGGCGGTTGGCGAGCGCGTTGGCAACTGCCTCAGCCATGCCGAGTTGCTGCGGACGGAACTCGAACGCCTGGCCGGCCCCGCCAGACGTTGACAGAGCGCCTCTGGGGCCGAAGTAATCGGCCATCTTCGCTGCCAGCGCGCCGTTCGGTGCAAAATTCGCAGGTGCAATCATTCGGTTACTTCTAGCACACGCCGGCGAAGCTTGCCGAGCAAGACTCGATTGGCACCGGCGAAACAGTCCGTGTTCCTGAAGGGCTGATGGCGGCATAACATGACTTGATGGGGCGCTCGTTGACACCCTTGGCGGGCTCTGGCATCCTGCGCTGCTGATGAAACTGCTGGTTATTGGAGGTGGTGGTCGCGAGCATGCGCTGGCGTGGAAGCTGGCGCAATCGCCGCGGGTGAAGAAGATTTACGCTGCGCCCGGCAATGCCGGAATCGCGCAGGTGGCGGAGTGCAGGCCGGTGGGCGCGGAGGATTTGCCGGCACTGTTGGCGCTGGCCAAGGAAATCAAACCGGACTTGACGGTGGTGGGGCCTGATAATCCGCTGGCGATGGGAGTGGTGGATCTATTTGAAAAGAACGGCCTGCGTGCGTTCGGGCCGAGCGCATCGGCAGCGCGGTTCGAGGCGTCGAAAATCTTCTCGAAACAGTTCATGCAGCGCCACGGCATCCCGACGGCGCGGTTTGGCAATTTTTCCAGCAGCGCAGAGGCGAAGGCATTTGCCGCTACGCTGAGCGCCTGCGTCGTGAAGGCGGATGGGCTGGCGTTGGGGAAGGGGGTTATCATCTGCCGGTCGCCTGAGGAAAGTGCGGCGGCTATCACACAGATGATGGAGAAGAAGGTCTTCGGTGCTGCGGGCGAGCGGGTGATCGTCGAGGAGTTCATGCAGGGCGAGGAGGCGAGCATTCACGCGTTGCTCGATGGCAAGAGCTACCGGTTGTTTCCGTCGTCGCAGGACAACAAGCGCGTTGGCGATAATGACACGGGGCCAAACACCGGTGGCATGGGAACGATCTCGCCGGTGCCGCAGGTCTCGGCGGCAATCATGAAGGCTGCCGAGGAAAAGATCCTGAAACCGTTCCTGAGTGGTTGTGCGGCCGAGGGAATCGAATATCGCGGCTTGCTCTATCCCGGGCTGATGCTGACGCAGGATGGACCGAAGGTATTGGAATTTAACGCGCGCTTTGGAGATCCGGAGACGCAGGTGCTGATGATGCGGCTCGACAGCGACTTGCTCGATGCGCTGGAAGCAGTGGTGGACCGGCGGTTGGCGGGTGCGACGTTGCGATTCAAGCGCGATGCCGCAGTATGCGTCGTGATGGCGTCGGGCGGCTATCCGGGCGACTATGCGAAGGGCAAACCGATCCACGGCCTGGAGGATGCAGCGAAACTGGAAGGTGTGCAGGTATTTCACGCCGGCACGAAGCGCAGTGGTGGCGACATTGTGACCAGCGGGGGGCGTGTGCTCGGTGTGACGGCGCTCGGCCGCGACCTCCAGGCGGCTCGCGAACGCGCCTACGAGGCGGTCGCTCGCATTCGATTTGACGGCGCGCATTACCGCAAGGACATTGGGGCACGCGCGCTGAAGGTGTTGGCATCCACGCCCGGTTGGGTGGAGGCGGCAGTCTGAAGCCGCGGAACAGGATTTGACATGAAACTGATTTCGACACTGCTGGTTGCCGCGATGGGCACGTTTGCTGTTCTGGCAGCCGACGACGCTGCGAAGCCGGTCGCGCCAGCAACAAACGGACCCCTTGACCTGGCGGACTTGCAGGCGGTGAAAGCCGCATTGCAGCGGCTCTATCTTGATCCCTCCGCATTGGGCGACAGCAAGCTGAACGAAGCGGCTGCACGCGGCGTTCTCAATCATCTTGGGCTTGGCGTGAAGATGATCGACACGAAGGCAGCCGCCGCGCGAAAGGGTATCCCGGACATCGCGAAGACCGAGACGCTGGGGGATGAAATATTCTATGTGCGTCTGGGCAAACTGGATCATGGTTCGGCTAAGGCGCTGGATGCCGCGCTCAGCCCGATGCCGTGCGAGAAGTTGAATGGGATCATCCTGGATCTTCGGTTTGTGGCCGGCGGCGACTTCGCTGATGCTGCCGATGTAGCGGGCCGGTTTTTGGCCAAGGGCACACCGCTCTTCATATTGAAAGGCGCGAAACGCCCGCAGCGATCCTTCACAGCGACGCACGACAAACCGTGCGTTACGACACCATTGATCGTGCTGGTGAACCGCGAGACGGTCGGCAGCGCAGAGGCACTCGCTTCGGTATTTGACGAACAGCAACGGGGGGCGATCATTGGAAACACCACGGCAGGCGAGGCGGTGGAACGGATGGAATTGCCGTTGGTTGGCGGCAAGAAACTCGCGCTGGCGGTCGCTGAAGTTGTGTTGCCGAGTGGCAAGAAGTTGTTCTCGCGTGGCGTGGAGCCGGATGTGGCGGTGAAGGTGGACCTGGCGGTGGAGCGAAAACTTCTGCTTGGTCCGAACGCTCAGAAGAACTTGCGAGCCAGCCTGGAACCCAAGGTGGTCAAACATCGCATCAACGAGGCGGAACTGGTCCGCACACTCGGACCGGGCAATGGCAAGACGGAGGAGAAGAAGCCTGCGTCCGAACCAAAGAAGAACGAGCCGCCGGTTGAGAAGGAAACCCGCAACGAGAATGCGAAGGTGGACCAGCCGCCAGACGTGGCATTGTCGCGGGCGCTCGACATCCTCAAGGGACTGCGCATTCTGCACCGAAGCTGATTGTTGCGACCGTCCGGGCTGCCATTCCTATTTCTGCTTATCTTTGATTTTCGCCGGGGGGCGCCAGCCGTATTCGCGGCGGACATCGGGAGCGTAGGCGCAGGTCACGACGAGCAAATCGCTCTGGCGCGCTTTCTCTGATGGGATGTTGATCTGGAGTTGTGTGTAGCCGTCACCGTGCCATCGCTGAAAGCCGTTGCTGGCGCTTGCAGGGAGGAGTTGGCCGTTGAGACGCAGATCACAAAGCTTGGGATTGCGGTATGGGATGCGCAAACGAAGGGCAAGTGGGGCGTCGAGGGCACGGGCTTCCGGTGCACGGTCAGGCGGTTCGAAATAGAATTTTGTTTCCGGGCCCGCTTCGAGGAACGCCCGAATGGCGGCCGCGTTGCAGTTGGGCATCGTGGCGAGGTTCGCGACGAGCTTCTTCGGGTCGCCGTCCATCAGTTTCGCGCCTTTCGCGGTGAGAGCCAGTGCCAGCCCGATGCGGCAATCCGTCTGCGGGTAGAGGACGCCCATTGTAAACGTTCCCTGGCGTTGCCAGAGTTCAACACGGCTGCGGCGGCGTTCCGCTGCGTTGGGTCCGCAGGCCATGAGCCAGTGGCCGACAAGCGATTTCATTACGTTCACTGGATAGCCGGTAACTTTCTCGCCATCCCAGATGCGATTGCCGGCGCGCATCAATCCACGCAGCCGCGCAACCCCGCTTTCCTCGTAGCCGACTTCACAAGTGCCGAGCAACGTGTGATAGCGCGCATAACCATACATGGCTGAATAGAAAAACGGTCTGCCCATCCAGAGGCGGTCGACGAGTGGCACCATGTCGGGTCCGAAAAAGAGCCGTTGCGTGTCCGCCTCGCCGCGGTCAATCCCGTAACCTGCCTTGCGTGCTTCCGCGATCATTGCTTCCGTTATGCGCCAGTCCCACGGCCGCAGCGAGCAGTTTGAGTAGGCGGTGCCGCACGACTCGACGACCTGGTGGCCATTCCAGCGCAGTGGCACCCCGTGCATGTCCCATTGTACGTCCGGCTTGAACTCGTCGAACACCGACTGGAGGGCGACGATCTCGGGCGCTTTGGCCGGCTCCTTGAGCGTCAACGTGGCGAGGTCCCACGCTTTGCCGCGCTGGCCGCTGTAAGGGTCAATGCCCTGGGAGTTGGCGTTGCTCTCGGCGATCTCGTAACCCCACGGGTTCACCACCGGCATCAGCAGGACGATCTGCTTGCGCCGCGTCTCGACCGCTTCGCGGGAGTTGCCCAGCAGCCATTCGGCGAAGTGCATGATACTGGTCGTGCCGGTGCGCTCTGCTCCTGAGTGTGTGGCCGTGATGAGCGCCACCTGTTTGTCGTCGTCGCGCACCGATTTGTCTGTGATGCGCACCAGGAAGATCGGCAGCCCCTCCTTTGTTTTGCCGCGGGTCTCAAAGGTGAACCGGTCTGGATATTGCTCCGACCAGAGTCCGAGCGTCGCTGCAATTTCAGCAAGACTCGGTCGCCGGGGAGTTTCCTTCCACGGTTGCGGCATGTCTGCCAGTCGGGACGCAATGTCGTTGTTGATCTCGGCGGCCGGGCTTGTGACTGTGCTGACGAGGATGAGAGCACCAATGCCAAGGATGCGCGCAGGGTATGTGTTCATGAGGTGAAAGGTCGCAGTTGGACGTCGATGCAGAGCTGTCATGGTAAAAGCGATAAAACCGAATCAGCAAGCGATTTGCCGCGGATGCTGGCATGGATTGGGGGTGTCTTTCAAGTGCGGCACAGACTTGCGGTGGAAACAAAAAGCCCCGCGTCTTGCGACGCGGGGCTTTTGAGACGATGCAAAACGCCAATCCGGCTCGTCCCGCCGGAAGGGGGGCACGTACGACCAAGGAGGGAGGGGAGGGAGTCGCACGTGTGGCGCCCTGCCGAATTGATGAAAATAATTATCCCATGTAAAAAATCAATCGGTCTTTCCGTTTCGGACATCAAGAAAAAACTCTGTCAGATAAATCTCCATGACTTCATTTTGAAAAAGAGCGGCCGTCTCCATCTTATTGGCGGGTTGCGGAGGCATGGCAACGAGACAGCGCGGAGAGACCCGGTGACGGTGCCATCACTTTTGGCTGGCTCTTGAAAGGCTGAACAGGCAGAAGTATTAGGCATACAACGGGCCTGACACCGCGGTCGCCGGCATGATTTTCCGGCAACCGGCGGTTTTCGCCTCGTCACAGCATTTTTAATGAAGACGATTCTATTTGTTTGCACCGGCAACATTTGTCGCAGCCCGATGGCGGAAGCATGGGCGCGGCATTCGTTGTCGGGCCACAGCGACATGCGTGTGCTATCAGCGGGTGTGGGCGCGCCGAATGGCCAGCCGGCCAGCGCACATGCCGTGGAGGCCATGGCGCAAGTGGGCGTGGACCTCTCCAAGTTTCGCAGCCAGCGGTTGACGGCGGAACTGGTGCGGCAAGCCGACTACATTTTTGGGATGACGCAGGGTCATGTGGATTCGGTCATCATGGCGTATCCGGAGGTGTCGGAGCGGGTATTCCTGATGCGGGAGTTCATGGAGAACCTGCCGCGTAGCCGGAGGGACATTCCCGACCCCATCGGCATGCCCCTGAAGAGCTATGTGGAAACACGCGCGGCGATTATGGAAGCGATGCCGAGTGTGTTGCGTTTCATGGAGGAAACCAGCGCGGCGCAACCCGCGGCAGCCGTGGTGAAGCCTGACGCCATCCGCGTTGCGCTTGGCGCAGACCATGCGGGTTTTGACCTGAAGAACGCCGTGAAGGATTTGCTGGTGAAAGCCGGTGTGGCTTGCAGCGATTTCGGGACGTACTCGAACGCCAGTTGTGATTATCCGGATTTTGCGCGGGTGGTGGCGGAGGGCGTTGCGGCAAAGAAGTTCGATTTTGGCATTCTTTGCTGCAAGACCGGCATCGGCATGAGCATCACAGCGAACAGAATTGCCGGCATTCGCGCCGCAGTGGTGACCAGCGAAGAAGTCGCCAGGCTCACGCGCTTGCATAACAACGCCAATGTGCTTTGTCTGGGCGCATGCGATGTAACGCCCGAGAAAGCCCGTGGCATTATCGACAAATTTCTTCACACGGAATTCGAGGGAGGCCGCCATGAGCGGCGCGTGAAAAAAATCGAAATAGCCCCGGATTCGTCAGAGCAGTCTCAAGATTCAACCATGAAAACACTCGAACAAGTTGATCCCGAAATCTACACGGCCGTCTGCAAGGAAGCGCGCCGCCAACAAGAGAACATCGAACTGATCGCCAGCGAGAATTTCGTCTCGCCCGCGGTTCTCGAAGCGGCGGGGACCGTGCTGACAAACAAGTACGCCGAGGGTTACCCCGGCAAGCGTTACTACGGCGGGTGCGAATGTGTGGACGTCATTGAGCAGATCGCGATTGACCGCGCGAAACAGCTTTTCAGCGCAGACCATGCCAACGTGCAGCCGCATTCCGGCTCGCAGGCGAACATGGCGGCTTACTTTGCGCTGGCCAAGCCGGGCGACACATTGCTGGCGATGAGCTTGAATTTCGGCGGGCACCTGACGCACGGTTCGCCGGTGAACTTCTCCGGCCGGCTTTTCAAGATCGTTCCCTACGGCTTGAGCCAGAGCACCGAACGGATTGACATGGACGAGGTTGCGAAGCTGGCGCGCGCCGAGAAACCCCGCATCATTGTGGTCGGCGCAAGCGCGTATCCCCGCACGCTCGATTTTGCGGCGTTTGCGCAGATCGCCAAGGAAGTGGGCGCGGCGTTGGTGGTGGACATGGCGCACATCGCCGGGCTTGTCGCAGCCGGCATGCATCCCAGCCCCGTTCCGCACGCCGATATCGTCACGACCACGACCCACAAAACGTTGCGCGGTCCGCGCGCCGGTCTGATCCTCTGCAAAGAGGCGCATGCCAAGGCGGTGAACTCGCAGATTTTCCCCGGCATTCAGGGTGGGCCTCTGGAACATATCATCGCGGCGAAGGCCGTCTGCTTCAAGGAGGCGATGCAGCCGGCGTTCAAGACTTATCAACAGCAGATCGTCAAGAATGCCGCAGCGCTCGCCACCGCGCTCGCCGGGAAAGGCTTCCGTATCGTCAGTGGCGGCACCGACAATCACTTGATGCTCGTGGATCTGCGCCCGAAGAAACTCAACGGCAAGATCGCGCAGGAATCCCTCGACAAGGCCGGCATCACGGTGAACAAGAATATGATCCCGTTCGATCCCGAGAAACCGATGGTCACCAGCGGTGTCCGTATCGGCACGCCTGCCGTCACCACTCGTGGGATGAAGGAGGCGGAAATGCTGCTCATCGCCGATTACATCGACGAAGTGTTGCGTGCGCCGGAGAGCGCGCAGGTGGCCGAGCAGGTCAAGGGCAAGGTCAAGGCGCTGACGGCGCGTTTCCCGCTGCCGTATTCCATGAAGTAGACTCTCGAAATCAATCCAAAGGAAAACACATGTCCATACCGATCATTATTTTTCTGGGACCGCCGGGATGCGGCAAAGGCACACATGCCAAGTTGCTCGCGGAACGAGCCAAGGCAGGGCACTTTGACCTCGGCAGCCTTCTGCGTGGGATTGCCAAGAGCGGCAGTCCGCGCGGTGTCGAGCTGAGCGGTTTCATGAGCAAGGGGTTGCTGGTGCCCGTCACACTCATCATTGAGATCGTTCGCGACGCACTGTGCGAGCGGGTGAAGACGAATCCGCCCCCGGCGTTGTTGCTGGATGGTTTCCCTCGCACCGTCGCGCAGGCGGAGGCGTTGGAGAAGGTTGCCGCGGATATCAAGCTCGGCCCTGTCAGCGTCATCAACATCAATTTGCCGGACGAGATAATTGTCGAACGCATCGCAAACCGCCGTGTTTGCAACAAGTGCGGCGCCATCTTCGACGTGCTTGAGTTCTCTGGCAAGGACTGCCCCAAGTGCAAGGGCGGCCAGTTGATCCAGCGCGATGACGACAAAGCCGAAGTGGTTCGCAAGCGCCTCCAGGAGTACCAGGCCAAGACCGCGCCCTTGCTGCAGTTCTACGGCAAGAAGGGCAAGCTCGTGAGTGTGGTCAGCGATGCGCCCGTCGAGGTCGTCCGCGAGCGCGTTTACGGCGCCTACAAGCAAATCCAGCCGAAGTAGCAGGTTCGGGTTGCGGCAGGAAGGCGTGACCACGGATTCTTCATCACCGGCGTTTGCGGTCGTCTTTGACTTCGACGGTCTCATTATGGACAGCGAGACGCCGGAGTTTGAGGCGCACCGGCAGATTTTTGCCGAGCACGGCGTGGAATTGACCGTGGAGGAATGGCGCGGCGAAGTTGGCATTTGGTCCGCCACGCGCAACTGGTTTGCGAAACTCGGGGAGATCATCGGCCGGCCGGTGGATTCCCACGCCTTGCGTGAGGAGAAGCGCCGCCGCTTCTGGCAGGTGGTCAAAATGGAACCGCTCCCGGGCGTGCGCGCGCTGTTGGATGAACTCACCGCTGCCGCAGTGCCGCTGGCGCTTGCCTCCAGCGCCGAAGCATCGTGGATCAACCGTGCCACCGCGCAAGTTGATGTGGCGCACTATTTCCGTGTCATCGTGACAGGTGACGACGTCACTCATCGCAAGCCGCATCCCGAAGGCTATCTGCTGGCTGCGCGCCGTCTCGGTATCGCGCCCGACCGCTGTGTGGCCATTGAGGATTCACAACCCGGCATCGTCGCTGCCAAAGCCGCCGGCATGAGAGCCGTTGCGATCCCCAATTGGCTCACTGCCGAACATGACCTTGATGCGGCCGACTTGCGTGTGGCCAGCGCGGTGGAACTGAACGCAAACGTCCTCGCAAAACTGGCAAAGGACGGGGTGGAGTGAAGCATTTGGATGGGGACAGGGGCGGAATGACCCAAAATACAACTTTCACTTGCAAAGGCAGATTAATCTCCCTACCGTTTCTAACGGATTTTTTCGTTCAAGGCGGTTCATGGCTGACTCGACGACAACGGTAGGCTATACGAGCAGGTTGGAAGAAGAACCCATTATCACGCGGCTGGATGCAGCGGTGGACTGGGTGCGGAAGAACTCTCTCTGGCCGATGCCGATGGGCCTGGCGTGCTGCGCCATCGAGTTGATGTCCACCGCGGCATCGCGGTTCGACATCTCCCGGTTTGGCGCGGAGGTGATGCGTTTTTCGCCGCGCCAAAGCGATCTGATGGTCGTAGCGGGGACGGTGACCTATAAAATGGCGCTGTCGGTGAAGCGGATTTGGGACCAGATGCCCGATCCGAAATGGTGTATTGCGATGGGGGCATGCGCGTCCACGGGTGGCATGTATCGCAGCTATGCTGTGCTGCAAGGCGTGGACAAGATATTGCCGGTCAACGTGTATGTCAGCGGCTGTCCGCCGCGACCGGAGGCGTTGATCGAGGCTCTTATCAAGCTGCAGACGGAGATTTTGCGCGAGCCGGGACTGAAGAACCTCAAGAAGGCGCCAGCCGCCAACGTAACCTGATTTACTTCAATGGCTATCGCACTCGCTGCTGTCAACTCCCTCACGAAACGCTTCGGCGACAAGGTCCGGGCCCCGGTGGCGTTTTCGGACAAGGTCATGGGGCGCGACGAGCTGAGCGTGACCGTGGCACGTGAAGTGATTGCGGAGGCTTGCGCGCTTTTGAAGCAGGAACCGGCGTTGGCGTTTGATTACCTCGTGGATATCAGCGGTGTGGATAACTACGACGCGAACCCGCGGTTCCAGGTGGACTATTTGCTTTACTCATACAAGACCGGCGCGTGGCTGCGGCTGAAAGTCAACGTGCCGGAAGAGGACGCAACAGTGCCGAGCGTGGCGAAGGTTTGGCGCGGCGCGGAATGGCATGAGCGCGAGTGCTACGACATGTTTGGCATCCGGTTCACGGGCCATCCCGACCTGCGGCGCATCCTGATGTGGGAAGGGTATCCATTCCATGCGTTGCGGAAGGATTTTCCGCTCGAAGGCAAACCGAGCAACGTGCCGGAGGTGGCGTTTACGGAAGCCGCGCCGCTGCAAGGCGGGCCGTTTGTGACTGTACCAGCCGGACACGTGAGCGAGCGCGAGCCGCGGATTCGCGAGAATGCGCTGTCGGCGGATATGAGGGACAGGACCAAGGGTTCATAACGAGCGATTTTTCAAACGAAGTGACGACAGACAAACCTAACGCAGAAGGGAAGACGCAGGAGCCGGCGAAGCCGACTGGTGCGGCGGCGGCCAAGCCGTCTCCAACGCCCGCGCCTGCTGCGCCTGCGCCGAAGGTTGCCGCTCCTGTCGTTGCGAAGACTGTGCCGCCGCCACCGCCTGTGGCTAAAGCTGCTGCGGCTCCTGTGAAGGCGGCTGCGACGCCTGCTCCGAAGGCATCGACGCCCGTCGCCGCCAAACCGACAACTGTGCCTGCGGTTGCAGCTCAGGCTCCGGCAGTGAAACCAGCCGCCACACCGGCGCCGAAGCCGACGGCAATGGCGGTCGCAAAACCAACGCCGCCGCCAAGCGCGTCCAAGACGGACGCGCCGAAAGCTCCCGCGCCGCCTGAACCGGCGGACGCAACACCCCCGCCGCCACCGCCACCGCCTCCGCCATGGCCTGCGGAACCGAAGGGTACGGAGGACGTTGCGGGTGAGCGGATGATTCTGAACATGGGGCCATCGCACCCGTGCACGCACGGTGTGTTGCGTATAGTGCTGGAACTCGACGGCGAAGTGGTGGTGAATGCGAAGCCGGATGTGGGCTTCCTGCACCGCGGTGACGAGAAAATCGCTGAGAACCTTACCTACAACCAGTTCGTGCCCTACACGGACAGGCTGGATTACTTGTCGCCGCTGGCGAACAACGTTGCCTATGTGCTTGCCGTGGAGAAGTTGATGCGTTTGCAGGTACCGCTGCGTTGTCAGTATATACGCGTTATCTGTTCCGAGATGGCGCGCGTTGCGTCGCATTTGGTTGGTTTGGGTGCGATGGCGCTCGATCTGGCTGCGATGACGGTGTTCCTCTACACGTTTACCGAACGTGAGCGATTGCTATCGCTGATGGAGAAATTGACCGGCGCGCGGCTCACCAACAGCTTCATGCGCGTCGGCGGTGTGGCGCGTGATATTCCCACCGGTTGGATCGCCGAGTTGAAGAAGTTCCTCGACGATTTTCCGCGGATGATCGACGAAGTGGACCGGCTCCTGACGCGCAACCGCATTTTCGTGGATCGCAATCAGGGAGTCGGCGTGTTGCCGAAGGATGTCGCGATCGACTTTGGTGTCACCGGCCCAAACCTGCGCGGCAGCGGTGTGGAGTTCGACCTGCGCAAGAATCATCCATACCTTTGCTACAAGGACTTTGAGTTTGACGTGCCGGTCGGGACGACAGGTGATTGCTATGACCGGTACCTGGTGCGGATGGAGGAAATGCGCCAGTCAGTGCGCATCCTGAAACAGGCCTGCGACAAGCTGCCGGACGGGCCGATCAACGCGCCGGACCTGAAGAGCGTATTGCCGCCGAAGGAGCAGGCGCTTACGAAGATGGAGCAGCTCATCCATCATTTCATGATCGTCACCGAGGGACCCAATGTGCCGCCGGGCGAGGTTTACTTCGGCGCGGAGAACCCGAAGGGCGAGCTTGGCTTTTACATTGTCAGTAAAGGTGGCGGTGTGCCGTGGCGCATGAAGATTCGTTCGCCATCGTTCTGCAACCTGAGCGCACTGCCGTATTTGTTGAAGGGCCATATGATCGGCGACATCGCGGCGATCCTTGGTTCGCTGGATTTTGTCATGGGAGAATGCGACCGCTGATGCAACAAGTGCCTCCCCATCTCGAAACTGAAGTGAATGCGCTGCTGGCGCACTATCCCGCGGAGCAGAAGCGGAGTGCGATGCTCATGGTATTGCACGCGGTCCAGGAACAGTGCGGGTGTGTCTCCGATGCAATGATCGAGTGGGTTGCGGCGAAGCTGGAATGCAAGCCCATCCACGTCTACGAGTGTGTGACCTTCTACCCAATGTTCCGCCGCAAGCCGGTGGGCAAGTATCACATCAAGATTTGCCGCACGTTGTCCTGCGAACTGGCCGGGAGCCACAAGCTTTGTGAGGAACTGAAGAAGATGATCGGCACGGGCATGGACCAGACCACGCCGGACGGCAAGTTCACCATCAGTTGGGTGGAGTGTCTCGCCGCATGCGGCACCGGGCCGTGCCTGATGATCAATGACGATTTTTACGAGAAGGTGACGAAAGAGAAGGCTGAACAACTGCTCGCAGGCTTGAAATAATCATGGCCGCCGTCGAACGCAAACTTATCACCGCCAGGATGGCCCAGCCCGGTTACACCAACCGGTTGGAGAGCTATCTGGCGGCGGGTGGCTATGCAACCTTGGGGAAGGCGCTGGCAATGAAGCCGGAGACCATTCGCGCTGAGGTGAGCAAAGCCGGCCTGCGCGGACGGGGTGGCGCCGGTTTTGGTTGTGGATTGAAGTGGTCGCTGGCGGACCGCAAGAGCGGCAAACCCATCTATCTCATTTGCAACGCGGACGAGTCCGAACCGGGTACGTTCAAGGACAAACAGATCATCTACAGGGACCCGCACGCGCTCATTGAGGGTATTGTTTGCGCCGCTTACGCGAATGGCGTCAAGACCGCGTACATTTACATCCGCGGCGAATTCACGGAGGGCTTCAAGATTTTGCTGGCTGCCATCGAGGAGGCGCGGGCGAAGAACTTCGTCGGCGCCAATATCCTGGGTTCCGGTTACTCGCTGGACATCTTTGTGCATCGCGGCGCGGGCGCTTACATCTGCGGTGAGGAAACGGGCTTGATTGAATCCCTCGAAGGCAAGCGCGCCTATCCGCGGTTCAAACCGCCGTATTTCCCGGCCGTGCTTGGCTTGTGGATGTGCCCGACCATCGTCAACAACGTCGAGACGCTCTGCAATATCCCGCACATCATCGCCATGGGTGGCGCGGAGTTCGCGAAGATTGGCACGCCAAACAACACCGGCACGCGGATGATGTGCGTTAGCGGCCATGTGAACAAGCCCGGTTGCTACGAGGTTGAACTGGGGAAGATCACGCTGGGTGAGTTGATCAACGGCCTGTGTGGTGGCATCAGCGGCGGCCGCAAGGCGAAGGCGATCATTCCTGGCGGCAGCAGCGCAAAGGTGATCCGTTGTGAGGAACGATTCAAGGGCAAGAAACGCGACGGCACCGAGTATGACTGGAGTTGGCAGGATGTGCCGGTGGATTTTGATTCGGTCGCGATGATTGGTTCGATGGCCGGCTCCGGCGGCGTCATGGTGCTGGACGAGACTGCTTCCATCCCGAAAGCCCTGGCGAACATCGCAGAATTCTACGCGCATGAGAGTTGCGGCCAGTGTACGCCGTGCCGCGAGGGCTCGCTCTGGATGGCCAAGGCGCTGAGGCGCATGGTCAACGGCCGCGCCATGAAAGGCGACACGGATTACTTGAAGTCCATTGCCGACAACATCCCTGGCCGCACCATTTGCCCGTTTGGCGAGGCGTGCGCATGGCCGGTGCAGAGTTTTATTGAGAAGTTCAGGGACGATTTTGTGAAGTTGGAGAAATAATGGCCGAAACACCGACAACCAGCGCGCCGACAGCCGAGATGGTGAATGTCACCATCAACGGCAGCAAGATCCGTGTGCCGAAGGGTATCAACGTGATCGAGGCGGCTCGCCATGCCGGTGTGTTTATCCCGCATTATTGCTATCACCCCAAGCTCGCGGTTGCTGGCAGTTGCCGCATGTGCATGGTTGAAATCGGAGAGGCGATGCTCACGCCGGACCGCCAGCCGGTACTCAACCCCGATGGCAAACCCAAGATTGTGATGCAGCCGCGTCTGGTCATTGGCTGCAATACGCCGGTGAAGGAAGGCATGGTGGTGGTCACCAACTCCGCAGCGGTGGCTCAGGCGCAGAACGCGGTGTTGGAGTTCCTGCTGATCAACCATCCGCTTGACTGCCCAATCTGCGACCAGGCGGGTGAGTGCAAGCTGCAGGAGTATTCGGTCGAGTTTGGCTCGGGCACATCGCGGTTCCGCGAGGAGAAAGTCCACAAGCCGAAGAAAGTAGATTTCGGTCCCCGGGTCGTGCTCGACGACGAACGGTGCATCCTGTGCAGCCGTTGCATCCGTTTCATGCGCGACATCGCGAAAGATGATTGCCTTGGGATCGTTGAGCGTGGCAGTCATTCGACGCTAACGTGCTGGCCCGGCAGGAAGCTGGACAACAACTACTCGCTCAATACCGTGGATCTTTGCCCCGTCGGAGCGCTGACGGACAAGGATTTTCGTTTCAAGATGCGGACGTGGTTTCTCAAGGAAACCAAGAGCATTTGCACGAGCTGCGCCAACGGCTGTAACACGGTCATTTGGTCGCGCGGGAACGTCATCTATCGTCAGACGCCGCGCGGCAACGACGCCGTCAATGAGTGCTGGATGTGCGACACTGGCCGGTTGAAGTATAAGTTCATCAACGATGCGGGCCGGTTGACGAAGCCGTTGATGCTCGTTAATGGGACGCAGAAGGAGACGACTTGCGCCGATGCACTGAAACAGCTCGGGCCAAAGTTGCGGGCGGCGCTGGCGAATCGCGATACGGTTGCGTTCGTCGGCAGCGCGCGGGCGACAAACGAGGAGCTTTACCTCTTTGCGAAGCTGGCGAAGGGAAGCGTGTCGGATTGTGTGCCGCGCTCATGGACGGCGGACAACTTCCTCGTCAAGGCCGATCGGAACCCGAACAGCGCGGGCGCGAAGCTATTCGGTGTTGCTGCTGAACCCATGGGGTCGAAGATTGCTGTGATCGCGGACGGCATCAAGAGCGGCAGGATCAAGACGCTGGTGGTGCACCAGGAGGATGTGACCAAGCACGGCATTGGCGCGGACTTGTTGTCGAAGTTGACGTTGCTGTTGGTGGTCGATTTCAAGCAGACTGCCACGACGAAGGTGGCTCACTTCGTGTTGCCGGGTGTGACGTTTGCAGAGAAGCGTGGAACTTTCACGAGCGTGAAGGGCCGTCTCCAGCGGGTCTGGCCGGCGATCAGCCTCGGTGGTGAAGCGATGCCGGAGTGGGAGATTTTCCGCGGCCTGCTGCGGGAACTGGGCGGGGTGGACAATCACCTCGACATTGCCGCGCTGTTTGCTGATATGGCGGGCAACGTGCCTGCATTGGCGGGATTGACGTTGTCGAAGATTGGTGATGAAGGTGTGCAGATTTCGGTGAGTTAGATGGAAGCAATACTCATACATCTGATCAAGATTGCCTGCGTGTTGGGCGTGGTGCTGTTCATCTGCGCGTACATCGTGCTGGTGGAGCGGCGTGTCTGCGCGTTCATTCAGGACCGGCTGGGACCGAACCGGGTCGGTATTCCGATCTGGATTCGCAAGGACGGCAGCGTGGTCGCGCTGGGCGGCAAGTGGGCGCTCGGACAGCCGATCGTGGACGCGATGAAATCCCTTCTCAAGGAGGACTTCGTGCCGGCGCACGTGAACAAGTTCTTCTTCTGGCTCGCCCCAATGCTGGCCATGTCTCCCGCGCTGGTGGTGTTTGCGGTCATCCCGTTTGGCAGCCAGCTCGGCAGTGTGCCGATGATCGTTGCCGACGTGAATGTCGGCATCCTGTTCGCCTTCGCAATCGCCTCGTTGGGCGTCTATGGCATCGTGCTTGCTGGCTGGGCGAGCAACTCGAAATACCCGTTGCTCGGCGGCATTCGCAGCAGCGCACAGCTCATCAGCTACGAAATCTGCCTCGGCCTGTCGGTGATCCCGCTCTTCATGCAGGTGGAAAGCCTCAAGCTCAGCGAAGTCGTGGTCTGGCAGGCGAATCATCTCTGGCTGATCTGCTATCCATGGAACTGGTTACCGGCTTTGGTCTATCTGGCATCGTCCTTTGCTGAGACGAACCGTCTGCCGTTCGACCTGCCGGAGGCGGAGCAGGAACTGGCCGGCGGCTACAACGTTGAATACAGTTCGATGAAGTTCGCCATGTTCTTCATGGCTGAATACACGAACATGATCGCGGCGTCGGCGCTGATGGTCACGCTCTTCCTCGGCGGCTGGTCTCTGCCGTTTGTGCCGGCAACGGGCGGCGTGGTGGTCGGTCTTGCGCATGTCTGCATTTTCCTGGCGAAGCTGTTCGCCCTGTTGTTCTTCTTCATCTGGGTGCGTTGGACGCTGCCGCGCTTCCGGTATGACCAGTTGATGGGACTCGGCTGGAAGGTGTTCCTGCCACTGGCGCTGGTGAACATTTTGATCGTGGCAGGCGTGATCATGGCGGGGTGGTGCAAATGAAACTTGAACGCCCCAAACTGACGCTTGCAGAACGGCTCTACGTGCCGGCGATTGTGTCCGGCCTGACGCTGACGTTCAGTCATATTTTCCGCAAGAAGGTGACGCTCCAGTATCCGGAGGAGAAGCCGGAGATTCCGCCGGGCTATCGTGGTCAGCCGGTGCTTGTGAAGGACGAGGAAGGCCGTGTCAAATGTGTCTCGTGCCAGCTTTGCGAGTTCGTTTGTCCGCCGCGGGCCATCACCATCAAGCCGATGGAGTATCCGGCGGACGCAAAATACGCCAAGGTTGAGAAGACGCCGGCGGAGTTCAACATTGACATGTTGCGGTGTATTTACTGTGGTTATTGTGAAGAGGTTTGCCCGGAGCAGGCGATTTTCCTGCGCGGGCCGTATGCTTTGAATGGCCTTTCGCGAAAGGCGATGGTGTTCAACAAGGAAAAACTCCTCGAACTCGGCGGCACCTTGCCGGACCCCATCAAGAAGTGGCAGAAGAAATGACTCCCAATCGAGACTGAACGACGGACGACATGCACGACCAACTGTTTTGGTTTTTCAGCATCGCGATGCTCCTGAGCGGGGTGTTGGTGGTCTTTGGCCGCAACCCGGTCACGAGCGCGTTGTTCCTGGTGCTGTCGCTGTTCTTCATGGCGGGGCTGTTCGTGCTGCTGGAGGCTTACTTCCTGGCGATTGTGCAGGTTCTGGTTTATGCCGGCGCGGTGATTGTGCTGTTCCTGTTCGTCATCATGCTGTTGGAACTGAAGACTGAGAATGTGCGGCGGTTCAAACGATTTGGGGTGCTTGGCGCCTTGGTTGTGGTTGGTGCGCTGGCTTGGAAAGTGGCGAGTGTCGTCACGATGATGCGGGGGCAGGGCGCGAAGACAGTGGCTGGCACGACGGAGGCAATAGGCAAGTTGTTGTTCACTCAATATCTGCTGCCATTTGAGGTCACATCGGTGCTGTTGCTCATCGCAATGGTCGGCGTGGTGGTGTTGTCGAGGAAGGAGACGAAATGATCCCGGTCACCCTCGAACATTACTTGATCGTTAGCGGCTTGCTGTTTTCGCTGGGTTTGGCGGGCGTCTTACTCCGACGCAATGCGCTGGTTGTGTTCATGTCATTGGAGCTGATGCTCAACGCCAGCAATCTCGCACTGGTGGCTTTCAGCCGGTTCAATGGCAGCCTGCACGGGCAGGTGTTTGTATTTTTCATCATCACGGTCGCCGCGGCCGAAGTCGCGGTCGGGTTGGCGATCATCGTCGCGTTGTTCCGGCGCCGCCAGACGGTGCAGGTGGACGAAATCAATTCGATGAGGCTCTGACGCATGGAAGACGTGAGTGGACTATTGCTGCGGGTGCTGGCCGGGCCGTTGGCGGCGGCGGTGGTCATCTGGCTGCTTTGCCACAAATCGGCCTTCTACGCCGACTTCGGCCCATTCATGGAGCGGCAGGCGCCAGCGGGCATTGCCATCGCCTTTCTGCTCGGCTCGACGTTATTCGCTTACTTCGCATTCGGCGCGTTGCGTGATGGCGCGGTGATGGAGAATCGTCCTCTCTACGAGTTCCTATCAGTGGGCGACCTGACGGTGGAGATCAACTGGTCGCTCGACAAGCTCAGTGGGTTGATGATGATGATAGTCTGCGGGGTGTCGTTGTGTATCATGGTTTATTCCATCGGCTACATGCAGGACGACCCGGGCATCAGCCGTTTCTTTGCCAAATTGTCATTTTTCGTGTTCTCGATGCTCGGCATCGTGTTGTCGGGAAACTTCCTGATGATGTTCGTCTTTTGGGAACTCGTCGGTGTGTCAAGCTACATGCTCATCGGCTACTGGTACGAGCGGCCCAGCGCGGCAGAGGCGGGAAAGAAGGCATTCCTCGTCAACCGGCTTGGAGATTTTGGTTTCCTGATCGGCATCCTGATGCTGTGGGGCATTACCGGCGAGATGGACTTTGCTCGCGCACAGAGCTACCTCACGAGACATCCGGTGGACGCGAATCTGCTGGGTGTGGCGACGGTATTGATCTTCTGCGGGGCTGTTGGCAAGAGCGCGCAATTCCCGCTGCACGTCTGGCTGCCTGATGCGATGGAAGGTCCGACGCCCGTCAGTGCGTTGATCCATGCCGCGACGATGGTGGCAGCGGGTGTTTACATGCTCTGCCGCGTTTCGTTCCTCGTCTTCGGCAGCCCGGTGGCGATGGAGATTATCGCGTGGACCGGCGGCATTACGGCATTGATGTCGGCATTGATCGCGACGCAGCAGAACGATATCAAGCGTATCCTGGCTTACTCGACGTTGAGCCAGTTGGGTTACATGGTGATGGCCGTCGGGCTGAGCAACCCGGCGGGCAGCGGTTACATGCCGGCGATGTTCCATCTTTCAACACATGCGTTTTTCAAGGCGCTGCTTTTCCTGTGCGCCGGCAGCGTGATTATTGCGTTGCACCACGGCGAGCAGGACATCTGGAAGATGGGCGGCCTGCTGAAGAAGATGCCCATCACAGCCGGATGTTTTGCCGTTGGCACACTGGCACTTTGCGGTTTTCCGTTCATGAGCGGCTTCTACAGCAAGGAAGCCATCCTCGGACTCGCGTATGAACGGAATTCTCGTCTCTACCTCCTCGCGACGGTGACGGCGGGATTGACAGCGTTCTACATGTTCCGTTGCTTCTTTGTGGCGTTCCTTGGCAAGACGCGTGGTGAACACGCGGAGAAGGCCAATGAAAGCCCATGGGTGGTGCTTGGGCCGCTGATCGTGTTGGCAGTGGCGTCCATCTGTGGTGGCTGGTTTGGAATCCCGCAGTGGCTGGCGGGAAGCAAAGCCATCAGCGCCGAGCATGCGCCAGGGAGCGTTATGATCACAGCGTTGGCGGCGTTTGCCATCGGCGCGGGCGCAGCGGTGGTACTCTACGCACGAGGCACGACAACCGATCCGTTGAACAGACTGACGGTGATTTCGTGGGTGTTGCGGAACAAGTTCTTCCTGGATGAGATTTACATGGTGTTGGTGAAGGTTGGGCAGGGCACGGTCGCGTGGCTGTGCGGCTTCGTGGACCGATGGATCATCGCCGGCCTTGTGGTGCGCGGGTTGGCAGCAACGACGCGGGGCACGGGGCAGGTGCTGCGGCTTTTCCAGACCGGCAACGTCCAGACCTACGCACTCTGGTTTGCCGCGGGTGCGACGATCATCCTTTACTGCCTGGTCAGGTAACGCATGGACTTTTTGAACATATTGAATGGCACGATCCTGACACCGTTGGTGTTTGCGGCGGGGCTGTGCTTAATGCCGGCGAAGAAACCGCTGGCCATCCGCTGGGTGGCGATCCTGGGTTCGTTCATCACGGTGGTGCTTGGCTGCCTGGCGTTCGCGTGGTTCAATGTCAACGACACCGGTTTCCAGTTCACAAACCACGTGACATGGGTGGAGAAGCTGGACTTGAGCTGGCGCGTTGGTGTGGATGGCATCAGCGTCGTGATGGTTTTGCTGACGGGTATTGTCGGCTGTGCCGCAACAATGGTGTCGTGGGACATCCAGCACCGGCAAAAGGAATTTTACGTCCTTTTGCTCATCATGATCAGCGGCGCGATGGGCATGTTCGTATCGCTGGACATTTTCTTCATCTACTTCTTCCACGAACTGGCATTGATCCCCACGTTCTTGATGATCGGCATTTGGGGGAGCGGCAAGCGCGAGTATGCCGCGATGAAGATGACGCTTTACCTCAGCGCGGGCGCGTTTGTGGCGCTGATCGGCCTGATCGCTCTCTACTTCGCGCCACCGGCGGCTGAGCGGACGTTTGATTTGACGAAGTTGCTCGACTACGTGCGGAGTCATCCCTTGGGGGCAAACGTCCAGCGATTCATTTACCCGATGTTGCTTTTTGGATTGGGGACGCTGGTATCGCTGGTGCCGTTCCATACGTGGGCACCGATCGGTTACGGCTGCGCGCCAACGGCGACGGCGATGTTACACGCAGGCGTGTTGAAGAAGTTTGGTCTCTACGCGCTCATCCGTATTGGGTTGCCGCTGTTGCCGGTGGGTGCGCACGACTGGAACAATGTGCTGCTGGTGCTGCTGCTCTGCAACATTGTCTATGGCGGGCTGGTTGCGATGACGCAGAAGAACTTCAACTACTTGCTGGGTTATTCCAGTGTGGCACACATGGGTTTTGCGTTCCTCGGTATCGCGAGTTTTACATTCATTGGGTTGACCGGCGCTGTGCTGGTGATGTTCGCGCATGGAATTTTGGCGGCGCTTGCGTTCGCGTTGAGCGGCTACTTCTATGTGCAGACCGGCACACGCGAGATCCCGGAATTGGGCGGTTTTTGCCGGCCAATGCCCTTTGTGGGTACGTTGCTTGTGATGACAGCGTTCGCATCGGTGGGTTTGCCGGGATTTGCGAATTTTGCGGGTGAGGTAATGGTGCTTTTTGGCGCATGGCAGGTGCCGGCGTGGCAGACGAAGATTGGCGTGGCGAATGTGTCGTGGCCGGTGCTGCTGGCCTTCTGGGGTGGGGCGGTGATCGGCGCAGTCTATATGCTCCGCGCGGTCCGCAACATCTGTTTTGGCCCGACGCCGGCAAAGTGGCAGTCGTTGTTGGATGCCAACATCTTTGCGCGTGTGCCGTATCTATTGCTGCTGGGCGTGTTGATCTGGGTTGGTTGTTATCCGAAACCACTGGTGGAAGCGATCAAGCCCGCGACGGGTCAGATCATCACCGCCATCGAGAAAGCGGTGCCAGCGGTTGCTTCGAAGAGATGACATGAATTTTTCGCTGCTCAAACTTGAAATGGCGACGTGCGGCCTGGCCATGCTGGTGCTGATGCTGGAGGCGTTCGTGCAGCGGCGCGACCGGCGTTTTCTCGGTTACGTCGGCGCGGTGGGTTTGCTGGCGGTTTTTGCGTGGAGTTGTTGCCCCGTCGTCAGCGACAGTTACGCAGCCGCCCAGAGTGGCTTCAATGGCATGTGGGTCAATGACCTGACGGCGTTGTATTTCAAGCGGCTGTTCCTGATAGCGGGGGCGTTGGTGCTTGTGATGTCGGTCGGTTTCGCGCGTCAACTTGAAGGCGGAGCCGGCGAGTTCTTCGCGCTGCTGATATTTGCCTGCACGGGCATGATGTTTACAGCGTCGGTGAACGATTTCCTGATGCTCTTCGTGGCGTTGGAAACGGTTACGATGAGCTTCTATATCCTCGTCGTCTGGTTGCGCCGGCAGCAGCAATCGCTGGAGGCTGGTGTGAAGTATCTGGTTCTGGGCGCGCTCTCGTCGGCGGTTCTGGTATATGGCATCACGTTTGTTTACGGCACAACGGGAACGACTGGGTTTGCGGGGATCGCGGCATTCCTGAAGTCCCACGCTGCAAGCGCGCCGTTGAAACTTGGCTTGTTGCTGGTGCTGGCCGGGCTGGGATTCAAGATCGCGACCGTGCCGTTCCAATCATGGGTGCCCGATGTCTACCAAGGCGCGCCAACACCGGTGACGGCATTTCTGGCCGTAGGCTCGAAAGCGGCGGGTTTTGTGTTGTTGTTGCGTGTATTGTTTGACGCGCTGCTGCCGATGAAGCCGGCGTGGGTTCTCGTCATCGGCACGCTGGCAGGGTTGAGCGTTCTTTACGGCAATCTGGCTGCCATTCCGCAGCGGAACGTCAAGCGGCTGCTCGGCTACTCCAGCATCAGTCACGCTGGCTTTTTGCTGCTGGGTGTGGCAGCGGCGGATACATTCGGCGTCGGCGCGGTGCTGTTCTATCTGTTTGCGTACCTCTTCACCAACCTCTGCGCTTTCACTGTAATCTCCTGCCTTGCGGGAACGTTGCCCGACGACGAGCGCGAGAACTACGCCGGCCTGTCGCAACGCTCGCCGTTGCTGGCGGCGGCGATGACTGTGGCGCTGGCGTCGCTCGCGGGGGTGCCGCCGATGGCGGGTTTCTTTGCCAAGTTCCTCGTCTTTGCGGCCATCATCGGTCAGAAGATGTGGTGTCTCACTGCCATCGGTGCGGTCGGCGTCGCTGTGTCGCTCTACTACTACCTCGGCGTTGTGAAGGTGATGTACTGGCAGGAGCCGCGCGAAACTGAAGCGATCAAGGTCGCATGGCCGATGCGGGTGCTGCTCTGGGTGACGATGGTGGCAGTGATAGGCATTGGCGTCTTCCAGGGTTCTCTTGCTCGTTGTGCGTTCGAGGCGGCGGAGAAACTGGTCAAGTAAGGCTTTGGGCGGTGCACACTCCCAAGGTGCGTTATCTCTCAGTTTAGTGTGTTGGACGGACGCTGATGAAGATCGCGATTCTCGGAGACATACACGCAAACCTCGAAGCTCTGCAAGCGGTGTTGGCTGACGCTGAGGGCGAGAAGGTTGATGAGTATTTGTCCGTCGGTGATATCGTCGGCTACGGACCGAGTCCCAGGGAGTGCCTTCACATCATTCGCGACCAGCTCAAATGTCCGTGTGTCCTCGGTAACCACGATTATCTTGCCTCGGCCGACATCAGCTCCATGAGCTTCAATCCCATCGCCGCCGGAGCGATCGATTGGATTCGCAGACAACTGGACGCTGACGACCGGAAGTATCTCGCCAACCTGCCTCTGGTGCTGCATGTGCATGGTTTCACGCTTGTCCACGCCACGCTCGACATGCCGCAGAGTTGGGGCTACGTCTTCGACCGTCTCGCCGCGGCTTCTTCTATGAGCCGCCAGACCACTCGCGTGGGTTTCTTTGGCCACACTCATGTTCCACTCGCGTTCATCAAGGAAGGACCCGTCCGGGCGGAACACGGTTGGAGCAGCATAGACATCAAGGAGGGATGCCAGTATTTCATCAACGTCGGCTCTGTAGGCCAGCCCCGCGACGGCAGTCCGAAGACCGGTTATGTGATCTACGACACCGATGCCCAGTGCGTCCGGATTAAGCGTCTTGACTACGATATCGCTGCTGTTCAAGACAAAATGCGACAGGTCGGTTTACCTGATAAGCTTGCCGATTTCCTTGGTCGCAACAAGGAACAGTGGCGAGATCCTGTCGGCCATAGAAATCCCCACGGGGTCTTGCCCGCAGTCCGCACGGATTGTAGCGGCGAGAACATGTCGATTGACCTTGGTGGTGGAGTGAAGATGGAGTTGGTCTTCATCCGGTCAGGGGCGTTTTGGATGGGATCGGACAAAGGCAAGGATGACGAAAAACCAGCTCGTCAAGTCACCTTGAGCAAGCCGTTCTTCATAGGCAAATACGAAGTGACGCAGGAACAATGGCAAGCCGTGATGGGCACCAATCCGAGCCGCAACAGGAGCGAGAAGAACCCTGTGGAGAACGTCAGTTGGGACAATTGTCGGCGGTTTCTCACCGCGTTGAACACGAGAGTGCGCGGTTTGAGGGCATCCTTGCCAACCGAGGCACAGTGGGAATATGCGTGCCGGGCGGGTGGTGCTTCCAGGTATTATTGTGGCGAGGACGAGAGCAAGTTGGTGGAATACGCGTGGTATTCTGCGAATGCTCGCGGTTCGACGCAGCCCGTGGGCCTGAAGAAGCCGAATGCGTGGGGGCTCTACGACATGAACGGCAACGTCAGAGAGTGGGTCAGTGATTGGTATGGAGGGTATGCTGGGGGCGCGCAGAAAGATCCTCAGGGACCGGCTTCTGGAACCTGTCGAGTATTGCGGGGTGGTGGGTTCGGTAATGATCCTGCCCAACTCACGGCGAGTTGTCGCGACAAACTGGAGCCTGATTTCCGCAACGACGATGTCGGGTTTCGGGTGGTCCTGATGGCTGGAGGGGCTGCTTCTGAGAGCTAGAACCCGGCATTCCTCGCCTTCAACCATGCATCAGCAGCAAACTCGATGTGCTTGATATCACGTGAATTGCGGATGTATTCCATGTGCGCCTCTGCTGCGAGAGGGCATGTCCAGCAATGGAGAGCAGATCCCACTTGATTTCTTCGAGTCGCGGTTTCAGTCTTGCGACGAAGTGCGTGGAAGTTGCTTTGTGCGCGACAGAGTGTTTCACAAGAAGCACGCTAGCTTTCGATATTGCGACAATGAAGACATGCAGTGCTTCGCGACTGACGGGGATGGGTCTCGCTTCCTGTTTCATTGCCGCCTGTGTTTTTTCGGCAGACAGCCCTGACGGGAAGGATCGGAAAGAGCGTCCAAGCGCCTCGACCACGAATGGCTTGCCCACCATTGCAACACCAGCGAAGCCTGCTGTCTCTGAGCCGCGACGGGGCCCAGTGGCGATGAACGTGATCGGCATGCCGCAAGGCGCCTACAGCAAGAAGATGTTTGGCAAGATTGGCCGGTGTTGGACGCTCATGTTGGACCAATATTACGCTGACGGCCAGCCGGGTGTAGTGAAACTCGGTTTCACGCTTTACCCAGACGGGCGTGTGGGCAATGTGAAAGTCCTGAAAAACACTGCATCATCTATCTTGGAGAAGCACTGCCAGAAGGCCGTGACTGATTCGGCACCGTTCGATGCTTGGCCACAGGAATTGAAACTGCTGGGAGGAGATCATTTGGATATTACGATCGATTTTAATGTCTATTTGTACGAAAGGTAGCGACTGCTGTCTTTGTTCTCATATTTCTTCTCGTCATGAACACACTGCTCTTCGACATCGAAACATCGGGGGTTGATTTTGATTCGCTGGATGAAGCCCAGAAGGAGTACTTGATGAGGCCGGCAGAAAAGGAGGCGACCGAGGAGGCGCGCGCGGCGAAGCGGGCGGAGGTTATCCAGCAACTGAATCTCTGGGCGCCGACTTCGCGTGTGATTGCCATTGGCATGCTCAATGTGGACACCGGCAAGGGGAAGGTGGTCTATCAAGCCGATGACTTCGAGGAGTGGACGAGTGATGATGGGTTGGTGGAGTTCGCTTCTGGCACGGAGGAGGATGTTCTTGGGGAGTTTTGGGACGTGGTGAAACGCTACCAACGGCTGGTGACGTTCAACGGGCGGACGTTCGACTGCCCGTTCCTGATGCTGCGCTCGGCAATCCTCGGCGTGAAACCGTCGCGCAATCTGATGGGCAACCGTTATGCGAAGGACATGCTGGACCTGCTGGAGCAGCTTTCGTTTTACGGCGCGACGCGGAAGTTCAACCTCGATTTCTACTGCCGTGCATTTGGCATCCCCAGCCCGAAGGAAAGCGGTATCACGGGTCTCGACATGAACCAGCTCTTTGCCGAAGGTCGTCACCGGGAAATCGCACAGTATTGCCTCGGCGATTGCCGGGCGACGACCGAGCTTTACAAAAAGTGGCGAACCTTCCTGAGTTTCGACGAAGCGGACGGGAAGGAATAAGGAGCATGCATTGATGCTCTTCAGCCGCAATCTGTTAGCGGTCGCGCATCGCCCGGACTAGCTTGTCCGATGAGAAGTGGGCTGGGGGATCGCGTGCTCAGCGGGCTGGGATCATCGCGATACGGAAACCAACCGAATGATAGCCGCTGCGCCCGTTGCGGCCTTCGCCAGTGCAAACGCTCATGCCGCTGCGCCCCATGGAATACCACGAACCACCGCGCACGTCGTTCACCTTCTGGCCACGCTCGGCGCCATTGGTTGCCGTGATAAGGGTGCTGGTCCATTCGTAAGCATTGCCCGCCATGTCGTAGCAGCCGTAGACGCTCTTGCCGTCTTCAAAACTGCCCACAGGCGTGGTGTAGCCGCCTTCGTCCACCAATCGGCGGTAGATCTCCGTGTTCACAAAGCCGGTGTTCGTTCGGTGGTCAATCCAGCCGGTGACATTTCCATCCGGCGTAATCCCGAAGTGCTGACCGTTGCTGCCGGTGATGTCCTTTACCGCGACCTTTTGGCCACGGAGGTTGGAGCGATCCGTGTAAGCGGTGATTGTCTTCGCTTCTTTCTCAAGGAAGTGAGCAGCGCACACGGCGTTGTAGTTGAAGCGGGTCTTGAGCTTGCCATTGGCGTAGTGTGAGTCCTTATCGTCGCCCCACGGATAACGCCATGCTTTCGGACCGCGCGCGGCTTTCTCCCACTGATCGGCGGTCGGGATGACGACCTTCCAGCCGGTCTCCTTGTTGATCCACGCGCAGTAGGCTTCGGCATCCACGAGCGAGACATAGAGCACCGGATGGTTCGCTTTGCCGGCGGGAAAACTGCCATTCCTCCAGTAGCGTGGCACGCCGTGATAATGCGTTGCATCAAGGAACGCCTTGTATTCCACGTTCGTCACCTCAAAGCGGCCGATACAATACGCGTCCAAATGAACGTCGCGGGCCTCTGCGCCTTCACCGAACTTGAACTTGCCAGCGGGAACAAACACCATGCTGGCAGGCACCTTCACAGTAGCCGTACCATCACGGACGTCCACCGTCGCTCTGGAAACAGGCGAGAGGATCGCCATGCCGTTCTCTGCCGTTGCGAGGGGTTTAACCGGCAGCCCATCCGCGTGGGCGACACTGACGCCTAGCGCGAGCATGACTGCGGCAGCAAAATTACAGTTCATGGTGATGTAAAGATAGCGGTTCATCGCAAAGTAATGAACGATTCACGCGACGAAATATTGGGAAAAGACTGAGGATGCCATCCATCGTGTTTTGCCGTATGGGAAAAGGAAGACGCGAAAAACTGGGTGGCTAAATCATTCCAGCCCGACTCTCGTGCCGGTCTTTGATGCCGGCGCAGTTCGCGGTGACTACCTGACAGTGAAACCGGCTGTCGCGTTTGACCTCGTGCCAAGTTCCTGGTTTGATCACAAGCGTATCGCCGGGAGCGAGGGTGTAGATATCTCCGGCCACCTCGATGGTCATTGCGCCTTCGAGCAAGGTGTAAATCTCCGTGCCAATCTTGTGGCAATGGCGTGTCTGTTTGGCGCGTTCGGTGAAAAAGGCCAGCTCGGTATCGTGCGTCGTTACGACGGGACATTTGACTGGAGGTGATGACGCGCGCCAGACGACGACTGTGGTTTCCTGTTCGCTGTCCGGGCGGATGTCTGTGACGAGGATTTTGCGGTCGCCGCGCGTTTGCAGCGCGGGATCTTGTTTCGCCGCTTGTAAGGCAAGGAACAGGGCAGGAGTCATGGTTAAGCCTTATTCCATTCCGAGTTTTGCGAGCAATCCTTTCTTGCGAACGACACTGAACATATGACGGAAAAACAGGCCGGAGGCCGTGAGATAAATGACGTTCAGCCCGAGCGACCACCAAAACATGTGCCATGGTGCCTGACCTGTGGCGAGAACGTGCCGCATTCCCTCAAAAACGTAGGTGGATGGCAGAATCCATGCGACCGGCTGAAGCCATGCCGGCAGAATGCTCGCCGGATAGAAGACGGCGGAGAGTGGTTGGACCAGAAACGGTATGCCCCACGCAAGTGCCTCGGCCGCGTGTCCCCAGCGCATAATGAGCGCGACTGTGACCATCCCCATCGCCCAACCCATCAGCATGAGGTTCAGGACGAATGGGATGAGCGTGAAGCCGAGTTGGAAGACGTTGAAGGCATATAGCGCCCACGCGAGCGCCGCGAGCACGAGGCCATTGATAAGGACCTTGATGACGCCGAGTGCGAAAGTGGCGGTGAGGAATTCCCCGATGGTGACGGGCGCGACGAAAATGTTCAGGAGGTTGCGTGCCCAGACGTCTTCGAGGAAGGAAATGGTAACGCTTTGTTGGGCGCGGTAGAGCAGGTCCCAAAAGATCATGGAGCCGATGAGGAACGTGATGAGGGTAGGCACGCGGCTGGAGCCAACCTGAAGCAAATATGAGGTGAGGAATCCCCACACGAGCAGGTCCATCACCGGCCAGAAGAATATCTCCATGATGCGCGTCCAGCTTTGCCGGTAGAGCAGCAGGTAGCGCAGGAGCAGGGCGGTAATGCGGCGAAGGTTCATTGCTCGGATTTCTGATCGGAGGATTGGAGTTCGCCGTCGCGGACGATGCGAATGAAGACTTGCTCCAGCGATTGCTGGTTGAACTGGGCGATGACCTCGCGGGGCGGGCCTTCAGCCATCTTGCGGCCGTGGTGTAGAAAGATGACGCGGTCGCAGATTTCCTCGACCTCCCGCATGTTGTGCGACGTGTAGAGGACGGTGATGCCGCGCTCACGTTGAATACGGCGGAGAAGCTTGCGGACCTTGTCGGCAATATCAGGGTCGAGCGACGCGGTCGGTTCGTCCAGCAACAAGAGCTCGGGGGCGTTCAGCAGCGCTTTGCAGAGATGGAGACGCGTGCTCTCGCCGCTGCTGAGCTGGCCGGTCTTGCGCGTCGCCAAGTGATCTATTTCGAAGAGCCGCAGCAACTCCATTGCCTTTTCGCGCCAGGAGGGGACACCGTAGATGCGGGCGAAAATGCGGAGATTGTCCATGACGCGGAGGTTTTGCGGCAGGCTGACGTAGGCGCTGGAGAAGTTCAGACGTTGGAGAATCGCCTGCCGGTGCGTGCCGATGTCTTGACCGAAGACGCGAATATTGCCACTTGTCGGCTCGATGATGCCGAGGATCATCTGGATGGCGGTGGTTTTGCCGGCGCCGTTGGGGCCGAGCAGGCCGAGGATTTCACCGCGTTGCGCGGTGAAGCTCAATCGGTCCACAGCGATCGTGCTGTTGAACGTCTTTACCAGATCATGAACTTCGATGACCATGCGCGTCTATGATTCCGTTGGCCGTCGCTGGATTGTCTTGATGAAGTCCGTGGCGGTTTGCAGAACGCCAGCGTCCATCAGGATGCTGATATGACCGTGGTTGTAACGCTCAATGCGGGGTTTGCCCCATGCGTTCCAGAGTTCCTCGGTTGTCTCCGATCCGAGAAACTGGTCATACAGTGCTTCAATCAGGAGAATGCGGTCGCGTTCGAGGAGCGGCTGATGGTATTTCGGCAACAACGGCGCGGCGATGCGCGCGATATCTTCCTGCGTCGCTCCTTGTTCGAGGAATGACGTTTTCATCGCTTTCAGGAATGGCAATTCCCAGACCTGCCTGTCGAGCCGCACGGCAGGCGTCATTAGCACGGCGAAATCGAGTTCGCGTTCCACACAGGCAAGAATACTGGCGATCCAGCCGCCAAGGCTGATACCCCAGACTCCAACCGGCCCGCGATGGAAAGAACGCAGCCACCGCAGGATAATGCGTGCTTCAATCACGGCCTGTTGCACGGCCTGAACGGTGCGCGAGATGTTCTCGGTGAGAAAATACTCGTTCCAGCGGTTTGGCTTTCGGCGGACGTGATATGGCAGGTTGACGAGAGCGCAGTGTATGCCGCGACGCGCGAGGCGATGTCCGGTGCGGCAGTAGTTGATGTAGTAGGCGATACTGGCGTTCCAGCCGTGCAGGAAGAGGACAACAGGGCGTTTCAGCGTGTCGTCACTGCTGCCGACGAAGTAGTTGCCGTTGACACGATTGTTCACCGCCCACGGCGATTGAAGGGGGCTGTCGAATTGAAAGGACCGATGGACCACCGGACCGAGGTGCAGCGGATTGCCGAGGCAATCGTGGAGGTCGGGCATCGGTTCCGGCAACGCAAAAAGGGTGTCCCACGAGCCGAGGTCGCGCGGATATGACCGCCAGTTCTCTTGTTGTTCCGAGTGCTCGTCGTGATCCTGATGACCGTCTCGCATCATGCACGTGGCGAAACGGATCACCGTATGATCCATCAAGTGAGCCAATTTCCGGTTCATCGAATTACAGAATTGTGTCCCGTGCGAGCCGTTGACAACAGAAAAATCTGCAAGGGCCGGGGGTGCTGCAATCGGCTATTCATCGTCATCCACCCTGGAGCCGGGGGGCAACAACAGGCGACGGCAGGCGGACGTGCTGCCAGTGAAGTAGAACACGAAAACGATCAGAAAGACCAACAACAGGCTGGAGAAGTCGATCCCAAAAGCCATGTAGACCAGGAAGGCGATAGTCGCCGGGGTCAGTGCGAGCGTTCCAAAGCTGAATAGTTGGTCAAACCTGTAGCTGGGTTCGATGCCTTGTTCCATGAACGATGCCAGGCCGCCAAACAATGCCACCTGCAACAGGCTGCCACAGAAAAACACCGGGAGTATTATGAGAGCCAAGACGATGTTGCTGAACCAAAGCGATGCGCGCAGTAGCGCACGCAAATATGCGGCGTCCACCCGTCCGTCAGGGAATAGCGCGGTCTCAATCGGGGTCGGATTCGGATTGATTTCTGACCAAACCAAAATGCTGTCGGCGGTGACCGTGATACCGGCAACGGCGCCAGCGGGAGGTTGTGGTTTGGGATTGGTCGTGTCGAGAACGAAGGCAAAGTCCCGGAAGAGACGGTGATAAGGCTGCGGTGCCGTGGAATGCACGCGGCCCTTCGTGATGAAAAACTCGGGCAACGCCTTGGAGTACTCGAGTTCGTCCAGCGCAGTATCAGCCCAACGATAGCTGCTCCAGAGGATGATAGGGGAGCCGATCAACGCCAGGAAAACCGCCAACTTCAGGAGGTACTTCAATGCAGCAGCAGGAGTCCAGTCCAGCGCCAGCTGGTAGAACTTCATCCCGGAACAGGCACCCAACAGTGTATGGAGAAAATCCATCACGCCCGACGGGAGGTCAAAAGGCCGCGGCCTCCGCGCTTGCGGGCGGGCGGCAGATCGGCCTGGGTTTCTTTTTGCAGTCGCTTGAGGGCACCGCCGAGGCTGACCTTGGTGGCGGAGTCCATTCGATCAACGAATAGCACGCCATGGAGATGATCATTCTCGTGTTGGATGACGCGCGCCAACAGACCACTGCAGCGGAAAGACAGCGGTTTGCCATTCACATCCATGGCGCTGACGCAGATTGATTCAGCACGGCAAATGTCGGCGGAGATGGAGGGAAAACTCAAACAACCTTCGAAGCCGATCTCCTTGCCTGTTGGCCCGCTCAGAACAGGGTTGATCAACACCATCGGCATGTGTGGCGCTATGTCCGTCTCTTGGTCGTTGATCTGGAGGCTCGAGGGGCGTTCGGAGTCACGCACGTCCAGAACCATCAACAACAGTGCATGACCCACCTGCTGTGCAGCCAGACCGACACCGGCGGCAGCACGCATCGTCTCCAACATGGAGTCTGCCAGCGCGCGAATCTCCGGCGTTACCGCCTCAATTCGCTTCCCGCGTTGGCGTAACACAGGGTGGCCATATTTAACGATAGGCAAAATCATCAACCTGACGCTAGTCAAAGCTGGCGGAAAATCAATCGGAAAGCTCACGTCGTGGCAGGATGGGAAGACACTCGCTGGACTGCGGGCGGGTTGACAGGGGGGTGGGGCGTTGGCTAGGCTGACGCTTAAATGTATCGTTTTAGGATTCTCGCGTTGGTTGCGGTGGCGACGCTCTTGGCTTTTCCAGCCAGATGTCCCGCGCCGATCATCTATCGGCCGGGTGAGGGATGGGAGACCAAGGGGTCGGCGACTGTCGCCGTCACGCCCAAAGACCAACTCGAACAGGGCAAGGAGTTCGAGAAGGTGCAGAATTGGGACGATGCTATGTCGTCGTATCGGCTGCTGCTCAAACGCTGGCCTACGTCGATTCACGCCGGCGAGGCCCAGTTCCGAATCGGTTATTGCCAGGAACAGCAGCGGGATTACTACAAGGCGTTTCTTTCGTACCAGAAGGTCGTCGACAGTTATCAGGGGTTTGATAAATTCGACGAACTCATCCAGCGCCAGTACAAGATCGGAAACCTCTTTTTGGCGGGTGAACGCGTGAAGTTCCTCTTCATCAAGACGTTTCCGTCCATGGATCGCACCGTGGAAATCTACGAGAAGGTGATCAAGAACGCTCCGTATAGCGACATCGCTCCATCGGCGCAGATGGCCATTGGTTACGCGCGCGAGAAGCAAAAACGCTTCGACGAGGCGGTGGCGGCCTACCAGAAACTGATTGAGAAGTATCCGCGCAGTTCACTGGTGGAGGAGGCTTATTTCAACATCGGTTTGGCCTACTATCGCGCCGCGACACGGGCGGAATATGATCAGGGCTACGCCAACAAGGCGGTTGACGCCTTTAACGAATACCGCACCAAATACCCCGGCGCCACGAAAGCGGATATTGCGCGCGAGCATATCACCAAGGTGCAGACCGATCAGGCGCGCGGTCTGTTCGAAGTGGCACGGTTTTACGATCGGCAGAAGGAGATTGCCGGGGCGCTGGTGTATTACAACGAGTTGATCGCCCGTCATCCGAAGTCCAGTTACAGCGAAGAGGCCAAACAGCGCGTTGAAGTGCTTCGACGGTTGGCGGCCCTCAAACCGGGTCCAAAGGCTGAAGTGAAACAATGACCACTGCTCTACGCTTGATTGTCGTCGCGCTCACCGCCGTATCCTGTGCGGGGTGCGCCTATCGGTTGGGACCGACCAGCACGATGAACGTGCATTCCATCGCCGTTCCCAACTTCCACAACAGAACCTTCCAGCCACGCATCTCTGTGCAGGTGACTGACGCGATCATCAAGCGGATCCAGACCGATGGCGCCATTCGTGTTGTGTCCGAGGAAGCCGCCGACGCTACGCTGACTGGTGATATCATCTCGTGGACGCGTGAGCCGTTGTTGTTCCGGGCTGACAACACGTTGGTCGCAAAACAGTACCAATTGATGATTCAGGCCCACGTCATCCTGACGGACAACCGTACAGGCAAACGGCTCCTTGAGGGCGACTATATTGGCAAGACGCAGTACTTCTTCGGTGACGACATGACGCAAGCCGAACGGCAGGCATTCCCATTGGCGGCCGATGACCTCGCGCGCCGGATCACCGACCGCATCGTAGACGCTTGGTAGGGTACGACGGAGAGACGAAAAAGGCGGCCGCCAGAAATCACGGCCGCCTTTATTCTTGGCAGAGAGTTCTACTTCGCAGCGGTCGAAGCCATTGCAGCCAGCCGCGCGGCCAAACGGGACTTCTGGCGCGACGCGTGATTGGCGTGGATGACATTCCGCTTGGCGGCCTTGTCGAGCGCCGAGCTTACTTCTGGAAACAGTTTGGTCGCATCGTCCTTCTTGCCCTCGGTCACGAGGGTCAGAAAACGTTTCTCGATGCTGTGCAACGCTGTCTTGATCGACTTGTTGAGCAACCGCTTACGCCCGCTGCTTCGCAGGGCTTTCGTGGCTGATTTTGTATTCGCCATACTTTGTAATTCTCCTGACGTTCCAAATGTGAGCCGGAGATGCTAGTCAAGGACTCCGCCAAGTCAATAGGATTCCCAGTACCTATTTCCGGCGCCTGAGAACCACCCGGGATTGCCTTTCCAATGATCGGACCGCCCAATTGTTAAGAAAAACATTGGAATTGGGCACGGAATAGGCGAATAGACGGGCCGGCAAAAGACCTATGAAAACCCTGCAAATCTTCCTGAGTGCTGGACTGCT
>CAZGGF010000044.1:0-1778 GCA_964524715.1 uncultured Verrucomicrobiota bacterium | reverse complement strand
CAGGAACTGGTCGCGCCAGAGAATCGCGCGCAGTATCGAGCGCAGGTGCAGGTCAGTTTCGGCATTTATCTCGACGCCTACTGGAATCCGCCGACGTCGCCGTGGTTCATTGACGGCAAGGGCGGTTCGCGCGTGGCACGGCTCGGTGCGAATGTGACGACAGCTTTGCGCGTCGCCGACGAATACGTCTGGGTTTACGGCGAGAAGTTCCGCTGGTGGCCGACGCCCAACCGGGGTGTGAAGAACGAGACGTGGGAGGAGGCGCTGCCGGGCTGCGAAGACGCGCTGCGGTTTGCGCGGGATCCGATCGAATGGGGGCGCGCGAAAATTGCATCAGGGAAATTGGTGAATCTGGCGCGCAACGGAGACTTTGGTTCCGAGCGGGCGGCCACGAGTGATGGCGCGGAAGTGAAATGGAAGGAAGGACGCGCGCCAGCGGGCTGGAGCACGTGGCAGACGAAGGATTCGCACGGCGTGTTCACGTGGGACCGCGAGGTGGGCGCGACGGCCAAGGGTTCCGCTCGCGCGGCAAACGTCGCCGAAGGTTGTTTCATTCAGAGCGGTGCAGCGAAGCCTGGCGGGCGTTACGCGGTGGCGGGCGTATGCAGACTCCAGGGCCGGGGCGACGCGCGCATCCGCGTCCGCTGGCAGACGCCGGAAGGCAAATGGACAGCCGAAGAACTCGACAAGGTTTTCATCGTGAGTGGTCCGCGCGACGGGTGGCGCGAAGGATTGGGTGTCGTGACTGTGCCGGAAACCGCCGGGAAACTCGTGGTATTGTTGGGCGTCAGCGGCCAGCAATCGGCTGACGACATCGCGTGGTTTGATGACGTGCGAATCTCAAAACTGGAGTGAACGATGAAAAGAACTCTGACGTGGATCGCGTTGGCAGTGGTCCTTTTTGCGTGCAACAGCGCGCGAGCTGAGAAAACCAACTTCACCAGCGGCATTCTGTCTGGCATCAACGGAGTTCTGGACGATCTCGGCAGCCTTTCAAGCGGACCGCCCACGATCTGCCACATCAACTGCCATCATCCCGACTCGATTCGTGAGGCACTGAAGAAGCCGGAGGCCGGCCACATCGCATATCTGGCGAAGGTCAGACGCACTGTCGAACGGCTGACCGGCCTGCCATACGCGGTGGTTCATTACTCGCAGCTCAGCGGCGGGAGTCTTGATCACACGCGCATCAAGGCGGTGTTCATCACGATGATGGATAAGAGCATTTCCTCCAACCACACGGCGCGGCTGCTCGCGACGATCCGTGCAACGAACCTGCCGACATTTGGTTTCTGCGGCGGGCATCAGAAAATCGCTGAAGCCTTCGGCGGCAAGGTGGCGAAAATGCGTCCGCTCGCGCCGGGCGAGAAGGACCCGAACCCTACGCGCTACACGGGTTGGTTCAAGGAGTGGACGTTCCTGCCGGTGAGAATCGTCAAACCCGACCCGCTCTTCGATGGCCTTGGCGACGCCGTGGTCGTGCGCGAATTCCATGCCTACGAGGTCAAGCAGTTGCCGGAGGTGTTTGACGTGTTGGCCTCCAACGACGCCTGCCGCGTGCAAGCGATCAAGCACAAGACACGACTGCTTTACGGCACGCAGTTTCACCCTGAGCACTTCGACGCCGCACACCCCGACGGCGAAAGGATTCTGCAGAACTTTTTCAAGATCGCAGGCATTCTAAAACAGGACGCCGGCAAAACCGGGAAACCGGCCACACCATAAGCGGCGCTCGATGGCGGTCGCAAGGGGCGAGCGCGATCTGATCGCCGGCGCTG
>CAZGGF010000043.1:0-2406 GCA_964524715.1 uncultured Verrucomicrobiota bacterium | reverse complement strand
TGCCGACCTTGACGCCGCTGCGCATCGCCCGGGCGAGCGAATCGAGTAGGAGGGCTTTGAGCGCCGGATCGCGGTCAAGGGTGCAAGCGTATGCGAGGCCACTGGAAACGAGAAAATCCGTGCCGCCATTGCCGCGACCGCTGGCGAAGGTCGGGCAGGTGTCAATGTAGCGGAAACTGTGCGTTTCATGATTCCACGAGTATTTCTCCAGCCAGTGCGCGGCGTTGACAATGCACTGTTTGACCTCGGCCGATGGGGCCACGGCGTCGAAGTGCACCAAGCCGTTGAGCAACACGCCGGTGGCAAACGCTTTCCCGCCGGGATGTGAAGGTGTGTGGAGACATTCCGGAGGACCGTGCCTCAAGTTCCAGTCACCGCGGGCGGTTTGCTTGCCGACAATCTTCTCGGCGTAGAGGCGCGCGGCGTTGAGGAAGAACGGGTTCCCGGTGCCTTCGTAGGCTGCCACGGCGTTCATCAATGGCCAGCCTGCGGCGCGCTCGATGCTGAAGTCGAACTTTGCCGTCATGAAAGTCGCCTGCGCTTCGCACACCATGGCGGCGGTTTCCAGATAGCGTCGTTCACCCGTCAGGAACCCAACATAGAAATTTCCCGGTTGAAATACGTGACCGCCGGGGTCTATTGCGCCGGAAACGAAAGCGTTGGGCCGTTTCACGTCGGCAAGGCCGAAAACGTTGCCCAGCCGTTGAAAGCGCGGGTCGGTCATGTCGAAGAACCCGCCGACGTGACCGATCGAGTGTGCATAGACGCGGCCGGGCATTCGCGCCTGCCATGGATAGTGCACCGTGTCGATATCCGTGCTATGTCGTGAGCAGCAGTCCGCGCTCCAGAGCCATTTCGTGTCCCCGGTGCGGGCAAATTGCAGCGCCAGCGCGCCCATCATGTCGTATTCGTGATTGCCCCAGTTGAAGTGCCGTTCGCCGTGCCAATCGCCGTAGTTCATCCACCCGTATTCGTGTTTGCTCCGGCGGTTCTGATCGATCTTCTCGAAGCCGGTCTCCACTTGTTTCTCGTAGGCGTCAAAGAGTCCTTTTTGCGCTGGCTCAAGAATGCCGAACACCGCGCTATCGCAATAATGGCGCGGCGGAGCGACAGCGAAGAGTGGCTTTTGGAACCAACCAGCAGCGACGCGGTCATCGGCAGTCGTCCCGGGTTTCACTTCATCCACGCGGACGAAAATATCGGTGGTGAACTCCAGCCCGCGTTTCAACCGATACTGGCCCCGGTCGTAGCAGTAATAGAGGCGGACAAGATCCTCGTCGGACTGCGATTCCTTGGCGTAAGCGTCCGCGGGCAACGGTGGCAACACACGCAAGTGCAAGCCATCACGCTTGACGGCGATGCCTTTCGGATACAGTTGCCAGAAGTTCCTGACGAAGACAGCCATCCGGCGTTGTCCGTCCGTGATTGAGGCGCAACCAGTGGCGTGATCGCCCTTGATCGCAGAACCGTTGACAGCTCCGGTGAAACGATCATCCTTGTCCTGCAGCAGCCATGTGGATGTGTCGTCGTTGATAGGGGCTGCGGGGTCTCCATTGAATGAACCGAGCAGGGAACCGTTCGCTGCAAATGGAATGCGGATGCCGGCAGCTTGGAGATTGGTCAATACGGCGTTGGTGTTGTCGTTGCCGATAGTCCAACTTAGCCGCACCCATGGCTGGCCTGCACAGATGAAGTAACGCGCCTGCCAGCGGAACAACTTCGTGCCATCCGCTGCGACAAAACTTCCTCCAACTCGCACCACGGCGCGCACGGGACCACGTTCCTCGACCGTCAAGACATCCGGCTTGCCGAGCATGAACGCCTTGCCATTGGAGTCGAGAAGGCGTCCGTTGCCGCCGATTGCTGAACCGGTGACAGGACTGCCGTTCAGCTTCAACGCGTCAAAGAGCGCAAACTGCTCCCTGCCAATGCGCAATGAGAGGGGTCCGTTATCGAGCATCAAGGCATCAGCGTTCTCGCGCACCGTGACGGCCGGAGAACGGGTGGGGATTTCCGCGCCAGAGCCGATGCGCAGTTGCAGTTTTGTCGGGTCGCGGCCGGTGTCCGTTGAAAAACTCACCAGCAGCCATTTGACGCTGCCGTCCGGCCAGAAGGACGTTGCTTCAAACTGCGCCGGCAGTGGACGGTCCGAAGCGTCGAACAAGGAAACGTCGGCGGTCGATGTAAGCATGCCCCGCGCAAATGGCACCCCGGCAGAGACCGGCCAGTTCTGGCGCGGCACATCAGTGGGTTCGCTGATGGTGAGGTCGATGGTTTGGGACTTCGATGATTTGGGATGCGGCCGCCGGTCCACAACGAACTTTACGGACGCAACGCTTGCGCCGGGGCAACGCACACGTGCAATACACGATTTGCCAGATGGCAGACCCGTGAGAACTACGCGAT
>CAZGGF010000042.1:0-3196 GCA_964524715.1 uncultured Verrucomicrobiota bacterium | reverse complement strand
CGTGGCGGGGGGCGGGGCCGGCCTTCAGCGGGGCGGGGGTGACCATGCCGCGGTGTGGTTTGTAAGGATTGCCACCGAGCCGGCTGAGGGCGCCGGGGGCTTCGCTGCAACCGGCCAGCAACCCGCCGCACATGACGACGTGGGCCGGCGGCAGCGCCTTGACGATATCGCCGGACTTGGTCACGCGACCGTGGGCGATGAGGGTGATGCCGAGTTTCGTTGCCTCGCGCGAGGCGACGTAGAGCGCGGTGAGCTGCGGGATGCCCACGCCCGCCACGAGCCGCGTGGTGCAAATGGAGCCGGGACCCTGGCCAACCTTGACGATGCTCGCGCCGGCCTTCGCCAGGAATTCCACGCCTGCGGCGCTGGTCACGTTGCCGGCGATGATCGGTAATTTCGGGAATGCGTCGTGCAGCATCCGCACCGCGTCGCCGACGCCTTTGCTGAAGCCATGCGCCGTGGAAACCGCCACCACGTCCACGCCGCGCTCAACCAAACCGCCCACGTGGTTAAGGATGCGCTCGCGATCGAGTTCGCCAAAGGCGTTGCGCGTGGCCGAGACCGCCGCGCCGCAGATGAGACGGTGGTGCGCGTCGCGGGCCGGTTTGAACTGCGCGATGCGTTCCTGCATGATGCGCTCGACATCGGCCAGCGTGAACAAGCCGCGCAGCCGGTCGTCATCGTCCACCACGAGCAGCTTGTGGATGCCGGGATGTTCCGTGAAGAACTTGTCCGCAGCGGCAATCGGGTCGCGTCCCAGTTGCTTCTTGTTGATGGTCTGGACCTGACTGCGGGGCGTCAGCACTTCGATGGCCTTGCGCTTCGCGTAGCGCGGCTTGACGACATGACCGGAGAGCAGGCCCATGAGTTTCCCATCGGCGTTCACCACCGGGAAAGTGCGAAACCCGAACCGTTTCGACTCGATCAACTCCAGCACGTCGCCGATCAACTGGTCCGGCGCGACCTTGATCGGTTCCTGGATGAGGCCGTGCACCGCGTTCTTCACGCGGCTGACCTCGGAGAGCTGCTCGCGCTCCGGCATATTGTAGTGGATGAGGCCGAGGCCGCCGTTGAGCGCCATGCCGATGGCCATGCGCGACTCGGTAACGGTGTCCATGTCCGCCGAGACGATGGGGATGTTGAGATGCAATCCGTCGGCGAGATGCGTCTCCAGCACGGTGTCGCGCGGGAGGATTTCGGAGAACTGCGTGGCCAGAGTTACGTCGTCGAACGTGAGGCCGAACTTGGAGTTAGCCGGGAAAAACTCGTCCGCCGGCTGGAAAAACTGCCCGTCAATGTTATCCGCTTGTTTAGCTGCCATGGACAGATGTAACGAAGAGCGCCGCCGCATGGCAAGAGGTTTTTTTGGGGGTGCAGGGTATCTGCGGCAGGGGGAGGGGTTGTTGATTTTTGAGGGGGGGCGGACGAATGCGGTATTGAAGGTGATGGTTGACGATGCGACGAACCGGACGTGGGCGGGGTTTTTCGAAACGGAGGACAGTCGAGCAGCCTTCGAGGCATTTGGCGATTGCGCGGAGCGCTACGGGTTGCCAGCGGCCTTGTATGTGGATCGGGAAGCGACGGTGGAGGAACAACGGGCGGGCAGCGGGCCGCTGACGCAGTTTGGGCGGGCGATGAAGACGCTGGGCGTGCGAGTGATCCTGGCGGGCAGCCCGCAAGCCAAGGGACGGGTGGAACGGCGTCACCAGTTGCTGCAAGATCGGCTGGTGAAGGAATTGCAGCTGGAAGGCATCGGAGATCTGGAGACGGCCAACCGGTTTCTCCAGGAGCAATTCCTGCCGGCATTGAATAGGCGGTTTGAAGTGCCGGCGGCCGAGGCCTGTAATCTTCACCGGCCTGTGCCGAAGGACCTGCGGTTGGAGGAAGTGCTGTGCTGGCAAGAGAGGCGGGTCGTGGGGCGGGATTGGACGGTGGCGTGGCGGCATCGGTGGCTGCAGTTGAGCCGGGCGCATCGACGACTGGATCCGGCGGGGCGGGGCCTCCCCAGGGTTCCCAGCCCGCTGCGATGCAGCAACAGCGGCAAGGAGAGAAACAACAGCAAGAAAGGGGGCATTCTTATAGAGCTTTGACAATCGTGGGTTAAAGGGTTGATTTGGAGGCACCGACGGACTAGTCTCCAGCCTGTGAAGTGGATTGTATTTGTCGCACTGCTGGTCGCGCAGGTGGCGTTTGCCCAAACGCCGTCCAAGCAGTTCGATGCTTACAAGAAATCCAGTTTCGAGGGCAAGGTGTTCGACACCAAGACGTTCACGACCAAGACCTACCACACCAGGGAATTTGAATCCAAGCAGTACGAAACGAAGGAGTTCTCTGCCCAGAACAGCTCGATGATGGGAGATCAATTTGCCTCGAAGAACTTCACACCGCCGCCGCAGAAGAAGCTCAGTTGGTGGCAAAGATTGTTTGGGACGCGTGATGCAGGCATGAGTTCGAAGACTGCGTCCAGCAAGAATTTCCCCACCTCGAATTTCGACACCAAGACTGCGCAGACGTCGGTGGACGGGAAGATGCAGGAAAAAGTGGACCACGTGCGAAACCCGAAGGCGCTTGCAATGCCAAACATCAAGCCGACGCCGGAGGAGATCAACAAGCCGGTGGACACGCGCCCCAAGAGTTTCCCGACTGCGACTTCAACGCCTCGGTGAGTCCGCGCAATTGGGTTCTTAGCACTGATCGGGCTTTCCCACTATCGAGTACGAGGTCCCGGGGACGCGGCGGGTTCATCGGCACGTCACGCACACTGGCCGCCTGCAGGGTGGTTGTGGGCCAGCCGAAACGCTGCGCAATCTGCATTCCGATCTCATAGCGGCTCAGCCGCTCCGGGCCAGCCAGATGGAACACACCGGTGTGCGGCGAGTCCACGAGTTCCAGGATGGCAGCGGCCAGATCGTTCGCCATCACCGGACAACGGAACTCGTCCACGAACAGTTTCACCACGCGTCCTTGTTGCAGCGCCGTGGCCAATTTTTCGTCCAGCCCGCGGTTTCCACGTGGACTTGGCCCAAGGATCAGTGACGGGCGCACAATCAGCCCGGTGTTGCACTCGGCACGGACGATTTGTTCCGCGTCGAATTTTGTTTGTCCGTAAAAACTGAGTGGACGGGGCGGGTCGTCCTCGACGTAGGGTGCGCCCTTGCACCCGTCGAAGATCAGGTCGGTGGAGACAAACAACATC
>CAZGGF010000041.1:0-2370 GCA_964524715.1 uncultured Verrucomicrobiota bacterium | reverse complement strand
CGCCGGCATAGGCGTGACGGATGATGTTGGCGCAGGCTTCGTCCACGGCCAGCATGAGGTTGAACGTCGTCTGTTCATCGAGAGCCGCCTCGGCGGCGGCGCGGCGCACCAGCGCTCGCACCTCGGCCAGGTGGCGTGGATGGCTCTTGATTGTAAGCGGCGGGATCGTCATGGCTTTACGAAGTGCAGCGCCATCATGGTCAGGTCATCGTGACGCGGAGCGCTGCCGATGAAATGAAGCACATCGCGGGAGACCTGGACGACCGCGTCCCTGGCGTTATCGTGGGGCTGAGCCAACACCTCGGCGATACGGTCACGACCATACTCGACGTTGCCGATGTTGCGCGCCTCACTCAGGCCGTCCGTAAACAGCAGGAGTGTTTCACCGCCGTGCATCATGTGGGTGCCTTCGTCGAAGGTCATTCCCGGCACCATGCCGAGCGCGGGACCGCCGCTGTTGGAAAGGCTTTCGGTATGACCATCCTGGAGGATGGGATCAGGCAGACCGGCGTTGGCATAGCAGAGTTCGCCCGAGGCGGCGTCGAAGGTGACGCAAATCATGCCGACGAAGATCGGTGGATGCGGCGACTGGCTCGTGCACATTTCGGTGGCAAGCTGGGCAACGGCTTCGTTGGCGAGGATGTTGTTCTTCGCAGTCAGCAATCCGGCGGGAGACATGTTCTCTCCGGCGACACTGCACGAACGGCGCGTGTCAAAGAGGCAACGCACCATATAGAGAGAAGCGGCGACGCCTTTGCCGGTGATGTCGCCGATAATGAGCGCCACCTTGGTGGGCGAGAGCTGAATTACATCATAGAAATCCCCGCCGACCGCAAGGGCGGACTCGTTGCAGGCATGGATGGTAACGCCGGGAATTGGCGGCATCTCGCGGGGCAGAAAGCTCTGCTGAATCTGACGGGCAAAGTCGCGTTCCTGTTGTTCGCTTTGTTGCTTCAATAATGCTTTGTGCATCTGAGCGTTGCTGATGGCCGTGGCGGCGAGACTGGCAAAACCTTCGAAGAACTCGCCGTCGTTCTGGTCGAAGGCCTGTTTATGGCGCGGATCAATCGATTGAAGACTGCCGATGACTTTTCCCCGCACACGCATTGGCACGCAGATCATTGAACGCGGGATCAGGCCGGCCTTTTCCGCAGCGGCACGGTTAAAGCGAGGGTCGTTGATTACGTCGTTGATGACCAGCGACTTGTTGTTCTGCGCGACCCAGCCGGCGATACCGTGACCCGGCTTGAGACGAACGTTTTGTTTGACACGCTCGCCGTATTTGCCGGTAGCGATGACATAGACCAGTTCCTGCGTGGCATCGTCCACCAGTGCAACACTGGTGGCAGTGGCATCCATCGTGCGCTGCGCCAGATCGAGAATGTTGGGCAGAACGTCGTCGGGATCGAGACCTGAGTTAATGGCGGCGGCGATCTCGACAAGGTTCGAGAATGCGGACGCCGTTTTCTCGGGTTGCGTCGTCATTTCGTGGCGTCGGGCGCAGCGGGCCTGGCGGCGTCACCGGAACCGCCACCGGCTGTGGCCGGAGCGGCGGGCGCGGGTTCCTTGGAGGCGTCGTGTTGCTGTGGCTGCTTTGGCGCATCGGGTTTCTTCTGGCTGCAGAAGATGGACCACGGCGCAAAGATCAGCCGGAAGGTGTGCGTGAAATGCTTGGCGTTGTAACTGGTCTCGCGCAGGCTGGTCATCATCATTGTGATGTTCTCACGATTGTTGTTGAGCAGGGTGTTGGTGGTGTCGAATGTGGCGCTGGCCTTGTCGAGGGCGCTGGAGGCTTTGTCGAGTGTCCCGGTGCTCTTGGCCATCAACTCATCGAGCTTGGGCTGCAATTCGGAAGTGAGCTTCTGGATGCTGGCAATCAGGGCTTGCAGCTTCGGCCGCGTTTCGCCGAGCGTGTCATTGACGGTGGCGATGGTGGTCTTGCCTTTCTCGGTCAGGTCACGGGCATTGCTGAGGACGACTTTGACGTTGTCGCGGTTCTCGCCAAGCATTTCCTTGGCTTGCTTGAGCGTGGCGTCGGCGTTTGCCAGCGTGTCCTTGGCCTTGGCAACGGTGGCCTTGAGATCTTCCTTGAAGGCGGGGTCTTTGATCACGTCGTTGACGTTGGCGAGCACCGACTGCATGGAATCCAGCAACGGCGCGAGTTTCGTCACCAGCCTGCGCGCGGTGTTGATGAGGATGTCCAGGCCGCCGCTCTCGCCGTAGATTTCAATCTCCTGGCCGGCGGGCAGTTGCCGGGCGGTCTTGGAATCGCCGGGCACGAGATCCAGTTCCTTGTCTCCGAGCATCCCAACCATCGTGATCATGGCTTTGGTCTCGCTATTGATGGGGGTCTTGTCGTCTATCCTGGCG
>CAZGGF010000040.1:0-1514 GCA_964524715.1 uncultured Verrucomicrobiota bacterium | reverse complement strand
TTCAGACAACCCACCACCAATCCGAGCAGCCCGGCTGTCCACTGCGTAGTCTTCATCACCAACAGGCCCAAACCATGCAACGGGTCGCGCGCCAACAACCGCCACTGGCGCAGAAACGCCGGCTTCAGCGGCGCAAACCGTTTCACGCCGGTCGAGCCGGCGCTCTTGAGGTAATCGCGCATCTTCGAACCGTAGTAGAATTTCTTCCGCACCACCGACCAGAAGCCGGCCGGCTCGTGGTGGACGAGCGCCACGCCGGTCCGAGCGATCTTGAATCCGGCCGCCTTGAGCTTGTCGTGCAAATCAAAATCCTCGCCGGCGATCATCGCTTCATTGTAGCCCCCCACTTGCCAGTAGGCGCGCACGCGGATGAAACGATTGGCCGCCTCCATGTAGGGGTCGTTGAAGTAGCAGCGCTTCTCCAGCTTCTGGCACCCGGCCCAAAAGCCGCTGCCGCCTTCTTCTTCCGGAATGATGACCGCATCGGCTCCTTTCGCCGCGAGCCGCACGCAATCCGCCACCAGTGCCGGCGCCAGTTCCATGTCGCTGTCGAAGAACATCAGGAACTCGCCCCGCGCCTGCCGCGCACCGAAATTGCGTTGCACATTGCGCTCCGGTCCCTGCGTGAAAAACCGCGCCTCCGGATAGCGTGTCCGCACCAGCTCCGGTTCGCCGTCGGTGGAGTGATTGTCCACAACGATCACCTCGATCGGTTTGTAACTCTGTGCACGAATGGAGTCCATCAGCCGCGGCAGAATTGCCGCGGAGTTCTTCGTCGGAACAATGATGCTGACCAAGGGTTCGAACATCCGCGCTATTATGCTGATTTCCCCGCCAGACGGAAGCCTGATGCGGAGGGTGAGATGCAAAAACGCCGGGGAGGAACGCCTTCACATTTCACGTTTCGCGTTTTGCGTGTATCCTGTGGGACATGAGCGCCAACGAAAAACCCAGGTTGCGGCCCATTGAGGCGTTCCCGTTCGATCAGGATGGACGACAACTGGTCGTGTTGCGTGATCCGTTGCGCTGGACGGAAAGCTCCGTCGTCGTCTCGCCGACACTGATTCCCATCCTCCAGCGGTTTACCGGCGAGAACACCGTGGTCGACATCCAGGCGGAATTCGCGCGCGCCACAGGCCAAATCCTGCCGGGCGAGGCGCTCCGCGGCGTGATCGCCAAACTCGACGAGGCGCTGTTGCTCGACAACGAGAGATTCCAACAGTACCGCGATCAGCTCGTGCGCGAATACAGCGAATCGCCCGTGCGGCCCGCGACGCACGCCGGGGGAAGTTATCCGGACGAACCGGCGAAGCTTGCGGGGGTGCTCAACGAACATCTGAATGCGGCCGGCGGTCCGGACGGCACGACACCGCCCCCCGGTCAACTGGTCGGTCTCATTGCACCGCACATTGACTTGCGCCGCGGCGGGCCATCGTTCGCGCGTGCCTATCGGCAACTGCGTGGTCACACCGACATCGAGCTGTTCGTCATCCTCGGCACCGGCCACCAGCCGA
>CAZGGF010000039.1:0-6124 GCA_964524715.1 uncultured Verrucomicrobiota bacterium | reverse complement strand
GGGCCGGGAACGGGGGGGGGTGTCGGCGACCCCGGCACCACGGGGGACGCTGCGCTCGCCGCGGCGGGGTTGTGGGGGAAGGGCGTGGTGGTGTTGCCCGGCGAACGCCAGATTCGCCGCCGGCCCGCGGGCCCCGTCATCACCGCCATCAATGCCCTCGGCGGCTGGGCCGAGGCGACGCGCGGCAACGGGTGCCCGCCCATCGTCGTGCGCGGCCGGTTGCGCGGCGGCACGACCTCCATCGAGTGCAAGACCAGCCAGTATCTCACCAGCATTCTCATCAACGCGCCGCTCGCCGACGGTGACAGCATCATCCAAGTGCCATTGCTGCATGAGATTCCCTACGCGGAAATCACGCTCGACTGGCTGGCGCGGGTCGGCATCAAGCTGGAACGTGACGACTGGCGGGAATTCCGAGTGCCGGGCCGGCAGTCTTACAAACCGTTCACGCGGCGGATTCCCGCGGATTTTTCGTCGGCGACGTTCTTCCTGTGCGCCGGCGCGATAGGCGACAACGACGTGACCGTGCAGGGACTCGACCTCAACGATTCCCAGGGCGACAAAGCTGTCCTCGATTACCTCCGCGCGATGGGCGCGCGTGTGGAGGTGACATCTGACGGCGTGCGCGTGCAGCCCGGCAACCTGCAGGGCTGCCGGCTCGACCTCAACGCCACGCCCGACGCGCTGCCGATGATGGCGGCGCTCGCGTGCTTTGCCGAGGGCAAGACCACGCTCGCCAACGTCCCGCAGGCGCGCATCAAGGAGACCGATCGCATCGCCGTGATGCGCGAGGAACTCAGCAAGCTCGGCGCGCGCGTTACCGAATTGCCTGATGGCCTTGTCATCGAACGGAGCCAGCTGACCGCCGCGGAAGTGAACGGCCACGACGATCATCGCATTGTCATGTCGCTGGCGGTAGCGGCAAGCGCCATTCCCGGCCGGACGGTCATTCGCACCGCCGAATCCGCCGCCATCACCTTCCCGAAGTTCGCGGATCTCATGCGGCAGATCGGCGCGAACCTTCAGGTTGCGGAATAGCGGATCCATGGAGGCCTAACGATGAAAAGGGCGATCATTCTGCTGACATTGGCCATTTTCGCAACTGGCATGCAGGAAACATGGGCAGCGTCGCCCGCGAAAAAGCTGCCGCGACCCACGCCGCCTCCACCCGATCCGGCCACGATGACGCAGGCGGAATTGGCCAAAGCAACACCGCTTCGTGAAGGTTTCGTGCGCCGGCGCCAGATGGGGTTCAATACCCAGCAACTTCCCGACGGCAAATTGGAGATCGTCTTGCTCACCAAAGGCCGGGGTGCTGAGAAGGCAGGAGCCCAGGTGGGCGACATCGTTGTTGCGATTGGCGGCTGGCCGATCAAGCAACGGATTGATCTCCTGGACTCCGTTCGGGACAGGAAAGTCGGCGAATTCATTCCGCTAACCCTCATCCGCAACGGCACCCAGATGGACCTGAATGTGGAACTGGGATTCACCGACATCGAGGAACCGATCTATGCTCTCTACCGGCTGCTTTACGAGGGAAAGAAGGTTGGGTTGGCCATGATGGGAGCCGAGATCAATAACGTCTTGGTAACCGACCGCGTCGCTTTGGAACAATGGGCAAAGGGAGTCAAATCAAACCTGATCGCCAAATGGGAGAAGCGTTGTCTCCAAGCCATGAAGCGAGAGAAGGAGTTTTCCCTCGTAGACCGGCAGTCGGTCGAACAGATCATGAAGGAATTGAACTTCGGCCAAAGCGGCATGGTGTCGGAGAATTTCCGCGCCACCATCGGCAAGACACTCGGCGCAACGCATCTGCTGACACTGGAGTTCTCACGTTTTCGTGACACTGACGTGGAGAAACAACGCCTGATCGAGATCGAAACAGGCAAAGTGCTCGTCAGCTCCATGCGACACACGGAACGCTAAGCCGCACGCCGTCGAGACGCGGCGCGGTCGTTGTCACCGGCGGTTTCTCTCGTCGAAAAACTCGATGAGCGGATACGCCTCGCGGTTCACCGCGCGGGCGCGGTCAAGCAGCGGTTTGTGAGGACGGCCGTACGCATCGAACATCCCCTTGTTCGCGCCCCCCATGTTGTCCAGCGCGACGGACTCCTTCGGGTCGTCGAGGTACTTGAAGAAATGCCAGCCGACGATGTTCTTGAGTTCCAGCGCGTTCAACGCAAAGTGCTGGTAGTAGCGGGCGCGGTCCTCCTGCGTGCGCACCAGCCAGCCCGCGCCGTGCGTGTTCGCAAGGTCCGGCACGTCCATCGCCTTCGCGTACCACTCGGTGAGCAGGATGGGCCGGCCACCCCACGCCTCCCACTCGGCGAACTGCACCTGCTGCGGTCCCCAGTTGCCATAGTAGTTCACCGAGACGACATCGTGGAATGGCGCGAGGGCTTTCCAGAACCACGGGTTGTCGAACTCGCCCTGGCGGTAGTTGATGCGCGAGCCGAGGTAGAGATGGTTGCGATCGTATTTGCGGATGGCTTTCGTCACGATGCGATAGTAGCGCTCGAACGCGAACGCGATGAACTCATAGCGATCGCGCAACGTGATCCTGCCGGCGCTGTCGGAGCCTTTGCGCGCGGCGAGCCACGCGGCGGCGGCTTTGCGGCCCGGATCGTTCGCGTCGAGACTGAGATAGCGGTCGAGGAGGTTGACCGGGCATTGCAGTTCGTTGTCGGTCATGATGCCGAGCATGGTCGGGTCGTTGGCAGTGGCCGCTAGGTCTTTGGCGAACGTGTCGCAGAACTCCTCGAAGTCGGGATAGAAAACCGGCATGCAGCGATTGTGGAAACCCAACGTGCCGGCGGCCGGTTCGGTGACCCCCTTCGCTTTTGCAAACGCGAACATGAAATTGGTCCGGTGCACCCAGACGAGCGGGGACTTCACCTCCTGCAATCGTTTGGAACTTGAGTTGCCCAACCCATTGAAACCGTTGTCACGAAACTGCGCGGTCGTCGCCTCGGCCCACTTCTCGGCGGAGCCAAAGTTCGCTTTCACATCCTTGGGTTCGCGCACGGTATTGATGGCGACGTTGAAATAGCGGCAGCCCTCGGGGTCAATCAGCCAGTGGCGCTCGCCCATTTTCTTCACGTAGAAAAAGCCCGTCGCCTTCTCCTTCGGACGGTCAAGCCGCCCACCGTAGCGGTTCAGCTTCACTTGATCGCCGGAGGGCGTGTAGCCCTTGAGCAACTCCAGCAAGCGTGTGGGCTGCTGCCGCCACGGCGACGAACCCGCCGGGCTGTTCCCGTGAGTCTCGACAATGACCGTGCCGTCACCATGACCCGGCTTGGATGGCGGCGCGGTCAGATCGAAACCGGATTTCGTCTTGTCAAAGAGGGCCTTCACTTCATCCGCCGTCAACGCCCGCACGTAGAGCCGCAGTTCACCGATGCGGCCTTTGAGCGGGGGTTTGGTGTCGTTGAAACCCCGACCGATGATGAGTGGCTGGCCGTTGCGCATGACATGGCCGGTGTGCGGCCTCTCGGCGCTCAACGTCCCGTTGACGTAGAACTTGACGGCTGCGCCGTCATAGGTAGCGGTCAGCAACGTCCAGGTATCCAGCGGCAGTTCGCCAGCCGTTTCCACCAACACCTTGGCGATGCCGCGGCTGCCCCACATGCCATAGACGATACGCCCTCCGGAGGCATACATGCCGAACATCGGCGTAGTCCAGCTCTCGTTGGTATGCGGCACGCCGAACAGGACGGTGTTGTCCCGCAACACGGACGCCCTGATCCAGAGCGACGCTGTGATGGCGTTGGAGAAGTTGAACAGCGTCTTCTCGGTGATGAGCACATGGCCGCCCAAGCCGTCGAACTCCAGCGACGTGCCCGCCTTTTCTTTGCGCAATTCGCCGCCGTCAATGACGCCATGGTTTCCCCGCGGCGAAGAGTCTTTTGCGACCTTGCCGTCACAGCCGTCGAACCGCCACTGGCCAACCACGCCGTTGTCGATGTCTGCCGCCGCAGCGACAGCACCAAGGACAAGAAATCCACAAAATACCGCAGCTTGTTTGAACATGCCGCGTTTATTAGCCCCTGCAACGCGCCCATCGCAAGAACATTGGCTGCGCGCCGGGGCAAAAATTCCGCTTTCCTCCGGATGCCCGCCGGTTTATCACACTTCGCATGACTCGCTTCTTCTTCATCATGCTTCTGGCTGGCGCCGTTAACGCGCACGGCGTCGAAATCATTGCGCATCGCGGCGCGTCGCGCGATGCAGCTGAGAATACCCTCGCCGCTTTCAATCTCGGCTGGCAACAACAAGCGGACGCGGACGAACTCGACATTTATCTCAGCAAGGATCGCGAAATAGTTGTGATTCACGACGCGAACACCAAGCGAACCGCAAAACTCGACAAGCCTGTGGCTGCCCAGACGCTTGCCGAACTGCGCCAGCTCGACGCCGGCTCGTGGAAGGGCCCGAAATGGAAAGGCCAGAAGATCCCGACCCTGGCCGAGGCGCTGGCGACCATCCCCGACGGCAAGAAAATGTTCATCGAGATCAAGTGCGGTCCCGAAGTGCTGCCTGAACTTGAACGTGTGCTGAAGGCGTCGGGCAAACGGCCGGATCAACTGGTGCTCATCGGCTTCAAGTATGACACCATGAAACTGGCGCGGGAGCGGTTCCCCAATCTTCAACTCTACTGGCTTGCGTCTCTCAAGCCGGACAAGAAGACCGGACGGATGCCAGCCATCGAGCCGCTGATCGAAAAGGCGCGCGCCGCCAGGTTCGACGGCCTCAACCTCAGCAGCCGGTCCGGTCTCGACGCCTCGGTCATCGCCAAAATCAAGGCCGCCGGCTTGAAGGTTTACGTCTGGACGGTGGACGACGTCAGCATGGCGAAGAAACTCGTGACCGCTGGCGTGGATGGCATCACAACCAACCGCCCCGCCTTGTTGCGCGAGCAGCTTCGTTGAAGCCGGAGTGGTATCAGCCGCCGATCGCCTCTTGGATGCGTGAAAGCTCGTTCGCCGTTGGCATGACAAACAAACACTTCCCGCCGCTGCGCGCCTCCCACACTTTGCCAACGGCGCGCTTATCTTCCGCATCGGCAAACAAGTGCTCGCCCTTATATTCCACGACCAGCGTGCGACCGTCGGTCAATTGGCATACAAAGTCCGGATAGAACCACCCCGACGACGTCTGCAGCCGAAAGGAACTCGCTTTGCCGCTCAGATTGCGAACCCAGAACTGCACCTCCGGCATCCCGTCTATGAACAGCGCGCACTTGAATTCTTCCTTCAGGTCGCCCTTCGGTGTCTTCTCCAATAATTCGCCAGGCTTGGGTCCGAAGTAGTGCTTTTTGAATTGGTAGCCACCTTCATACAACCAGCTCGGCTCGTAGCCCATCGTCTTGAAGTTGATTGCTCGCTCTTCGCTCACCGCCAGCGCTGACTCCGGCAGCAGAAACGCTTGGAACGCTTTCATCCGTTCCTCGTCGCGATGTTCCTGAATCCGCTGCTCAACTTCGTCGCGCAGTCGAAACCGATCAAGCGCCAGCAATGCCACGTCGTTCACCAAGAACTTCGCCATCAGACCGCGAACCACTCGCCGCAAGAACTCCGCCGACTCGCCATCGGTTATGTCCCGGTGCTCGATGTGGCCGTCCAGCCACGCCACAAGTTCTTCGACGCTCCAATCGCTCTTTGCACCGAGGTCAAACACCTGCTGGTGCAGTGTCCGCACGAAATCCGTTTCGCCCGACTCCCGGATAAGGATGCCTGTCACGACCGCGCCGGTTGTGCCTACGTCTACCACGCCAGCTTTGCCCTGCGGTCGTTGCAGCGGGTTGTAGCTGGTAGCGAGCGACGCGTCTTTCGCGCTCAGCCGCCACCGATGCTCCAACAGGAAGCTGCTCTCGAACTCGAACAGCGTGCCATTCTCCCGCACACACAACAGCGGCACGATGAAATCCAGTTGCTGTTCGTAGGGTGACGGCACGCGCGTCTTGCCGGTGCCGCCAAACGCCTTCTCCGCCTCACGCACCAGCGCGACCACTTCCATGACCTTTGCTTTTGCCTCTTCCGTCTTCAGGCAGCTTGTGAGTTTTTCCGTCTCCTGTGTGTCCAGAGGCACCAGCACCGTCACTTCACCTTTGGCGGCGTCCACGCGC
>CAZGGF010000038.1:0-33197 GCA_964524715.1 uncultured Verrucomicrobiota bacterium | reverse complement strand
TCCTTGCCGTGGTGTTGATCAGCGCATTCTGCGCAGGTGTCCTCGTGACAAAAATGTGCAAGGCGCCGCGCAGCACGTTTCACATCGCATTCAACGAGTGGGCTGGCTTCGCGCCGTTTTTCCTGGCGAAGGAGAAAGGCTATTTCGGCGACCTGCCGGTCGAGCTTCATTTCATCGCGTCGGAAAGTGACAAACGCGCCGGCCTCCACAACGGGCGGTTTCAGATGATCTGCGAGACGATGGACATGTTTCAAAACGGTCGCAGTGCTGTTCCCTATCCCGGCCGGATCGTTTTCGCCGTTGATGAATCGTTCGGCGGTGACGGCGTCGTCGCCTCCAAGGGGATCCAGTCGCTCAAGGATCTCAAAGGAAAGGTGGCCGTTTCGGAACCGGGACAGGCGTCACACTTGGTCCTTCAGTATCTGCTCCGCAAAGAGGGCATGACGCTGAAAGACGTGAAGCTCCGGGAGATGGACGCATCGGACGCCGCAGCCGCGTTCGTTGCGGGCAAGGCCGATGTCGCCGCCACCTACGAACCTTACCTCGGCAACGCGTTGCAGAAGCGCCCGGGTTCGCGCTTGCTGGTGTCCAGCAAGGACCTGCCCGGCCTGATCGTGGATGTGGCAATCGTCGGCGACAAAACCCTGCAAACACGTGCCAGCGATGTCGCATGCATCTACGCCGGCTGGTGCAAGGCCGTCGAGTTTCTGGAGAAGAACCGCGCCGAAGCGATGACCGTCATGGCCAAACCGTTCAAACTGACTCCGAAGGATTTCGAGGGCAGCGCATCCGGGCTGCGCTATTTCAGCCGCCAGCGAAACACCGAGTTGTTCGGCTCCGAATCGAAACCGGGCGCCATCCAGGAGACGTTCAAGATGATCGGCGAAATCCTGCTGGCCAACGGCCTGACCAGAGCCGTGGACACACCGGCTTCGAAAATCGACCTCTCCGTCGTCGCCACCCCAATCCCATGAGCGACCCTGGGGTTACACATGATACGCTTGAAACGCGGAAGAGCCGCAGGAACTGAACTGTTTTCAATTTCACCAGAAAAACCATGAAGCGATACCTGCATTTACCGGTTCTTTTAATCCTCCTGTCTTTGATCGGATGCGGCGAAAAGGAAACGACCATTACCAAGCTCTCCGACCTTTCCGGGGGCAAGACTTTTGCCGTTGTCACCGGGACCGTCGTCGACCAGTTCGTCCGCAAGCGGTTTCCCGATGCGAAACTCGAGTATTACAACAGCGCGCTCGACTGTGCCCTTGCCGTCCAAGGCGGCAAGGCCGACGCGGGCGCGTACGACCTCCCGATTCTGAAAAACATCGCCGCCCGCAATGAGGGGCTTTGGGTCCTTCCGGAACTCATCGAGGGCGACCAGTACGGCTTCGGTTTCCAGAAGACCGACACCGCGCTGAAGCAGGCGGTCGACGGCGTGCTGGCCGAATTGAAGGCCAACGGCACCTACGCTGACATGATGAAACGCTGGTTCCCCGACAAGGGGAAGCCCGCGCCCATGCCGGATATCCCGTTGACCGGCGCCAACGGCGTGTTGCGGTTTGGGACGGCCGCCGTCACCGAGCCGATGTCGTTCGTTGATGCCAGCCGCAAGGTGGTGGGGTTCGACGTTGAATTTGCCGCGAGGGTGGCCCAGAAGCTCGGCAAGCGGCTGGAGATCACCGACATGGAGTTCGGCGCCATGCTGCCCGCCTTGATCGCCGGCAAGGTCGACATGATCGGCGCGGGCCTCTCCATCACCGAGGAGCGCGCCAAACGAATCCTCTATTCTGAAAGTTATTATCCCAGCGGAATCGCGGCGGTGGTGCGCGCCGGGGCCAATGTCGCGCCGGACCCGTCAACCGCGAAGATGCGGGAGTCCAAAGATATCAGCGACAAGACCATCGGCGTGCTGCTGGGTTCCGTGTACGACGGCTATGCCACCCGCAACTACCCGAAGGCAAAAATCCTGCAGTACCATTCCGTCTCCGACACGCTCGTCGCCCTCAACTCGGGCAAGATCGATGTCATCTTCACGGACCAATCCGGGGTGCCCGACATACTGAAGGCCAATCCCGAGCTGGGAATCCTGGCCAAGGACCTCTTCAGCGTCCCCATCGGCGCCGGTTTCAATCGCGAACAAGGCGCGCTCCGCAAACAATTCAACGCCTTCCTGAAGGAGATCAAGTCCAACGGCACCTACGCTGATATGGTCAGTCGCTGGATGGAAAAGGGCATCATGGAGATGCCCAGGATTGAAAGTTCCAAGAAGAACGGCGTCCTGCGCGCAGGCGTGGTCAACGACCTCGGCATGCCCTTCGGGCTGATCAAGGACGGACAACTCATCGGGTTCGATATCGAGTTGTCCCAGCGCTTCGCGGCCTACACCGGGCGCGAATACCAGCCGGTGCCCCTGCAGTTCGGCAGCCTCATCGCCTCCATTTCCGTCAACAAGATCGACATCATCACCGCCTCCATGTTCATCACGTCGGAGCGGAAAAAGACGATCGATTTCAGCGACCCGTATTGCGAGTCGGGGGTCAGCATTCTCGCTCGCAACGACAGGATCGAGCGGGCATCGGCCGGACGGATGTCCTCCGCGGATGGCCAGGCCGCTCCAACACGCAAGTCCTTCTTCAAACAGCTGGCCGACAGCTTCCACAGCAACATCGTCCTCGAGGACCGCTACCTCCTGATCATCGACGGGCTCAAACTCACCATCCTCATCTCCATCTTCGCCGCCGTGTTGGGCACGATCCTGGGCGGGCTGATCTGCTTCATGCGGATGTCGAAGAACGTCTTCCTCTCCCGCGCCGCCGCTCTCTACATCTCGCTGCTGCGCGGCACGCCGGTGCTGGTGCTGTTGATGATCATCTACTATATCGTCTTCGCCTCGGTGAACATCGACCCTGCCCTCGTGGCCGTCCTGGCCTTTGGGCTGAACTTCGCAGCCTACGTGTCAGAAATGTTCCGCACCTCCATCCAGAGCGTTGACCAGGGACAAAAGGAAGCCGGCATTGCGGGCGGATTCACCAAGGTGCAGACCTTCATCTACATCATCTTCCCCCAAGCCCTGCGCCACCTGCTGCCCGTGTATAAGGGCGAGTTCATCTCGCTGGTGAAGATGACCTCGATCGTCGGCTACATCGCCGTGCAGGACCTCACCAAGGCCAGCGACATCATCCGCAGCCGCACATTCGACGCCTTCTTCCCGTTGATCATGGCCGCCGCGATTTACCTGCTGCTCGCCTGGCTCCTCACGTGGGCGTTGACCGCCGTTGAGATATCCGTCGATCCAAAACGCAGAACCATCAAACCGTTGCCGGAGGCCAACCGATGATCCAAGTCAGAAACCTTTCAAAACACTTCGGCAACCTGGTGGTCCTGAAGGACGTCAGCGCCGACATACGCAAGGGCGAGGTGATCTCCGTCATCGGCCCGTCGGGAACCGGCAAGAGCACTTTCCTGCGCTGCTTGAACCTGCTCGAAACGCCCACCGGCGGCTCGATCGAGATCGACGGCATCCCGTTGCTCGCCAAGGGAACCCACGTGCCCAAAGTGCGCCAGAAAATGGGCATGGTGTTCCAGTCGTTCAACCTCTACCAGCACCTCACCGTCCGCGAGAATCTCACCCTCGGCCCGATCAGGTTACAGGGCCGCAAGAAGGCCGAGGCGCAGCAGAAGGGCATGGCACTGCTCAAGCTCGTCGGGCTCGCCGAGAAGGCGCACAGTTTCCCCGATGAAATCTCGGGCGGGCAAAAGCAGCGCGTGGCCATCGCCCGCTGCATGGCCATGGAACCCGAAATCCTCCTGTTCGACGAGCCTACCTCGGCCCTCGACCCCACCATGGTGAGCGAAGTGCTCGCGGTCATCCGCCGCCTGGCCCGCGAGGGAATGACGATGGTGATCGTCACCCACGAAATGGAATTTGCCCGCACCATATCGAGCCGCGTGTTCTACATGGACGAGGGGCTTATCTACGAAGAGGGCACCCCCGCACAAATTTTCGAGAACCCGCAGAAACCGAAGACCCGCGCATTCATCCACCGCATCCGCAGCTTCGAGCACCGGATCACCAGCCCCGATTACGACCTCTACGCCGTGCAGGCCGAAATGGGAACCTTCTGCGAAAAGCACATGCTGCCCAAGGAAGTCACCGCCCACGTCGTCCACATCACGGAAGAGGTGCTTACATTGCAGCGTGATTTCTCCGACATACGCCTGAGCCTCTCCTATTCCGAGAAGGACGGCAGCCTGAAGCTTGGCTGCAAGAGCGCCGGCGCGCCCTACAACCCCCTCGACGATGCGCGCGAGGAGGACGAGATCGCCGTCCGGCTCATCAAAGGGCTCTGCTCGGCCTCCGAATACCGGCACGAAGAGGGCATGAACGTGCTGACGTTGACGATGAAGGCGAAATGAGGCGTTTCCCGTGAAATTGCCGCTTGATTGCTTGCCAGCGCCGTCAAAAGGCGCATAATGTCTTTTGCAGTGCGCCCGTAGCTCAATTGGATAGAGCGTCGGCCTCCGGAGCCGAAGGCTGTGGGTTCAACTCCCGCCGGGCGCACCAGTTTTTCCCAGGAAAAACGCAAAGTGTGAATCCGCGTGACAGAAACGTGACAGAAAATGGGGACGATACCTTCCGCGATTGCGGAAAGGAACTCGTGAAAGTCACAAGGTTCGGTGTCGCCGTCAGGGTGTTCGCCCTCCGGAGGAAAAACGTCACGTCCTATCTGCTCGCCTATTACCTCCACGGAAAACGGGTCCGCGAAACCTTCAAAGGAAGTCTTGAGGAGGCAAAAACCCACGCCGCGGAAATCGCAAAACAGGTGAGCGAACAAACAGCCGGCAATGGATTGCTGCCACTGGCGGATGTGCAGGTTTATCAGCACGCCGTTGAAAGGCTGAAAACAGTCGGTGTTCCATTGGCGGTGGCCATCGCCGAATATGTTGATGCCAAACAGAGGATTGGTGGCCGGCCTTTGTCCGAAGCGGTGGGTTCGTTTCTGAAACATGAAGTCTGCCATCTACCACAGAAGACGCTCGCGGAGGTTGCCCAGGAAATGCTCGATGCAAAGAAGATTGACGGCATCGGCATCCTGTATCGGAAACAGCTTCGTTGTTTGCTCGAACCTGCTTGCAACACTCTCACAAAGCCGGTTTCCGAAATCACAACGGCGGAAATTGATGACTATCTGCGAGGTCTGAACGGATCAACCCGAAGCCGATACAACGCCCGTGCTGCTTTGATTTCGGCCTTTGAATTTGCGAAATCGCGGGAGTATCTGCCGCGAGACCGGACGACAGCCGCGGCATTGGCCGCGTCGATCAGGGTCAAGTCGGGTGAAGTTGAGATATTCACACCGGCTGAAATGACGGCCCTTTTGAGAGCGGCTGAAACCGATACCGAGGCACTGCCGTTGATCGTGCTCGGCGGATTCGCCGGCCTGCGAACAGCGGAAATTGGCCGCTTGCAGTGGGAGGATATTGATCTGGTTCAAGGCCATATCACCGTATCGGCGGCGAAGGCCAAGACGGCCTCGCGCCGAATCATTCCGATTCAAGAGAACTTGAGTCGCTGGCTTCAGCCGTGGGCGAACGCCAGGGGCCTCGTCTTCAAACCCAAAGACGCCACGAAGGTGGAGAAGCGAGTCAGCAAAGTCGCAGGCGTTGCGTGGAAACACAATGCGTTGCGGCACAGTTTTGGCTCCTACCGTCTCGCAGCAATCAAGAACGCCCCGGAAGTAGCGCTGGAAATGGGGAACTCGCCGCAGATGATCTTCAAGCATTACCGCGAACTGGTGACGCCACGCGATGCGGCAGCTTGGTGGGCCATTGCGCCCAAGCGGGCGGGCAACGTGATCCCGATGCAGGCGAAGGTCCAGCAAGGGTAGCCCAGCAGCCTTCGAACCATCGACTGTGTTCATTGCCCCAGAACGTCTTGTTTGGACCTCATGAACACGCTGCGGGCTGCGTTCCACGCGGGCAGGCCCGTGCCTTCCGGGACTGGTTGTGCGCCAATGGCAGGCTTGGAGTCAGCCGACTGGATGGGAAACTCAAGGACTCAAAAACCCATCGCTTTGCTGACGCTATCGCGCCTCGAATGCCGGCTTTACAGCGACAACAGATACTCCACCAAATCATCGAGTTCTTGTTTGGATAGGTGCGACGTTTTTCCGTGTTGGCCGTTCGGATTGAACCTGGTCAGGACCTCTTGAAGCGTAACGGCAGCGCCGGCGTGCAGGTAGGGCGCGGTTCTCCATAACTCGATCAGTGTTGGCGTTTTCACCTTCTTTCCACGGTCCTTCTGCTGTGTCGTACCCAAGTCGTGCATCTGAAGGTCTGTAAACGAGGGTTCTGGATGACATACTGCACAACCTGCTCTGCCTCTGAATATCTCCTGGCCTCGTTTGGCTGATGGCGATAGTCCCCCGTCTGCGAGACGGTGCGGGCTGCGTTCAGGCTGGAGCGCTTGCAGATAGGCTTGCGTCGCGTCCACCTCCTCTTTCGTCGGCTCGTAGAACTGTATGTTCCGAAATCCCGAGTCTACCGCCTTCTCCATGTCGGGCCGGACGCCGAGCGTCATCATCGGCTTGGTCTTGTGGGCGCAGACCATCGAACGTGTGTTCTTCGGATTCCCGGTGCCGTCGTTCACCAAATCCCAGTTCAGGCCGTCCACGCGGCCATCGGGATGACAGGTGGCACAGCTCAGCCAGTGCTGGAAACATCGCGTGGCGTCGTGGAAAAGCATCTCGCCACGGCGAACCTTGTCCATCTCCCGCTGAGGCCCCAGTGGAATCCTTTTGTTCACCTTGCCTGAAGCGGTGTCCACCAACAGCACCTCGCTGCTGAAATACATGCATACGGCCAATGTCTTGCCGTCGGGCGATATGGCCAATCCACGCGGGCCGTTGCCGGGAAGCGGTAACCGTTCGATCAAGCCCAACAGATACAGCGATGTCAAATCCCTCGCTGCCATCATGCGCTCTCGCACACGTTGCTCTGTGTTGCTGCCACTGACAGAACCGGCTTGTGAATACCTCGTCGTTGCCAGCGAGGATCGAACGGGTTTGCCGTCCAGAAAGTCATGCAAACCTTCTCGGTCAATCCGCACCAACTGGTGGACACCGGACAACGTAATCCAGATCGTCTTCCCATCAGGCGATAAAACGATTCCCCACGGATTGGCAGCGCCCTCGGTGAGCCGGTCGAGATAAATCGTTGCGTGGAGCGTCTTGCTTCGCAGGCTGAGGATGCTCATGGCATGGACGTTGATCCAGCCGCCTTCAAGATCACTGGCCGGCTGTTGCGTGCGACCGATGGTGTGAACGACGTAAGCCCAGCGGCTATCGGAGGAAATCACGATTTGCCGGCAGTTGGTCGAGCCGGGCGGCAACTGAATATCGGTGACCTTCTTCAGCCCATCGAGGTCTATCAGGCTCACACATGCTGCCGTTTGCGCGTCGGTTGCATCACCCAGCGGCAGCAGGTTGCTAACGAGAGCAAGAGTCTCATCGGGCGTCATGGCAACGGATATCGGCTGTCTTATGACGGGGATACGAGCCTTCTCTTTGCCGCCAGCGATGTCCACCGAAGACACGTCGTTGCTGCTGGAATTACAGACGATCAGACGACCCTTCTTGGCGGCAACGGCCAATCCCATCGGCCCGTAACCAACAGAAATGCAGCGGATCACCTGGCCATTGGCCGCATTCGCTTCCGCCACCGTCCCAGACGCGTATTCGGAAACGAAAACACGACTTCCACTTGTACCCAACGCCACGCCAGTTGGTTGATTGATTCTCGGGGTCTCTTTGAGCACCTTGCTAGTTGCCAGATCAATCACAACCAACATCCCCGCCGTCAGATCCGAGACCATTAGTTGCTGGCCATCGGGAGAACACTTCGTTTCACACGGGGAATGATAAACGGACGTTTCCGCCGCATCAAGCAAACCCATTTCAACAAGGCACGATATGGCGATACAGAGTAATCCGCTGCGCAGCATTTCCAACTCTACCCCATTACGACTCACGCGGTCAATCATCCCGCTCTACCCACTGTCACCGGTGTCAGCTCGTTCAGCGTTCCGACGCGATGCTGCCGCCACCGCCTTCTCCCGTCACTCACATGCTGAATGCAAAGATTTGACCCCAGTTTCCGATTGCCCCCCCCCCATAGCGGAGGGAAACGCAGTGCTTCACATCACTACCACTGAATGTACGACACATTCCTTGCACTACGCCCCCTCCTTCGTTAGAGGCGGAATTACTTCGCAGCCACAACGTTCTTAAGTTTTAATACCAACGATGAAAGACTCACAAAGTTCTTACCATCAGTGCGCGAGCTGCGTTCCGGATAGTATACTGCACAGTGTTGAATCTCCGAACCTCTAAATACAGAAATGTAAGCAACGTCTCCATCCGCAACATAATACTTTGAGTAATCAACAACGTTAGTTGTTCCCACGCTGTTAATGATTTCCTCTATTATACTATCCGCAACTGTACACACTGAGTGCGTACACTTTGCACCTTCTACTTTATACACTTTCCATTGACCATCGGTGCTAGTTTTATACAATAGGAACGCGATGCAGCGTCCTCCTTGCACATTAACTTCCTGAAATATTATCCATTTCGACGCTATTTCCGTAATGGAGCCTATTTGTGTGACCCCACGCATATACTCCTTATTACGAGATGCCACTCTCAAGCAAACAGGTATAATCGAATACTCCACGGGCTGATGAACTCTAGCATCCTCGTAGTATTTGAGCTCTGACAGAAACTCCCATCGATTACTTCTGAGAGTAATGTTATCCCCTCCGTTGAGGTTTTGCAACATCACAAAACATATCATGAAGTTAAGGAAACGCTTAAGGAGGATAATAACCGTCACGCTCCGTAATTCCGTGTTCGTTTCTAATCGCATTTTCTGCCTCCATTGATCTTTTTTCCCTGGGAGGTGTGCTATGAGGCCTTCCGTCGCCCCAGTCATAACAAGCACTGCCCTGATCGTAATCCAACGAATGGCCCAGTTCGTGCCCAAGTGCAACATAAGGGGGGCGCCAATACGATTTATTTTTATCGGGTGCCAGACCTATGTAGTTACTATAATTGTATTCGATTATACTTCCGGTTCCTTTGCCATTGCTGCTAGCTGTTTCATTTAATGGGGTACTACCGTTTTGACCCACGCCATGATTAAAACACTTTGTGGGTATTATCAAGTGATAGTGTTTAGAGTTTCTGAGTGCCTCGATAAGAGCCTTCCCATATGGTTTTGACATTAAATTTCGAATATCAGCTTGAACTGCGGCTACAAATAGCGGGTTGCCACCCCAGACTTCTAATATTAATCCGTAGGGATCAGTGTAGATTATGGGATTATTCAGAGTGTATTGATAAAGAGCTGCACTATCACCACGCAACTCCCCCAATGGGTCTCTGCTCAGCCACCTTCCCACATCCGCGTCATAAGCTCGGTACAATGCTAGGTGCAGACCGCTGGGGGCGTGGTAGTAGTACCCGGTGAACCCGAAATCCGCGTCAAAATCACCGCTCACCTTCGTTCGCCGACCGTAAGGATCGTAGTCGTAACGCGCCTGTTTTGTGCCCGTGCTGTCCGTCACCTCACGGATGCTGCCGAGGTGGTCGCGGGCGTAGTAGAACGAATTGTAGACCGAGGACGAAGGATTGAAGACCGAAACGCCCTGCGGATAGTATCGCTTCGTTACCGTTGTGCCAGCACTATCCCGCTCCTCCGCAATCTGCATTCCATCCCACACGAGGCGCTTGTCGCTGGCGACCGTCCCATTCTCTTTCTCCACAATCCGCACCCGCCGGTTCAACCCGTCATACGTGAACTCCGTTCGATGCGTCCCGCTGGTGATGGCCTTCAGCCGATTGACCACATCCCACTCATAGGTTGTGGAACTGCCGCCGCCGGAGCGCGACACCAGATTGCCACTGGGGTCATACGTCAACGTTTGCGTAATTCCGCTGCTGACCACCACCTGATAACGGTTGGTCCGCGCAATGCCGCCGCCACCTTTGGCCACCACGGAGACGACGTTGGTGCCCACGGTCACATCAGCCAGTCCCTGGAAGATGACGTTCGTGGTCGTCCCGCTCACAGCCTGCGTCACGGTCCCCGGATTGCCGCCGACTGTCACCGTTCCCAGCTCGCTCAGCGTTCCGGAGAAGCGCATCTTGCCGCCGCCTTGACGGCTCAGGACCTGATTGAGATTGTTGTGCGTGGCGCTGTTCACGGTGTTGTCCACCTGCTCGCTGGTGCGGTTGCCCACCGGGTCGTAGGTGTAACCATACTGCTTGAGGATTGCGCTTGTAGACGGGTTCTTGAGCACGGCACTGATCAACTGATTGGCCGCATCGTAACCAAACTGATACGCCGTCGGCGTCTCCGTGTCAACCTGCCGGGTCCACTTGGTGATCTGACCAGCCACGTCATACTCGTAGCTGAACTGGGAGAGCGTCGAGTTGGTGGCGGAAAGGTGTGAAATCTGTTGCAATCGCAGATCGCCTGTAGTGCCGTAGTAGCTGAATGTCGTGGACTGGCCGTTGGGATAGGCGACGGAACTCACCCGTGGAGTCGCGCCGACGTAGCTGTAGCTGAAACTGCCAAGAGGATTGTTCGCGCTGGTTATCCTCCCCAGAGAGTCATAGTCATGGGGGTCAGGTCTCAACATCAGTCAAATTCCTCCAACAACTTCAGAAATCGCAACCGATCCTTGTCATCGCGCAACATCCGCTCATCATTTCGATTCTCAGCGGTCGTGGCATGCCTGCGTCGCTTGATTATCACCAATACATCCATGGTATGATATGCGGAATCTGTCGATCAAGCTCCTCGGCCATCTTCCTGGCCTCTTTCAGTTGATCGGGCGTCAGTCTCCTGGCTAGCTCGGATGTATCGACTTGTTTGATTTCACTGGGGCCTATCCATTTCGTTCTCAGTGAGGCAACTTCGAGCCACACATAAGCCGCTACGACATTCTTGTCGTCAAGCAACATGTGCGAAAGATGCTTCATTGAGAACACCTTGCCGGCGCGAGCAGCTTTTTCACACCATTCCATCGCCTTTGTTCGGTTTTGTGGCACCCCCAATCCGCGCTCGTAACACTTCCACAACTCTGCCATTGCGTCGGCATGCCCTCGACGTGCCCACTTATCGTAAATGTCGAATGCGTTCCGCAGGTCGGGTGGCTTGAGCAACACACTGTAATGAAACGCGATGAACATGGCGGCCTTTCCACTGCCACACTTTTCAGCCTGTCTATACCAAACGAGTGCCGCCGCGTGGTCGTTTTTCTCCAGATCATAGATCCGACCGACTTGCAGAGCTGCCGTGGCATCGCCCTTTGATGCTCTTTCCTTGAGTTTCGGAAACGTCTCCTCTGAGAACTCATATGCAACGTCGGGCTCTGAGACAATTACCCGATGTGTTGAAGATGCTGGAGGCGAGGCATTGGCGACATTATCAGCCGCTCTACAGCCGGGAACAAGTAATGAATCCCGGGGAAAAGTTGTTTGCAGTAAAAAACACATCAAACAGCACAGCGCACTGTTGCTTGGCTTCAGCTGCTGGTTGAACAGGCTTTGAAACATGTCATGTGGGCCAGGTTTCAACATCAAACATATTCCTCCAACAACTTCGGGAATCGCAATCTCTCCTTGTCGTCGCGGAACACCCGCTTGCGTTCATCGCCCCGGGCGGGACGTGATCACGCCCATCCACGATTTCGATTCTCAGCGGTCGTGGCATGGCTGCGAGAATCCGCCAATGCTCGTTTCAGGTCAAGCGATATGCCTGAGGTTGGGACCAGACCTCCAAACTGCAAATGTTCGAGAATCCCAACGGGATTCAATCATTCAGCCCAGGGTTGCGAGGAACGAGCTACCCTGGGTGGGTTGTCGAAATGATTCTCAACTCCAACGGAGTTGCATCCATCCGTGCGTAATGAATTGATTCAACCCCGACGGGGTTGACGAACGTGGCGGTTCGCTTTCCCAGGGTAGTCGCGTTGCGCCAACCCTGGGCTTAGTGCTGTTGCCCCGTTGGGGCAAACGACACTGAAACATGCCACCTGCTTGGGGGGCTCACTCGGCAATCGGGGCTAACCTGCAGACACTCTCTTCGTCGATTCTGTTAACGCCTGCTCGCGTCGGACAAATGATGAATCCAAAGATGTGACCCTGATTTCTAAACGAGGGGTTGCCTCGCGCGTTTCTTTCCTAGCGCGTGTGCCGAGTTACGCCCCTGCCGGCGGGCGTCCGTGACCTGATGTTGCAGAACCAAGCCGGGAGAGGGTATGCTCGTGAACATGGCCGGAGAGCGAACTCGATTACAGAAGGAGGCCTTATGAAGCAGAAGAAGAAAGCGCAAATCTCCGATTTCCGCTACGCAACCGGCGCGGCCAGGATCGGCTGGCCGGCGGTAGGCGAACCCATGCGGTTGGACGACGTGATGAAGATCGTCGAGTTCCTGGTGCCCGCGGCCCCGGGCGGTCAGGCCGCTTACCGCCGCAAGCTGGCCGGAGTGCGGCGGGCAATCGATGGACTGGCGGCTGCCGGGAACCTGGCCACCAAACTCACCCTCGGCAAGCGCGTGGAGGAACTCGAACAGGCGGTCGAGAAGTATCTCAACGTCCGGCACGCCTTGTTTCTGACCAATGCCACGGCCGGGTTCGAGATCGCCTATAAGATGGCCGGTCTGGCCCCCGGCGACGAGGTGATTGTGCCGGCCATCACCTTCATCGCCACGATTGTCTACCCGCTTTCGATCGGCGCCAAGGTGGTGCTGGCGGATCTGGATCCGCGGACGGTCAACCTCGATCCAGCCGACGTGGCACGTAAGATCACGCCCCGCACACGGATGATCGTGCCGGTCCACATTGGCGGCTGGCCGGTGGACATGGCGCCGATCATGCGCCTGGCCCGGCAACACGGTTTGATCGTTCTGGAGGACGCGGCCCACGGGTTCGGCGGCAGTTATCGCGGGCGGCGTCTGGGCACGATCGGCCATTTCGGCGCCTACAGTTTCCACGAGGTGAAGAACATCAACGCCCTGGGCGAGGGCGGCATCCTCGTGACGAATACCCGGTTCGGGCGTCAATTCGGCAAGAGCCGTTTCGTGGGGCTCGATCTCTCCAAGAAGATCCCCAACTGGCTCTACGACGTGGTGGCCATCGACGGCATGCGCGGCCCGTTCGTGGCCGGCAATCACTCGGCCACGGAGATCCAGGCCGTGGCCCTCGGCAGCCAGTTGCACCGGGTGGATGAGATCATCGCGGTCCGGCGCGCCGCGGCCCGGGAACTCAATCGCCGCTTCCAACACGTGCCCGGACTGCGCGGCACGCCCATGGACCACGGCACGACCCGGGGAACACATCACCTCTACCAGTTGCAGATCGATCCACAGGTTATCGGAGCCGATATCCAGGATTTGAAGCGCAAGTTGACCGAACGCGGGGTGACGCAGATCCCGCACTTCGGCCCGCTCTACAAGTTCCAGATTCTGCGGCAACTCGGCTACGACACGGCGGCCATCGAGGCAAGCTGCCCGGTCTGCGAGGATTTGTTCAATCACCGCTTCACCCACCTGCCGATCTACGGGCTCTCGGCCGAGCAGATCCGGTTTCTGGGCGACGCGGTCATCGAGAGCGTGGCAGAGCTGCGCCGGGGAGCCGCGTGAGTGACGCTCCGCGAAAACTGCAGCGCGTACTCGGACTGAATGACCTGGTATTCTACGGGCTCGTGCTACTGCAGCCGGTGGGCATCATGGGTCTCTATGGCGTCGCCACGGCGAAGTCGCACGGCCACACATCCACCTCCATCCTGATCGCCATGGGGGCCATGTTGGTTACGTCGGTGAGCTACGGCCGCATGGCCGCGCTGTACCCGTCGGCGGGCTCGGCCTACACTTACGTGGGTCGCGGACTGAACCCGCACCTGGGCTTCCTCGCCGGTTGGACGATGGTGATGGACTACGTGATCATCCCCGTCGTGAACGTGATCTACGGCGCGCTCAGCGCCCAGCGGCTCGTGCCGGCCGTTCCGTATTGGGCTTGGGTTCTCATTTTCGCGCTGGGTATGACCGTGCTGAACGCCCGGGGGATCCGCGCCACGGCGCGGGCCAATCAAATCCTCATGGCCGCGATGGTGGCGGTGGCGGTGGCGTTCGTTGTTGCGGCGGTGCGTCATCTGTTCCACAGCGCAGGCTGGCCGGGGCTGGTGTCGCCTGCCCCGTTCTACAATCCAGCCACGTTCAACTTCGGCGATGTGTGCATGGCCACGTCGTTTGCGGCGGCCGCTTATGTCGGCTTTGACGGCATCACCACGCTCGCCGAAGACGCTCGCGAGCCAAAGCGAACCGTGCCCCTGGCCACCGTGCTGGTCTGTCTGGTGACAGGGCTGACCGCGATCCTCCTGGCGTATCTGGCCCAGCTGGTTTCTCCCGATCTCCGGAAGTTCACCAATGAAGAGACGATGTTCATGGACATCGCCACGGTGGTGGGCGGGCCGTGGCTCTTCAGCGCCATCGCGGTGGTCATGGCGATAACGTGCTTCGGCAGCGGGCTGACCAGCCAGGTTGGCGCGGCACGATTGCTCTATGGCATGGGGCGCGACAACGTGCTGCCTCGAGCTGTGTTTGGCCGGCTCGATTCTCACAACGCGCCGACGCTGAATATCTGGTTGATCGGCCTGCTGGCGCTGGGCGGGGCGTTCGTGCTGAACTACGAACGGGCCACCGAGCTGGTCAACTTCGGGGCCTTCCTGGCCTTCATGGGTGTGAACGCCGCAGCCATCCGCACGTTCTGGTTCAATCCGCCCCCGGGTCATCGCCGCAAATGGCTGACCGACTTTATGGTGCCCGCAATAGCATTGGTGTTCTGCTTCTGGATATGGTGCAGCCTGCCGTGGCCCGCCAAAAAATGGGGCTGCATCTGGTTCTCCATCGGCCTGCTTTATGCTGCGATCCAGACCCGTGGATTTCGCCGCCGTCCCGCCATGCTAGATTTCAGCGACGCAAACCACGCATAAGAGTGTTGATGGCTTCGTTGATCGGACTGAATAATTTTCCGTCAGTTTTCTATTGCTCTCTCGTACTACTGAGTTAGTAACTCATTAGTTGACGGCGTCGTGCGAGCCGGGGGACGCATTGGGATGATACTGGACGCGCCGTAAATCCGGCTAACGGCATCCCGCTTTCTCCAGTCCCTGCTTCGCCGCGTTGGGGTTGCCCATCCTATAAACAAACGCAGCGGAACTCTTGCGAGTTCCGCTGCGTCGCACAACTTGTCATGGGCGGGAAGCACGGGCTTCCCGAGTCATCACAGCATCAGCCCAGTTTGTAGCCGGCAAGGGCGCGCATATACTGCGCACGCTCGAAGTCGGCCGGGTTGGCGCACTTGATCTGGCTGAGGCTGCCCTGCATCTGTTTGACGGAGTCGTATTCGTGCTTCTCCATCCACTCGCGCATGGCCTTCTCGACCACGCGGATGCGATCGATGCCATAGCGCAACAGCGCCGAGCAGAGCATGGTGGCGTTGGCGCCAACCATGAGCATCTTCAGCACGTCCTCAGCGGAGTGAATGCCGCTGGTGGCCGCCATGTCCGCCTTGATGCGGCCGTGCAGGATGGCAACCCACGTCAACGGCAGGCGCATCGCGAACGGCGTGCTCAGCAGGATGTCCGGCTTCACTTCCAGTTCTTCGAGGTCGATGTCCGGCTGGTAGAACCGGTTGAAGAGCACGAGCGCGTTGGCGCCGGCGTCGTCAAACCGCTTCGCCATGTTGGCGATGTTGCTGAAGAACGGGCTGAGTTTCACCGCCACCGGGATGGTGACGGCGGACTTGACCGCTTTCAGGATGTCCACATAGGTCTCCTCGACCTTCGCGCCGGCCAGTTCCATGTCCGTCGGGATGTAATAGACGTTCAATTCCAGCGCATTGGCGCCGGCTTTTTGAATCTGTTTGGCATAGTCGATCCAACCGCCCACGGAGCTGCCGTTGAGGCTGGCGATGATCGGAATGTCCACCGCTTTCTTCGCGGCGGCGATGTGCTCGAGATATTCCTCGGGGCCAAGCCGGTACTCACTGGCCGTGGGGAAATAGCTCGTCGCCTCGGCGAAGCTCTCCCCGCCATGCACCAACGCCTCTTCCAACTCGGCGCTTTCCTTCGCCAGTTGTTCCTCGAACAGCGAGTGCAGGACGACGGCGGCGGCGCCGGCGTCTTCCATCTTCTTGATGTTGGCCACGTCCTCGGCCAGCGGCGAAGCCGACACAATCAGGGGGTTGCGCAGCGTCATTCCCAAGTATTTGGTTGTCAGGTCCATTGTAGCTTCCTCTCTCTTACGGATTTGATGATGATCTTTGGATGCCCCGGCTCCCCGCGGGTTGCGCGGGGAGCCGGGACGAATTGCGTTATGCAGCCGGCGCGGGCTTCGGCGGAGCCTCTCCCGCGGGTTTGCGCGCGGCCATGTAGGAATACAACTGCCAGCGTGCTTCGGCATCCTTCTGTGCCTGCTCCATGAACCGCTTGGCGTCCTCCGGCTTGCTCTTGGTGAGCATCTTGAACCGGTTTTCCGAGAGCATGTAATCCTGCACCTTGGACTTCGCCGCCGCCGAATCGAGCTGGAGCGGGTTCTCGCCCGCCGCAGCGCGCCGTGGGTCATAGCGGTAGAGCAACCACTGGCCGGATTCGACCGCCATCTTCTGATGCTGCACGCCCACACCGTGTTCCACATCGATGCCGTGCGCGATGCAATGGCTGTAGGCAATGATAAGGGACGGTCCCGGATAGGACTCGGCTTCGAGAAACGCCTTGAGCGTCTGATCGTCCTTGGCGCCCATGGCAACGCTGGCCACATACACGCTGCCGTAAGCCATTGCGATGAGGCCGAGGTCCTTCTTGCCCAGCGGCTTGCCGCCGGCAGCGAACTTCGCCACCGCGCCGCGCGGCGTGGACTTGGACATCTGGCCACCGGTGTTGGAATAGACCTCGGTGTCGAGCACCAGGACGTTCACGTCGCGGCCGCTGGCCAGCACGTGATCCAAACCGCCGTAACCGATGTCGTAGGCCCAGCCGTCGCCGCCGAGAATCCACACGCTGCGGCGCGCGAGGCTGTCGGCAATGCCGAGGAGCATCTTCGCTTCGCTGGACGTGTTGCCGGCGAGCTTTTGCTTCAACGCGGCGATGCGCTCGCGCTGCTCGTGGATGCCGGCTTCGTCGGTCTGTTTGGCGTTGATGAGGCCGCCGACCAGATCGTCACCCAGGACGCCGGACAGCTTCTTCAGCAACTCACGGGCGAACTCCTGCTGCTTGTCGATCGAGACACGGAAGCCAAGACCAAACTCAGCATTGTCCTCGAACAGCGAGTTGTTCCAGGTGGGTCCGCGGCCGTCGGCGTTGACGCAATACGGCGTTGTCGGCAGGTTGCCGCCATAGATCGAGGTGCAACCCGTCGCGTTGCCGATGACGGCGCGATCGCCGAAAAGCTGCGTGAGCAGCTTGATATAGGGCGTCTCGCCGCAGCCGGCGCACGCGCCGGAGAATTCGAACAACGGGCGCATGACCTGTTGCTGGCGCAGTTGCGTGACCTTGACCTTGCGGCGGTCGAGTTCTGGAATGTTCAGGAAGAAGTTCCAGTTCTCGCGCTCCGCCAGACGCAGGGGCGCCTGCGGCTTCAAGTTGATCGCCTTGAGCTTGGCCTCGGTCTTGTTCTTGGCCGGGCAAACGTCCACGCACAGATTGCAGCCGGTGCAGTCCTCGGCGGCAGTCTGGAGCGTCCACTTCATGCCTTTCCATTCCGGCGCGCGGGCGTCGGTGGATTTGAACGTGGCGGGCGCGCCTGCGAGGAGCTTCGGGTCATAGACCTTCATGCGGATCGCGGCGTGCGGGCAGATGGCGACGCACTTGCCGCACTGGATGCAAGTCTTCTCGTCCCATACGGGGATTTCGAGCGCGAGGTTGCGCTTCTCGTATTGCGCGGTCGCAGTGGGGAATGTGCCATCCGGAGAGAACGCGCTGACCGGCAGCGTCTCGCCCATGTTGCCATAGATGACGCCCAGCGTTTGGCGAATGTGCTCGGGCGCATTGGCGGTAAACGGCGACGGCATCTCGATCTTGCTGGTGGTCTGCGCGGGCACGGTCACCTCGAACAGGTTGGCCAGCGTTTGGTCCACGGCGGCGATGTTCTTCTGGACGACTTCCTCGCCTTTCTTGCCGTAGGTCTTCTTGATGGCTTTCTTGATCTGCTCGATGGCCTTGTCGCGCGGCAACACGCCGGAGAGCGCGAAGAAGCAGGTCTGCATGATCGTGTTGATGCGGCCGCCCATGCCGGTGGCACGCGCGACGCTGATGGCGTCAATCACGTAGAACTTGACCTTCTTCTTGATGATCTGCTCCTGCATGATGCGCGGGAGCTTGTTCCAAACCTCCTCCTTGCTGTTGGCCGTGTTGAGCAGGAACGTGCCGCCGGGCACCAGTGGCTGGAGCATGTCGTAGCGCTCCAGGAACACCGGCTGATGGCACGCCACAAAGTTGGCCTTGCTGATCAGGTAGGTCGAGCGGATCGGCGCCGGGCCGAAACGCAGGTGCGAGACGGTGACCGCGCCGGCTTTCTTCGAATCATACACGAAGTAACCTTGCGCGTAGTTCTCGGTGTTCTCGCCGATGATCTTGATGGAGTTCTTGTTCGCGCCCACGGTGCCGTCGGAGCCGAGACCGTAGAACATCGCGCGCACCACCTTGTCGGACTCCGTTGAAAACTCCGGATCGAAAGGCAGGCTGGTGTTGCTCACGTCGTCGGTGATGCCGACGGTGAAGTGGTTCTTCGGCTTCGCGGCGGCGAGGTTGTCGAACACCGCCTTGACCATCGCCGGCGTGAATTCCTTCGATGACAGGCCGTAGCGGCCGCAGAGGATCTTCGGCATCGCCTTGAGCTTGCCGTAACCGCTCGCGATCGCCTCGGTCAGACCGGCCACCATATCGAGGTAGAGCGGCTCGCCGAGAGCGCCCGGCTCCTTCGTGCGGTCGAGCACCGCGATGGACTTCACCGTCGCGGGCAACGATTCGATCAACGCCTTCGGGCAGAACGGGCGGAACAGGCGGACCTTGAGCACGCCGACCTTGGCGCCCTGGGCGTTGAGGAATTCCACAGCCTCCTGCGCGGCTTCGCAGCCGGAGCCCATCAGCACCACGACGCGCTCGGCGTCGGGCGCGCCGACGTATTGGAAGAGGTGGTATTGCCGGCCCGTGAGCTTCGCGAACTTGTCCATCGCCTTCTGCGTGATTTCCGCAGCCTTGGCGTAGAACGGGTTGCACGCTTCACGCGCCTGGAAGAACACGTCCGGGTTTTGCGCCGTGCCGCGCAAGACCGGCTGGTCGGGATTCATCGCCCGCTGGCGATGCGCGACGACCAGATCCTCGTCAATCATGCCTCGCATGATCTCCTCGGTCACCAGCTCGATCTTGGAAGCTTCGTGCGAGGTGCGGAAGCCGTCGAAATAATGCAGGAACGGCACGCGCGACTCCAGCGTCGCCGCCTGCGAGATCAGCGCGAAGTCCATCGCCTCCTGGACCGATGCCGAACTGAGCATCGCAAAGCCCGTCGAGCGCGCGGACATCACATCGCTATGGTCGCCGAAAATCGAGAGCGCGTGGGTCGAGAGAGCGCGCGCCGAGATGTGGAACACCGTCGGCGTAAGTTCGCCGGCGATTTTGAACATGTTCGGGATCTTGAGCAGCAAGCCCTGCGACGCGGTGAACGTGCAGGTGAGAGCACCGGTTTGCAGGGCGCCGTGCACAGCGCCCGCCGCGCCGCCTTCGCTCTGCATTTCCACTACGCTGGGGATGGTGCCCCACAGATTCTTGATGCCTTCCGAAGCCCACTGGTCGCACCACTCGCCCATGTTGGAGGAGGGTGTAATGGGATAAATACCCATCACTTCGTTGCAGCGATAGGCCACGTAGGCTACCGCTTCATTACCGTCAATCGTTATGTATTTTTTAGTGCTCATGTTTCTTTCACTTCTTCCAACTCGTCCATCTGCCGCAGGTATTCAAAAACCTGGGTCGCTTCTTCTTCGCTCAGCGTGCTGATTGCGAAACCGACGTGAACGATCACGTAGTCGCCGACGGCCGCCTCGGGGACGTAAGCGAGGCTGACCTCCTTGACGATTCCGCCAAAGTTGACCTTGCCCATTCGCTGCAATGGGTCGTCGCCACTGATGCTTTCAATCCTGCCAGGGATACCCAGACACATTGGCTTCAGGTCTCCTTCGACGCCGCCACCATCTGGCCCAGAGCGATCCCGCCGTCGTTCGGCGGCACCCGCTGATGCCAGTAGGCGCGAAAATGTTCTTTTTCGAGCCGTCGCACGGCTCGTTCAGTCAAATAACGATTCTGAAAACAGCCGCCGGAGAGCACTACCTGCTCCCGGCCCACGCGCCGCGCCACCGCGACGATGATCTCGGCCAGCGCGTTATGAAACTTTGCTGCAAGCCGGCCAACGGGCTCGTTTTCAGCCACATCGTCCAGCATGCCACGAATCATCGGTTCCCAGTCAACCACCAACGGCGATTGGCCGTCCCGAATCCCGAACGGATAGGCCTCATCCGTTTCAGCGGCTTCGGCGGCAAACTCCCATTCCATTGCCGCCTGGCCTTCGTATCGCGTCTCCTGCCGCAACCCGGCAATCGCCGCGGCTGCGTCAAAGAGCCGGCCCGCGCTGGACGTCACGGGCGCATTCAGTTGTTTATGCAGCATTTGCCACACAATTTGCAACTCCGGTCTTGTAAAACCTTGCACCGGAGCCGGAGCCCCTGCCTTGAACGACGCATCGCCGAAAATCTCGTAAAGCACCCCCGCAGCGCTGCGCCGCGGCTCGCGGACGGCGCTGTCGCCGCCCGGCAGCCGGAACTGCCGCAGGTGCGCCACGCGCTCGAAATCGTGCCGTGTGGCCCGGAAGAATTCGCCACCCCAGATCGTCCCGTCGGTTCCGTAGCCCGTGCCGTCCCAAGCGACCCCGAGCACCGGCCCTTCCAGCTCGTTCTCCGCCATGCACGAGACGACGTGCGCGAAATGATGCTGTACCTCCCGCACCGGAACGCCGAGTCGCCGCGCGAACTTCGTCGAGAGATAGTCAGGATGCGCGTCGCAGGCTACCGACTCCGGCCGCGCATCGTAAAGCCGCTCCAAATCGCCCACTACGCGCTGGAAAGCGTCGAACGCGGCCGTGCTCTCCAAGTCACCTATGTGCTGGCTGATGAACACGTTACCGCGGACTGCCAATGCCACCGAGGATTTCAGGTGCGCTCCCACCGCCAACCGCGGCGACTCCGACATGCGTGAAAGATGGACCGGCAGCGGTGCAAACCCGCGCGCGCGCCGCATCACCATCTCGCGATCCATCACCACCCGCACGACCGAATCATCCACGTGCCGCACAATCGGCCTGTCGTGAACGAGGAAAATGTCAGCAATGGCGCCAAGCCGCTGCAAAGCGTCGCGTTCGTCGGTGCAAATCGGCTCTTCCGCCAGATTGCCGCTCGTCGCCACCACCGGAAAACCCAGTTCCGCCAGCAGCAGGTGATGCAGCGGCGTGTAAGACAGCATGACGCCGAGGCGGGGATTGCGCGGCGCTACTGATTCCGCAATGTTTTGCGCGTCCCCGTGCCGTCGCAACAGGACAATCGGCGATTCCGGCGAGGTCAGCAGCCGCTCTTCGGCTTCGGAGACTTCGCACAACTCCCGCGCCACAGCCAGCGATGGCGCCATCAGCGCAAACGGCTTCTCCTCGCGGTGTTTTAACTCCCGCAACCTGCGTACTGCCAATTCGTTACGAGCGTCCACCAGCAGATGGAACCCGCCAAGTCCCTTCACCGCCGCGATTTTGCCGTCCCGGATCGCCTGCACCGCTTGTTGCAGCGCTGCGTCGCGCTGCGCCAACACCCGGCCAGTGCGGTCCCAGAGTTCCAGTTGAGGGCCGCACGCCGGGCAGGCATTGGGCTGGGCATGGAATCGGCGATTGCGCGGGTCCTCGTATTCGGCACGGCATGCCTCGCACATCGCGAAGCGTTTCATCGTCGTGTTCGGCCGGTCGTAAGGCAGCGATTCAATGATGCTGAACCGTGGCCCGCAATGCGTGCAGTTCGTGAACGGATAGCGGTATCGGCGGTTCGCCGGATCGAAAACCTCCCGTAAACACTCCGGGCAGGTCGCAATATCCGGCAGAATCAGCGCCGTCTTGGCGCCCGACGTGTCACTCTCGCGAATCTCAAATTTCGTGAAACCGACCGGGTCGAGCCATGAGGATTCCAAGCTCTGGATGTATGCCCGTGGCGGTTTCTCACGCGGGATGCGCAGCAGGAAACTCTGAAGCTGGTCGCGTCGGCCCTCCACCTCGATGAAGACACCCTGCGCCGAGTTGTTCACCCAGCCTGTCAGCCCAAGTTCCTCCGCCAGACGGAATAAGAACGGCCGGAACCCGACGCCCTGCACCGCGCCGCGAATCGCCACGCTTAGGCGCTGCGCCTGTGTCGCGCTCGTCTTCGCTGGCGGTTGAGCAATCATGTGCATCTTCTGGTTCCGGCCTTGGGCGGTGAGCCGCTGCGCTAAACCACCAAGGCTTCAAAAGGGCACACCTTAGTGTCAACCGTCGTGGACAGCTACGCGTCCCTTGGTTTGCTCTTAGCCGATTTTGCCAGCGCAAAAACAGGGGCATGGCCCTCGAATTAACGCCCATTCCAGGCTCGCGGCGGTAAACCGTCCTTTGCGCTGCCGATTGCGGGTCACGATAGTGCAGCCCCTCCATGGCGCAAGGATCGGGCACTGATGCATCACGCGGTTGGACACGGATCGACTCGGCACGACTGACGTTTTTTACAGGTGGATCGCGACCTCCGGGCGCGATTCTTCCTGATTACAAAAACGCGCCTGGAGGTCGCTTTCCACCTGATGCTTCGCGCCCACCGTCCGCCGCTCTGCTTCACCTTTTCACTCGCGCCATGCGCGTCTGGCGGGATCGGTAAAGTGGGACAGGCATCCTGCCTGTCCATTGATGCATGATCGGACAGGCTGGAAGCCTATCCCACTTTGGCGGCCTCGCCTCGGCGCAGGTGCGGCGGGTGTTGCCGCGACGGAAACTGATTGCGCTTGCGGCGGCAGAAGGCGGGGAGGAGGATGGAGGTGGAAAGTGAAGTGGATGCTGATTAAGAAAGGTTCGAATGCGCTTACTACTACTGCTCACAGTGTTCGCGCTGGCTGATTGCAAGGCTGCAGACTTTCCAGTCCATACGCACGGTCTGGACTTGTCCCTGACTGAGCGCACTCAACTCGAGCAGAAGGCTGCTCTCGGGGATGGCGAGGCTGCATTTCGTCTATGGCTCTACCATGCAATTGAGCTTCACGACGATGCAGGCGATCCGTGGTTGAGGCGCGCTGCCGAACTTAAAAACCCAAGAGGCCAATACAACCTTGCTTTCACTATCATTTACAACAAGGCCTCTCCAGCCGGCTTTGGAACGAATGCACTCGCAGCCGTGCAAAGCTTGCTTGAGCCGCTTGCCAAGACGGATGGACAGGCTTCTGGTTTACTGGCCAGTGTTTACGCCGATGGCAACATCTGTGCCCCTGATTACGTCAAAGCGCGGGCCTGTTTGCAGCGCGCCGCTGCCTCCAACTACCGATCGTGCTGGACAAAGCTTTCACAATATTACCGTCAAGGCATTGGCGGTCCTCGCGACGATGCAGAAGCTTATTACTGGATTGCCATCGAGACCATGTGCGTGGACCCGCGTTCAGTAGGCGGCCAAGAGGAGTGGAGTGCACGCGAGGAAATTGCATCGCACTTGTCGTTGCCGGTTCTGGAACGGGAATGGAAACGCATAGACGCTTTCATGAGCCGTGTCACTGCCAAGGACTTTCCTCCGACGGACGCTCCGTTTGGTGTCGGTATATATGATCCTAAAGCCGCAGCCGAAGGTCCCCCCTTGGCAAAGCAACGTGAAGATGAACATCGCAAGAAGTGCAGGGCCAGGAAAGACTGATAGACTTCGCGTTGCTTTGCGAAGCGGGGTCGAAGCCGATCCTCCTGGCCATGGGGGCAGGCCTCACCATCAGACATTTTCCCCCAACAACTCCGGGAATCGCAGTCGATCCTTGTCGTCACGAAACACCCGCTTGCATTCATTGCCCCGGGTGGTGACGTGATGGCGCCCATCCGCCATTTCGATTCTCAATGGCCGTGGCATTTGTTGACTGTCCACTCTCCTGTATATGCGTTTCTATCGTCTACTACCGGACTAACAGTTACACTGGAAACTCGATTTGTTATTAATACTGTGAACTCTGCACTCTTAACTTCGTCAGGCGTGTAGTTGTAGATATTCGCGTACTCGAGCCTCAGAACGTGTTTCCCTATAGAAGTGTTACAGTAACATTCACTTTCGCCACTCACCAACACTCCAACTGGCTTGCCGTCAAGGAACAATCTAATTTGCACGGCATTAATGCCACCGTTTACCTCAGGACGCATCACATGAAGTTTGGGTTCGTGCTCTGGTTGGCACGCAGCGCAGCAAACCAAAACACAAACACCGACAAGCACCCATTTACCAATATGTACCAACATAGACTCCTGTTGCAGGGGGGGTCTTGTCATGGAAGCCAAGTCTCAACCTCAGACATATTCCTCCAACAACTCCGGGAATCGCAATCGATCATTGTCGTTGCAAAACACCCGCTTGCGTTTATTACCCCGGGCGGTGACGTGATGGCGGCCATCCGCCATTTCGATTGTCAGCGGCCGTGCCATGCTCGCGAGAATCTGCCAACGCCCGTTTCAGGTCAAGCGAGATGCCTGAGGTTGAGACCTGAACTCAACTGTGCAGTGCGCACGACTGTGTGCAATGCGCCCATTGTGTGCGCTCCCTTGGAAGAATTGAAATGACGAAGCAGATTCAGTCAACTATCGTCAGAAATATGAAGCGCTTGAACAGATTGGCGGCAACGGCCGCAACGGTGGCGATGGCATTCGTGGCACAGGCGGCCCCTAACCAGGGCGATTGGACGGAATTTCGCGGGTCCACCGGCCAGGGCCTTTCGACAGCGAAGTATCTTCCCATTGAATGGTCTGCGGCAAAGAACGTCGCTTGGAAGCAGACGATTCCCGGGCTCGGCTGGTCGTCGCCGGTCGTCCGGCGGGGACGAGTCTTCCTTACCACTGCGGAGACCGACGGCGAGAGTGGGCCGTCCCTGCGCGCGCTATGCATGGACGCGGCCACAGGGCGGGTGCTGTGGAATACCGAGGTATTCAAATCCACCGAGACCCAGGCGAAGCCCATGAACAGCAAGAACAGCCACGCCAGCCCGACGCCGGTGCTGGAGGACGGTCGTCTTTATGTTCATTTCGGGCACAACGGCACCGCCTGCCTGGACCTCGACGGCAAAATCGTTTGGCGCATGAACAGCCTGCGCTACCCTCCCACGCATGGCAACGGCGGCTCCCCGATTCTGGTGGGTGACAAGCTGGTCTATTGCGCCGACGCAGCTTCCGATCCCTTTATCGTGGCCCTGGATAAAGCAACCGGGGAAGTCCGCTGGAAGGTGAAGCGCGAGACACAGGCCAAGAACAAGTTTTCGTTCAGCACACCGCTCCTCATCACAGTGAAAGGTCAGCCACAAATCATCTGCCCGGGCAGTGGTGTGGTGTCAGCCCTGGACCCCAAGGATGGCCATGAAATCTGGCGCGTGTGCTATGGCAACGGGTATTCCGTGGTTCCGCGGCCGGTGTTTGGCCAGGGCCTGGTTTTCATCAGCACCGGCTTCAACCGGGCGGACATCCTCGCCATTCGTCCCGATGGCCGCGGCGATGTGACGGACACGCATGTTGTCTGGCGAGCCACCAAGGGCGCGCCGCTGACCCCTTCGATGCTGTTGGTTGGCCAGGAGCTCTATGCGGTCTCGGATGATGGACTGGCGAGTTGTTTCGATGCCAAAACCGGCAAGGTCCATTGGCAGGAACGGCTGGGCGGGAAATACTCCGCCTCGCCCTTGGCCGCCGAGGGGCGCATCTACCTGCAAAATGAGAATGGCACAGGCACAGTCCTCAAGCCGGGAAAAACATTCACCACGCTGGCCACCAATTCCCTGGCGGAACGGACGCTGGCTTCTTACGCAGTCGTGGACGGCGCGTTGTTCATCCGCACGGCCGAAAACCTCTATCGCATCGCCACGGCACCTTCCCGGTAGGAAATCACCCGCGTCACGGGGGTCAGGTCGCAAGAAGCCGTTGGAAAAGGGCGATTACACGGTGTGTGAGTCAGTTTAAGATCACCTGTGGTTGCCATGCGTCCCAAACGGATCGTGGCCGGACTGCAGCGTAACGACCCAGCCACACACGCCAATCAGATGGCAAAGGAGTCATGCCAAACGATGCCACCGCCGCGCCCGCCGGCCGCCAACGCAACGCCGTCATTGCTCCAAATCAACCGATTTGTTGCAGTTTTTTCCGTCGAAACTCGCTGGACCAGTACACCCTACTGAACAGTCGAGTCGTCGCTAATGAGAACAACATCCTGACTCGTTAATTTGAGCATTGTCTCTCGATACGGCTCGCGTACTTCCCACAATTCCAATTCAATGTTAACGTCAATTTTGTCAGCGCCTTCCACTTTTTTCACACGTACAGCTTTTTCGATAAAGTCACCGTCTTCAGCTGCGACTCCAACCTCAATTCCCCCCTCCATCTCACTATCGCCGGTTAAAGAATTGTGCACGTTAATCGACCAGCCTTGCGGCAGAACTTTCATTGAAGCGAATCTAGCTCCAATGAGTTTGATTTTGAATGACGCCAGCCGCTTGTTCTGCAAAACATCGGGCTTCTTGAGCTTCAAAATGTAGACTGCAGACTGTTTATCATAGGTCGTGGGCTGTTTTACTTTCTCGCTTTGTCCGCAACCAACATGGAAAGCAGCAATAACAACCAAAAGCGAAATTTGAATGAGTTTCATTGTCATTTTATGGGCGTCGGGTCTCAACATCAGCCATTCTCTTCATCATCTCTGCTATGGCCTGCTCGCGCCATTCCAATATCGGGTCCAACAATGCGACCCCGATTTCTATTTCCGCCTCGATCTTTGGCCATTGCCACTATTGGTTGGTAATATTGTTCGTGTTTCTTCTCTGAAGGAATCTAACACCGAGCAATTCCAAAAAGAGAGGAAACATGATGGATATTAATCCGATGAATACCCCGGCACTGTTCCAGAGTTGTGGATCAAAGATCTCCCTAACAATAGGAAAGGCGGATGTTCGCAGGCATTGTAAAGCTTCTCTCCAACCAAGAATGATCAGGAAGAATTGGATTCCAGTCACGGTCAGGTAGAAGACAAATATTAGCAGTTTTTTCATAAGTTTACCGGTGGTCAGATCTCAGGGAGTTATAAAACACAAGAAGGGCCCGATGCGTGCAGGCCGGGGACCCAGCCTGCATCGGAATCCACATTCCACAGTCTTTTCCAACAGCTTCCACGTTCTCCGCACCACAACTGACATTGGCTGATCGTGTCCTCATTCGCTCTTGTTTCAATTCTTTCAGGGACGACTAGATGGGCGGCCTCGAGTGACGAGCCCATAACAACACTAGAATACAGTAGACATGCGGAAGAAAAATCGGTGCTACGAATTTCACGATGGGCGGTTTCACACCAGTCAACTCGTATTCTTTACATACTCCAAAAAACGCACTGAACAATAATGTGGAGCCAACGATGGTGTGGACCAGTACTCTCCGCCAATTCAAAGGTGGTGGCGGCCTGGAACCATCTCGGGGTGTGTTAATGGGAGTTATGAGTTTCATTAAGGACACCACCCACTTATCCAAAATTGATCGCCTGCCCTAAGACGTTGTTCCGAAGTCCAGCGTTAAGCGCCACCAATCCGGCCTCCAAGTTGCTCAAACCTTTGGCAACCCTGACCGGACTGTTTTGTATTCGAGCTGCAAGAGAGTCACTCTGCAGGTCGGTCTGATATTGCCGGACCGTCTGGGTGTTGTCCATCCCCGGTGGGGAGAGGGTATCTCGTGAGGTATTCGGCCTAGCTTTCTAGGGCTGGATTTTCTAAGATGGGCACGTACGCAAGACCGTAAGGAGGAGATTGAATGAAGCGCACGTTGCTGCCGTCAGGACAGGCAAGTTCCACCAGCCGGTATCGGACCCGGCGATACAGATCAAGTATTTCGTTCCTGTTCCACGTGGTGATCGTCATTGCATGCGGCTGGACGGCCGCCCCGGCGTCAGGCGCTTCTGTCGTGGATTCGGCCAAGCTGAGCGACCTCGCGGTCGGAGCGGGTGCGCCCATAACGGTGTTGGCCAATTCCTACACATGGAAGGACTATAACAAGCAGCATTTGGAGTGGTGCACGCGGCACGTGCTCACACCATTTCAAGAGGTGGCAAAAGACCGGTCATGGGAGAAGGACGCGGTGAAGTTTGTCCGGGAGGTTCTGCCCTTGTGGTTGCATCCGTGGAAGAAACCTCCGTCCAGCCTCTGCGAACAAGGGCAGAAACTCCTCCGTAATGGTTGCGACGATCCGCTGATCTGCTATTTCACCTACTGGCTTGAGCGCAACAGTTACGACAGGCCGGAGCGACGTCATTACCGCGAGTATGAGAATGCGCTGCGCCGCATCGAGCAGGACACGCGTTTTCCACGCGCCGTCGTGTGTTTCGTGGCCGTCGAGCTGGGCAACCTTCTGGCAATAGATGCGAGCGAGGCAAGGCGCGCGAAGCTGAAAGCCGTCGACCAACGAATCCTGGCCCTGATTCGTCAATCGCTGGAGGAGGGCAGCTACGACCGCGACAACGACATACTGTTCGTCCAGCACGCGCTGTATTTCTACACGAACCGGCGTCTGCACCGTCTCAATGACGAGCTTGCCGAACTCTACGCCAGTTCCGAGAAGCTTCCTGTCTGGGTGAAACATACGCTGCTGGGTCATATCGAAGTGGCGCGCGCCTGGAAAGAACGCGGCAGTGGATGGGCCCGCGAGGTGACAAAGCAACGTTGGGCGGGTTTCGCCGTGCATATGAGCAAAGCACGCGCGGAGTTGCTGGCAGGCTGGAAGTCCCGGCCGGATCGTCCCGAGGCTGCCAGTGAGATGATTGCCGTGGTGATGGCGGGTCACGGCCCGCCAGGCGACAGTCTGCGGCTTTGGTTCGACCGCGCAGTCAAGGCGCAATTCGACTATATGCCGGCCTACAATCGCCTGGTGTGGGCATTGCAGCCACGCTGGCGTGGCAATCTGGATGTCATGTTTGCCTTCGGTCGCGCCTGTCTTGCCACCCATCGTTACGACACTCGTGTGCCGGACTTCTTCTTTGAAGTGATTCACAACGCAACCTTCGATCTGGAGGACAATCGCAAGCTTTACCGCCTGCCGTTGGTTGCGGCTGATGTGATGGCGCTCGACCAGACGCTGCTCGCCGCGCCCGAACGCAAGGATGAAGTTCAGGACCGTCTTTCCTTCATCGTGTTCCACGGCTGGCTTTGTGAGCGGTATGCAGAGGCACGCAAGGCGCTCGATCAACTCAATGGCAAACCCAGCTCGTGTATCAAGTCGCAGTTGAGTAACTACGGTATCGCCGAGACTGCCGTGCTTGCGGACATCTACATATATACCAGCGAGGCAAAGGACGACTATGCCCAAGGGAACAAGTCACTTCGTGCGGAGGAATACACGGAGGCCGTCAAGTACCTGCAAGCCGCCCTGCAGAAGCTTAAGGGGCCGGACGTGGCCTTCAAAGTCCTGCGGATCGGCCTGAACATCGCCATGTGGAGCGAACAAGTGGGCAAAGGTGGCTGGGTCAACGTCTCGCCGAAACCCGGCAACCTGGACGAAGGATGGACCCAGCACTATGGGAAATGGGAAGCGCTTGAGGGCGGCGTGCTGCAGATCCGGTCCAACAATGAACAAGTTCTGGCGGCCGCGCAAGTGCGCGTCGGCACGGATTACGAGGTGCGCGCCGACGTGGAGATTGACGCCCCGACCGATAAAGGCCAGGCGATCGGTGTTGTGCTGGGTTACACCAGACTCGGCGAACGCGACTGGCTGATGTGTGAAGTGTGGAAGGACGACGATACCAAGGAGTCTCAGGCGACTTTGTTCCGCCGCTTTTATCCTGTGAACAACCCCAAGTTCCCCGCGCCCCTTGAGAAGAAGAATCATCTCCATGTGCAGTGTTGGAAGAACCAGGTCACATTCTACCTCAACGGCAAGCGGGTATTTGCAGATATGGAGTCGAGGGAGGGGACGACGACCGGACTCAATGGCAAGTTTGGGTTTGGAGCGCATGCTCTCTATCGGAGCAACACCACGCGCATCTCCAACATCGAAGTGCGTCTTCTGAAAGAGCCGCCCAAACCACCGGAGTGAGCGGCGTCGTGATGGAGTCAGGACTCGCGTATGGCGAGTCCAAGAGGATTGGTCCCATTAGATTCGAAGCGTAGAACCCGACAAGTCGGGATTGGATTACAGCTCGAAATTGAAACCTTTCTTCTTCAGTTTCTCGTACTTGTCCGTGTCGAAACGAAACAGTTGGGCCGGCCGATGACGACCCATCATCTGAGTTTCCTTGAGAGGGACAAGCAGCCCGAAACCCAGGACTTTCTTGCGGAAATTGCGCTTGTCCAAACGGCTCTCGAGCACAGCTTCGTAAAGGTGCTGAAGTTGTGACAGCGTGAACCGGGGCGGCAGCAGCTCAAACCCGATGGGCTGGTAACGCACCTTGCCCTTGAGCCGGGCCAGCGCAATCGCCAGAATGTCCGCGTGGTCGAAGGCCAGCCTCGGCACCTTCGAAATCGGGAACCAACGGGCATCGGCGGCATCGGTCGCAGCCCTGGTGCCGTGCTCCGCCAGCTTGACGAGAGCGTAATAGGCGACGCTGACGACGCGTTCGCGAGGATCGCGTCCCACCGTGCCAAAAGTGTAAAGCTGTTCGAGGAACACGCCCTGGAGGCCGGCTTCCTCCTCCAGCTCACGGCGCGCGGCGTCATCCAGCGTTTCGTCCACGTTGACAAAGCCACCGGGCAAAGCCCACGTGCCTTTGAACGGTTCAAAAGCACGTTCGATGAGAAGAACCTTCAGCTCACCTTCATCGAAGCCGAAGACCACGCAGTCCACGGTCAGGGCCGCGCGGGGGTATCGGTAGGTGTGAGGCATGGCAAGGGCCTTTCGAGGTCAGGCTTTCAGCCCGAGATGTCGTCTCATGGCGCCGCCCATCCAGGAAATCTGGTTCAGCACAGCAGCGGCAACGGCATGGACGATCTTCATGGCATTAATCGCGTCCACGAGCCTGCATGAGGAGTTGGGTTCTCAATTGGTGGAGGCCCAACTCCAATCCCACCGGATATTGGCGAGGGTGCGCGAACCGCTTCACGCCTGGATCAAACCTGGCCAGTTGATCCTGTGCACGCTGCCGGATCGCACTTAGCGAAGGGGACTGATAGACAAGCCTGCCCCGGCGAAACACTGGAACCAACAGGTCTTCAAACGACGTGCGTGCATTCATCTTCTTGCGCCTCGTCGAGTCCAGAGGGTCCACAATGGTAAGCGCGCCGGGTGCGCCTGTTTCTTCATCGAAGATCGCATCGCCAACAAACCCCTTGCCCGTGTGGAAACGCCGAACCTGCTGGATGCCCGGTATTGAGATTTTCGCCACTTGTTCACTGAGTTTGATTTTGTAGGTCCAGCGGCCGTCGTTTCCGCGAACCGCCCCCAGCTTGTAGACGCCGCCAAGAGCGGGTTGGTCGTAGCCCGTCACCAGCCTCGTGCCTACGCCCCAGACATTGATGGTCGCGCCCTGTTTCTTGAGGCTGGCGATGATGTTCTCGTCCAAGTCATTGCTCCCCACGATGACAGCCTTGGGGAAACCGGCCGCGTTGAGAAGTTTGCGCGCCTCTATGCTCAAGTGAGCCATGTCGCCCGAATCCAGCCGGATTCCGACCATCTCATGACCTCGCTCCCGCAGCCAGCGGCCCGCTTCCACGGCGTGTCGAACGCCTTCAAGGGTGTCATAGGTGTCCACCAGGAAGACGCAGTTGTTCGGCATGGCCTCCGCATAGGCAAGAAACGCCTCGCGCTCGTCATCAAAGGACATGACCCAGCTGTGCGCATGGGTGCCGCGCACGGGAATGCCGTACTTTTTTCCAGCGAGAACGTTCGATGTGGCGATGCAACCGCCAATGTGAGCAGCCCGGCTCGCCGCCAGGGCCCCATCCACGCCCTGGGCCCGCCGCAGTCCGAACTCCAGCACCGGTTCACCCCGCGTCGCCAAGCATACCCGCGCCGCCTTGGTCGCAATCAAGCTCTGAAAATTAATGATGTTCAAGAGTGCCGTTTCGAGGATCTGGCATTGAAGGATCGGACCTTTGATTCGCAGCAACGGTTCATTCGGAAACACCACCGTTCCTTCCGGGATGGCGTCCACATCGGCGCAGAACCGCAGCGCACGCAAGTACTTGAGAAACGGCGTCGTGAACAGTGGCTTCCCATCGTTGCCGGGCAGCGTTTTCAGGAACTTGATGTCGTCGTCCGTGAAGCGAAAAGCCCGCAGGAACCCGATGGCAGCCGCCAAACCGGCTGCGACAGCAAAACCAGATCGAAATGGCGCTTCACGGAAGTACAAATGAAACACGGCTTCCCGATCCGCCCGCCCTGATTTCCAATAGGCGTTGGACATGGTGAGTTCATACAAGTCAGTCAGCAACGCCCGTCCATGCCATTCGGAGGAGGAATGAGGTTTCATTCGTGTTTCTTTTACACTATCTATCCTTTCCTGGCAATATCTGTTTCACTTATTGCCCCGCCTGCGCGTTGACTCAAATTAAAAGACACCGAAGGGGACGGGCTGAGGGGGCGAAAAAGGGGTCGTTGACTCATGGAGAAAAGACACCCGAAAAGGGTGGCCATGAACATGAACCGAACGATCAAGAGCGATCTGTTGCCCAAGCTCCACGCCCGCGACGCCCGTCGGGACCGGGACGGGAAGACCCGGATGCTCGACGAACTCTGCGAGGATTACGGCTACGAGCGAAAATATGCCATCAAGCTGCTGCGCGGCACCGTGCCCCCGCCTTGCGGTCGAGTCCATCCGGGGCCCGAACCGCGCTACACCCTCA
>CAZGGF010000037.1:0-3977 GCA_964524715.1 uncultured Verrucomicrobiota bacterium | reverse complement strand
GTTGGGGGGAGGCAGCCATGGGCTTCATCTTTTCAACACGGCAAGGCGAAACGTCTCTTTGAGCGAAGGCGAAGAGATAGGGAAGGAGATTGGCTCTGCGGGACGCTGGGCCCTGCGAAGTGAAAACCAACATTACTTGCGTCAGCGAGGTTGAGGTGGTGCAGTGATGACGATCCGTGTCACTGAATGACGTGGTGGCTCAGGCGGCTTCGCCGGAGACTTTTTTACGGATGAGGGCGGGGCGTTTGCCTTCGACAACAGCGCGGTTGATCGTGACACTGGCGACGTCATCGCGGTCGGGCAACTCATACATGATGTCGAGCATGAGTTTCTCCAACAGGCTGCGCAGCGCGCGCGCCCCGGTGCCTTTGCGGATGGCGGAACGGGCAAGGGCGCGCAGGGCGTCGGCAGTGAACTTCAGCTCAGCACCTTCCATGTCAAACAGCTTGGCGAACTGTTTGGTCATGGCGTTGCGAGGTTCGGTGAGGATGGCCACGAGGTCGTCTTCGCCGAGCGGGGACAGGGTGCTGATGACCGGCAGGCGGCCAATGAATTCCGGAATAAGGCCAAAGCTCAGCAGATCTTCCGGTTCGACGTTGGCAAGGAGATCAGCGGTCTCCTTGGTGCTGTGAACCGGATGCTCGGTGCCGAAACCCATGGTGCGGTTGCCAAGGCGGCGCTGGATGATCTTGTCGAGGCCCACAAACGCGCCACCGCAGATGAAGAGAATGTGTTGGGTGTTGACGCGGATGTATTCCTGATGCGGATGCTTGCGGCCGCCCTGGGGAGGGACGCTGCAAATGGTGCCCTCGAGAATTTTCAGGAGCGCCTGCTGGACGCCTTCGCCGCTGACGTCGCGGGTAATGGAGACGTTTTCAGTCTTGCGGGCGATCTTGTCGATCTCGTCGATGTAAACGATGCCGATCTCGGCGCGTTTTACGTCGTAGTCGCTGTTTTGGAGGAGACGCAGGATGATGTTCTCAACATCCTCACCGACATATCCAGCCTCGGTGAGGGTGGTGGCGTCGGCGATGGCAAACGGCACGTCCAGCAACCGCGCGAGCGTGCGCGCAAGCAGGGTCTTGCCGCTGCCGGTCGGCCCGATGAGGAGGATGTTGCTCTTCTCGATCTCAACGTCGTGGTGGCTGTGGCGCGAGTGTTTCGACTCGGCCGCCGGCTCCTCAGCAGGCTTGTGTTGCTGCAGAATGCGCTTGTAATGATTGCGCACGGCGACGGCAAGCGACTTCTTGGTGCTGTCCTGTCCGACGACGAATTGATCGAGCTGATGTTTGATCTCCGCGGGCTTCGGCAGACGAATCTCAACCGGCGTCTCGGGTTTGGCTTCAGTCCTGGCCTCGGCGCCCAGTTCCTTGTCCAGGATGGTCTTGCAGACCAGAATGCACTGGTCGCAGATAAACACACCCGGTCCGGCGATGAGCTTCTTCACCTCGCCGTGTCCCTTGCCACAGAAACTGCACATCGTGATATTGGCGGGGTTTTTGGCCATGACAAAACCTGCGACAACTACTTCTTGTCTGCTTCGTCGGGCGCAATCTGGCGGCGGGATTTCACAACCTCATCCACAAGACCATAGGCTTTCGCTTCCTCGGCACTCATGAAGAAATCACGGTCGCTGTCCTTGCCGACCTGCTCGGGGGTCTTGCCGGTGTGGGTCGCGAGGATTTCGTTGAGACGCTCTTTCGTCTTGAGGATTTCCGTCGCGTGGATGCTGATGTCCGAGGCGGTGCCCTGCATTCCACCCCACGGCTGGTGGATCATGATGCGGGCGTTGGGCAGCGAGAAGCGTTGTCCCTTGGTGCCCGCGGCGAGCAATACCGCGCCCATGCTGGCGGCCTGGCCGATGCAATAAGTGTTCACCGGCGTGGTCATGTATTGCATCGTGTCGTAGATGGCCAGCCCGGCAGTCACGCTGCCGCCGGGAGAGTTGATGTAAACGTGCACCGGCTTCTTTGGGTCCTCCATTTGCAGGAACAGAAGCTGGGCGATGATGATGTTGGAGACATGGTCGTCAATCGCCGTGCCGATGAAGACGATACGGTCCTTCATCAGCCGCGAGTAGATGTCATAAGCGCGCTCGCCGCGGCCCGTCTGCTCAACCACCATGGGGATGAGAACCTGATTGGATTCGTTCATGTTCGTGCCCTATTGCTGGGTGACACTAGCATTCGCAAGAAGGAATTCAAGGGTCTTGCCCACGAGGATTTCTTCCTCGATCTCGTGGATGCCGCCGCGCTCCTCAAGCTGCTTGCGAAGCTTGGGGTAGGGGATGTTGTGGCGATAACCGAGCAACGCGATGCGCTGGTCCACCTCCGCCTGTTGAAGCTGGATTTTTTCCAGTGCGGCAATGCGGCCGAGAATGAACGAGGCCTTGAGGCGTTCCGCGGCGCTCTTGCTGGCGAACTGGAAGATCTCGTCCTTCTTCTCCACCAGCGTCTCTTTGGTGACGCCGCGTGCCGTGTTCTCCTGCACGAGGTTCTGGATGGCGTTGCGCGTTTCGGCGGCAAGCATCTGGGGCGGCAGGTCGAACGTCGCCCGCGACAGCAGCGCCTCGACGATCTGGTTCTTCTCGTCATTGTTGGCGGAGCGCTCGCGTTCGCGTTTGATGTCGGCCTTCACGGCCTCCTTGAGCTTCTCGAGCGTCAAGTCCTTGCCAAACGCAGCCGCAAACGCGTCATCGATCGGCGGCGATTTCTTCGTCTTGATGCCGACCACGTCCACAAAATACGTCGCTTTCTTGCCGGCGAGCGGCTGCACCTGGAAATCCGCAGGGAAATCCACCTGCACCTGCCGCTTTTCGCCGACGGCCGCGCCAACGAGTTGCTCGCAGAAACCGGGCACGAACGACTGCGCGCCCATGAGCAGCAGCAGGTTCTGCCGTTCGGCCACCGCCTTGGCCTCTGGCGCGATCTCGGCCAGTGGCTTGCCATCGCTGACGGCGCTGAAGTTGACGACCGCAAAATCCTCCATTGCCAGCGGGCGGCCAGTGACATCCGCCAGTTCCGCGCGTTGTTCGGCCAATGCCTCCAACGCCTTGGCCACGTCGTCGTCTGTGACCTCCAGCTTCTGTCGCTTCACCGGGATGCCCTTGTAGTCCGGCATTGGGAATTCTGGTTCGGTTTCCACCTCCGCCGTGAAGGCCAGCGGTTTCCCGCGGCCAAACTGCACGTCCTTGATCTCAGGATAGCCCACCGGGCGCAATCCCTGCTTCTCCAATGCCTCGTGGTAGGCACGCGGGATGAGGGATTTCTGCACTTCCTGTTCGATCTCCGCGGTGAACCGCTTTTCCACAAGGGCGCGTGGCGCCTTGCCGGGCCGGAAGCCGGGCAGGCGCGCATAGCGCGTGTAGTCGGTCGTAATGCGGTTGAACTCTGCCTCCACGGTTGCGGTAGGAAGTTCGATCTTCAAAAGCCGTTTACACGGGCCAAGCGTTTCGCTGGACACCTGCACGGGTAGGGCTTTGTCGCCTGTTTCTGACATAATATCCTTTCAACTTTTTCTGAATCAAAACCACGACTTTAGAGGCGACGGCCCAGCCGGTCAAGCCCCGGCACACGCTCTTTGCATCTCCCGCAGTCCAAAGGCCTGTTTCCAGCCTGAAGACACCCCGATGGACGGCGTCAACGCGTCATGAACTGCCCTCGGCTGTCAGTGCCTCCGGCTGTAGGGAAATCAGGTGGGACAGTTTGGCCCGGTCGGGGTATTGAATCGCGCATTCGCGGCAGGCGCGTTTTGCCATCCGACCAAAACTTGCTTCGGGGTCAAGGTTGTATCTGGAACGGTTCGAGCCAGCCGGGCACGGGGGCGGGGCGGATGGCGTGGGATACGGGCCACGACGCGCGCTCGGGACTTGGATAGAGTCCGATCTTCTCCAGCGGGATGCGCTGGAACCCCAGCTTACACGCTGGTGAATCGTCGCGAAGCTGGAAGTTGCCGTGCGCGGCGTCCACAAAATGCGG
>CAZGGF010000036.1:0-10250 GCA_964524715.1 uncultured Verrucomicrobiota bacterium | reverse complement strand
TCTGCACGATCTCGGCCTGCGCAAAGCCCGGCATCTCCCGCCGCCAGCGATCGCGGTATTGATAGACGTGCCCGCGGGCTTCCGATGAAAGTCGCGTCAGTTCCTCCTCGTTCAACGGGTTGCCGGTGGCGGGGCACATGTTATAGAGGCCGTTGGTGCCCGCCCGGAGGTAGTGCATGGCGTGGCGCTCGTTGAACTGCGGGAATTTGCCCTGGTCACGCAACTCCTGCATCAGCTTCAGGACGCGCGCCGCCTGCTCGCGAGGAGCGGCTCGGACAGCCGCCACGTCCACGCCGCGCAGCTCGAACATCATCGTCATGCCCTGGACACGGCCGTCGCCCTCGCGTCCAAAATCGAATGGCACGCCCGCGTTGGCCGCGATGTCGCCGTCGCCCGTGGCATCAATGAAAATCCTCCCGCGCACGGCCTTGCGCCCGGTCTTCGTGTCCACGAGCACAGCGCAGACGCGTCCATCCTCGACAATGGATTCGATGGCGGTCACGTTGCAGATCGTGCGCACGCTCCGGTCGCGGAGCATCTGCCAGAAAACGACGCGCATGCCTTCGGGGTCAAACCAATGCGTTTCCGGCCGCTTGGGATAGTCAGCGTAGCGGTGCATAAACTCCCCGGCGCGCTCAATCGCCTCCTGGGCGAAACCGTAGATGACCTGTTTCTTTCGGTCGCTGGTGTGCCAGATGTTGACCAGCGCGTTGGTGGCCATGCCGCCAAGGCTCGGCCATCGCTCCAGCAAGACCACTTTCGCGCCATGCCGCGCCGCGCAACACGCCGCCGAGATACCCGCCGTGCCTCCGCCGCAAACGACCACGTCGGCCTGGGCGAACACAGACACTTTGCGTTCGGGAATGACGACGTGGCTGCCCGCCACGCGCGGCTTCTGCTTCTCCGCGCCGCCGGCCTGCGAGGGCCTGAGCGCCGACAAACCCAACCCGCCACCCGCTGCCAGCAGGAATTGCCGCCGCGAAGTTGACTTGCCACCACTGTCCGCGCGAAGCGTGTGCGTTTGCTTTTTCATGGTGTTCACCTCATGTCTGCTTGGAACCGTTTCCCGGCTAAGTGGACGTACCGTTGACCCACTCGTTGATCGGATGTGATGCGCCACATTCGGGACAGCGCATCTCTGAGAACTGCGCGCCGCAACGCGGGCACTCCCCGCGCGTCTCGAACGCGTCGAAAGTCTGCTGGCAGTTGCCGCATCCCCAGAACTCGCCCGTCAGCGGCGCGGCCTTGCACGCCGGACAGGCGAAGCCCGTCCGCCTCGGCATCTTCGCCAGCCGCAGATACACCTGCGCCTGCCGCAGCCCGCCCCAGCAATTGAGCAGGATGAAACCTGCCACAACGCCGGTCCAGATCGAGTGGTTGACGATGGCAAGCAACACAATCCCCGCCACGCCGATGAGCCCGATGATCGCAGCCACCATCAGGCTGCGACCGCGCCCCAACACGAACCAGAGCAGCGACTGCAGAATCTGCCCGCCATCGAGCGGATAGATCGGCAGTATGTTGAAGATCAGCAGGCCGACGTTGATATACCAGATCGCCGTCAACAGCCTGTAAGCATCCGGCGAGGTCTCGAACCAACCGGACGACTGGCTCAGCATGAGAAGACCGGTCAGAACAGGAAAAAGCACCACGTTGACCAGCGGTCCTGCCGCGATGCTCCAGAGTGTCGCGCCGGGACGCGGCGGCGGGCTGACAAACGCCACGCCGCCCAGCGGCCAAAGCACGATCCGATCCGCCTGGCCGCCCACCTGCCGGCACGCCAGCGAGTGGCCGAACTCATGGAGCAGCACGATCGCGAACAGCGCCAGATATTCCAGCGTGTTCCACAGCAGCGACGAATAATGGCTCGCGCGGTCGCTGATCTCGATCATCGCCACCAGAAACCACGACCAATGCAGGAACACGTCGATCCCCGCAAACCGGAACAATCGGACGACCCCTGAGCTACTGGAAGGAACGGTTGCCATATCGTTGAGTTATAGCAGCGCAGCACTCAACCACAAGCGTTTTGGACAAGCTGGCGAATTCACCGCAGAGACGCTACGCTGACGCCATGAGCGCATTTCCCGTCAGTCCGGAAAAGGAAACCCAGCTCGTTCAGCGCATGAGCACGCTGGGCGTGCGCGAAGCCGACATCGAGGAGACCTTCATCCACAGCGGCGGCCACGGCGGCCAGAACGTCAACAAGTGCGCCACCTGCGTGCAGTTGATCCACCGTCCCACGCGGCTTCAGGTCAAATGCCAGACCACGCGCCAGCAGGGACTCAACCGCTTTCTCGCCCGCCGGCTCCTGCTCGACAAGATCGAAGCGCTCCAGAGGGGCTATGTGGACGCAGACCGCGCCGCCGCCGAGAAAATCCGCCGCCAGAAACGCCGGCGCAGCCGCCGTTCCAAACAGCGCATGCTCGCCGACAAATCCCACCAAGCCACTAAGAAAGAATCCCGCCGCCCCGTTGCTGCGGATTAGCGAGGGATATTCTGGCTAGACTGGCTAGTTTTTAAGTGATAGGGTTTTAGCGTGAACACCGTCTGGCAATTGCAGGAAGCGAAGAATCGGCTGAGCGAAGTGGTGGAGCGGGCCATCCGACAGGGCGCGCAAACCATCACACGCCACGGCCGGCCCGTGGCTGTAGTGCTCGCCGCCAAGGCTTACGATCGTCTCCGCCCGCGAAAGAAAACCGTGGACGTGTTGCGCGCCTGCCCGACGAGTGGCCTGAAAGTCGAGCGGCTGAGCGACAAGCCGGGCTTGTTGGAACTCTGAGCGCAACTGGCACAGGCCGCCAAGCGTGATCATGAGCTACCTCGTTGATGTGAATGTGCTTTGCGAAGCCACTCGTCTGCAACCGGACGCGAAGGTGCTTGCGTGGCTGGACCGCCACGATGCGGAATTGCATGTCTCCACGCTCACGCTCGCCGAGATCGTCAAAGGCATTCAGCTCCTCGTTCAGGGCGCGAAACGGCGCAAGCTGGAGGTGTGGTTTGAGGAATTGGTGGCGAGCTTCGCCGGCCGCGTGCTGCCGGTGGACGAGACAGTGGCCCGCACTTGGGGCGCGTTCTATGCGAAGCATCAGCGACAAGGACGTTTGCTTTCGTCTTTCGACAGTTTGCTTGCGGCCACGGCGCTGGCTCATGGTCTGACACTCGCCACACGCAATACAACAGGCTTTCCCAACGACGTGCCCGTGGTCAATCCGTGGCAGTGAGCAACGGATGCCGCCCACACCCGCTCCGAGAAGATCCGCCGCCAGAAACGCCGGCGAAGCCGCCGATCCAAACAGCGCATGCTCGCCGACAAATCCCACCAAGCCGCCAAGAAAGAATTCCGCCGCCCGGTTGCAGCAGAGTAGCGGTGGATGTTCTGGCTAGACTAGTATGACAGATGAGCGGCTTTTGCCCTTGTTCCATTCTCCGTGTTATGCGACGAATCCGTCGTTCAATTGAACAGTGTCAGGCATCACTCTGCATCCTGAATGAAGCCAATCGCACCGGAAATAGTTGAGCGGGCTGTCCAGATTCTGGGCACCGAAGGAATCTCAGAAGACGACATAGAGGCTCAGATAGCCGTTCTCGTCTCAGACCCGATGGAGGCACGCAGACTCATCGATTGGATACCCGAAGCATTCGGTATCGTACTGGTTGCTCACCTCGGAGATCTGGTTCTGCCAAAACAATTCAGCGCATTGAACGCCAAAGGCAAGGAGCAACTCTTCCCGTTTACCAGCGAACCGATTTTCCTTCTCGCACTCCAAATGGCCCAGGTCGCGTATCACAACGGCCCCTCCAAATCCTTCCAGAACGTCGCGTTCCGAAGCTCGACGGTGCGCTCCGTAGACAATTTGTTGAGTGCAGGGGGTTCACTTGATGGAGCTGTGTGCAGCGGTCCCGCTCTTATTGGCATCCCTGCTGAGGTTTATTCGGCACATACGAAACCCTTTTGGCGGAGGCTTTTTTCATGGTAGCTGCTGAGCGCCTATTCTCGATCACTGCAACGCCGACTCTACGCTGTAGCGAACCCGCCCATCGCACCGTCGTTGCAGGAAGACGCCACAGTGGGGCAGGCCGTTGAACAAGGAATCACGGTTCCAGCGCGAGCTTTCGACATTCCACCCAGTCGCGGCTCACAAGGCGAATTCGTAGAATCGATCTTTCGTGGCGATGGTGACTCAGCCAAGGCGAGGCGCAAGCAATGCGATGAGTTGACGTTGATCCGCGGGGAGGACCGCTTCGTTGTGGGGGCACCAGCGGGTTACTGCGCTTTCTCGAATGTCACCTCGTAGGTCTGGTTCTGGGCTGCTTGAAAATAGGTGCCGGTCAGCAGGCGGGCGGATTTGTCGAGCGTGAGCTTGTAGAGGCAACCGGGATAGCCTGCGTCGCGCAGTTCCATGAACAACCTCAGCACGCCGCCGTCGCGTGATGCCTCGGCGCGCGCCACGTGGATCGGGCGCGGGTTGAGGTAGCCGGCTTCCACCTTGCCGTCGACGGTGATGCTCTTGATCTCGATCATGTAATCGCCGTCGGTCCTGGCCCAACGGCCCACGAGCGGTTGGTAACCAGCAGTGGTCGCAGCGGCGGGCGCGCTGGCGGTTTCGCGCGCAGGCTCGGTGGGCTGGCCGCAGGAAACGGCGAGAGCCATCGCAGCCAGGGCGAGCATCGTGGCGGTCTTGTTTGCGAAAGTGTTGTTCATGGTGGCTCGCGGCATTGTTGTGTCATTCACGGGCTAGCGGGCGACGGTGGCAACCGGCCGATGATAGAACGAGTTCCAATAGGCTCGGTCAGTGGCGTAAACGTCAATCGGATCGTTCGGGCCGAGGTTCTTCGGCAAAATGCCAAACCGCTGCATTTCGCGGATGTAATGCTCATTCGGACGGAAGCCGGGCATGTCGAACCGCTTGCCGGCCATCAACCGGTCGTGCGCGTTGCGGAGCGCGCCAAGCATTTCACGATAGAGCGGGTCGTTGGTGTCTGCGAACACGGGTTTGCCACAGAGCTGCAGGCCGCCGGCGGCTTTTGCCAGCGGGGCGCGGATGATGAGGGATTTCTCCGGCCGCGAGATGTTTTCGATCGGTTCGAGGCGATGGCCATGCGTTGGCCCCATGATGAGCGTTGTGAACTCCTTGCCGCGGCGGTCGCGATCCTTGCCGCGATGGCACTCGCCGCAGCGTTTCATCATCGTCCCATACGGCACATGCACCGGGTAGGAGCCACAACCGAGCGAGGCGTACGTGCCGGGATACGTCGCGCTGGTTTCGATCCAAAGCCGCAGCGTCTTCCGCTCCAGGTCGCTGAGCTTGGCGCCGTGGTGAGTGCCATCAGCGAGCTTCAGCAACTGGCTCGCGGCGCTGCCATACGAGTAGGGCGCGCGGTTGGCAAACGGCTGGTTGCGCGCGTCGGAGATCAATCCACGCGTTGTAATGGTCCAGTAGCTGATGCAATACATCGACGTCTTGTCACCGGTGAGATCCACTTTCGCCTCGCGCCGGTCGGAGTTGTGGCATTGCACACAATGCCGGTCCAGGATCGGCTGGATGTCGCGCGGGAAATCGAGCACAGACGGCACGTCGCGAATGGGCTGCACCGGGCTGGGCGGCCGTTTCATCGCCAGCAACGACGCGCCTACCGGCAGTGCTGCGCTCTGGCGGTTTTCGTGGCAGCCAACGCAGCCAACAGTCTCGCCGGGCTGGACGGTAACGAAGCTGTGCATCCGTTTCACCGCCATGTCGTTCTTGTCGAGCGCGACAAGAAACAGCGACCGCATCGCCGGCACTTCCAGAAACGCCGAGCCATCCGCCTCCACCGGCGCTTCACTGACGACTTCCGCCAGCGTGAATGAACCACCGATGGTGAGCGGTTCCATGCCGCCGGAGAAGTTCACCGGCTTCGGCAGTTGCTGGAGCACGAGCAGCTTCTTCACCGAGCCGCGTTCGACGCCCGCCATGTTGCGGCCGTGATACACGTCCTCAAGGAAGAGCCGCCCGGTTGGCGCAGTGAGATCCACGCGCGACGGGATGATCGGCTCGCGCTCCCGGGACTGGATCGGCCGCGGCTCGTGACACTGAAACTGCGCACGCTCGGATTCCGACAATTGGTGGATCATCTCCACATTGCCGTCGCCATCCATCACGAACAGTCCTTTCGGGTTCGCGACGAGGAAACAGTTCTCGCTAAACGCATACGGGTCTTTCCAATCACCGGTCTTGCTGACCGTGCGCGCGCCGCGCGGGTCGTCCGGGCCGAATCGCGGGTCCACGACCGTGATCGGGCCGAGATGTTCCGGCCGGCCGTGGCCCGGCGAGAACGACGCGACGACTTTAACGGTGCCGGGGATTGGTTTTGCGTCGAGCATTGCGATGCCACCAGCCATGTTCCCGTAAAACACCGTCTGGCCCGTGCCGTCGGGATTGGTCGTCCAGAGGTGGTGAAAATGCACCTGGCTGCGGTCCACGTATTCCCAGCGCATGTAAACCAGACGGCCGTCGGGCAGCATCCACGGGGTGTTGTCGTGATCGTTGTTGGTGGAGAGCATGCGCACGTTGCCGCCGTCAGCGTCGCAGCGGTAGAGCGTCGCGACCCGCGTATACCAGCAGTTCACAAACCGCCGGCAGCGCGACGAACAGAAAACAATGCTGCCGTCCGGGCAATATGTCGGCTCAATGTCGTCGTCGGTGCCGTCCGTGAGCTGGCGCATGCCGCTGCCGTCCACGTTGATTTCGCAGATGTGAAACGGATGCGTGCCGCCCTTGCGATAGGCGAAAAGGATTTTCTTGCCGTCGTAGCTGAGCTGCGGATCGCGCACGCCGCCCTTCATGTCCTCGAAAATCGTCGTCACTTTGCCGGTGCGGAGGTTTTTCCGGCAGAGCCGCCCGCCTTCGCTGTAGCCCCAATGAACGCCTTCCTCTTTCTTGAAACCGAGCCGCTGCGCGTATTCCGAATCGTCCGCGTAGTTGCCGAACGTCACATACCAGTGATCGCGTCCCGGCACGCGCACAGCGAACACAATCTCCTCCACGCCCTTCATCGGCCCGTCGAGGAACCGTGAAAGCATCGGTCCCGGAAACGTCTCCGGCATTTGCGCGAAGGCGAGCTTGGCAGAGGGTTTGGCGGCGGGTTTCTGCGCGGCGTTGAGATCGCCAGCAAAAGCAAGTGACACGACGACCGCCAGAACCCACGCTGCCGTCCGCAAACCAAAGGTGAGTCGAGTCATATTCGCTCCATTACCAGAAAGCTGCGGCCCTTGCCAGTTCTCAGCTATACGACTTATCGGTCATGCTGGTTTGGGAACACGAACTCGATCCTGTCTTGGTTCAATGTCAACGGGAGAAGTGAGGCTGGGCCCATGGAGCGTGAAGCGGGCGGTGATGCCGCGTTGCCTCCCACATGCGGTTCGGCCAGTCTCTCGAGCCCATACCCCTCTGAGTGCCTCATCAATACTGACGATCAATGTCTCCGCTGGACTTCAAGTGCGTCATTTTGACCACCCAGCGGCTCAAAAATCTGACTTTTTTGGTCGGATCAGGTCGGAGAAGGTCGGAGAAGGTCGGATTGAGTCGGATTGATCTACAGGTTACTCGGATCGCGCTGCCCCCCCCTTTGTGCGCGTGGCAAGCAGCCACCGCGAGCGGCACGTCGAGTACATTTGTCAAAGAACGAAGGGCATAACCGCTCTCCATCTGTGAACAATCCCTCACCCGCGTTTCAGATGGCCGGCAGCCAAAGCTGGCCGGAACCGGTTCTGTTATTTGGAGGTTTCTGAGAAAACCATCCACCCCTGCCATGGATATGGTACAGCAGATCTCACGACTTACGCAAAGATCACGTCACCGAAATCTCGAAATCCTTCATGACAATTTCTTCTCAAACTGGACGGCGTGCGAACCCGATTTCATCAGTCGCCGCGTGCCAACACTCATCTCTTTTCGGTGGGGACAGAATTAACGGGAGTGACAGGATGACGACGAATCTGACCTGCCCCGTCACCCTTCAACAATCCTGCAAATCCTGTTCATCCGGTCTTCCCCATTCCGCCGCCCATCCCCCGATCCCGCCATCGCCGCACGCTCATCACGTCGAACCGCTCGCCCTCGAAGACGATTTGCTTCACCGTCTTCCCGCCGGCGCTTTCGCGTTTTAGGTAGGCGCTCACGTCCATCCAGCGGATTTCGCCATCCGACGTTCGGATGACCAGCATGACGGCGTAAGCCTGCTGCTGCCAGTAATCGGCCCAACGCGGGTTCTTGATATGAAACACCTCCGCGCCATCGCGCTCACGTTTCTTGAGGTAGGAATCGCCGGACTTGAGTTGCACATAGAGCCGCTTCCCGGAGGCGTGGCCCTTATCGTCCTTAAACTCGATCTCGCCATCAATCCCGTGGTCGCTGTTCGTGTAGCCGCGATAGATTTGCCCGGCTTCGGCAACAATCGTGTAGGCATGTCCGACGAGAATCAATTCGCGGCTCTCGTTGTCCAGCACCGCCTGAGCTTTCTCGTTCATTTCGCGCGACTGCTCTTTGACCTGCGGCGAATCAAACTTCTCTTCGATCACGTCATGAAGAATGATTGGCTTTCCACAGTCCGGACAGAACACCTTGCCCTTGCCTCCCGGCGCCAGCGCTTTGTCAATCTTGGCCTGGTCGGGAAAAGGCTCTCCGGCCCCGTCGCACTTCTTATCCCCACAATAGTAGCGCCGCAGCCGCACGACGTTCCGGGCGTGCTGCGCGAGGTGGTCATGCACGTAACGGAGAAAGAGCACGCGCGAGTTCCCATCCACACCCGGCTCAAAATAAACTTCCAGCCGTGAAGTGCCTTCACCATCGCGCAGCAACGTGAAACCCAACTTGGCTCCCAGCTGCGTCCTGAAATCCGCCGCCGACTTCCAAAGTTCCATGCCTTGGCTAAACGCGACTGCGTGATGCAACCGCACCACCAGTGTTGCGTAGATGTCGTCCGCCGGACCATCGAAACGATACGTCACCAGCACGCTGGGGTGACTCGGCTGCTCTTTCCGCTCGCGCCGGAAGTAGCTCGGAAACGTCAGTAACGCCGTGCCATCGCATGGTTGACGCAGACACCATGCCCGGCTGATAAACGTCTCCAACAGCGTGCGCAGCACCACTGCCTCATCCTCGCCCGGCAGGCGTTTGAAATCCTGGTAATCCAAATCCCCGGCCAGCAATTCGTCCTCGCGAATGCAGCCTAACTCTTGCGGATGTTTCCGCACCTTCCGGACCACGGCGGCGGCGTAGCGACTGAGCACCTCCGGTCGCAACAGGATAAAGCCGCCAAAGTCCAGACGCTGAATCATGCCCGGCCCGGCCAGCAGGCCCACCACCGTCTCCAACTCCGCCAGCGCGAAATTCTCCCCGCGCAGCGTCATCTCCATCCGCTGTTTCAATTCGGCCAGGCGGATCAAGACCAGGCCGCTGTTGCGCAAGCCCAGGATTTCCTGCTTCAGCCGATGGTAGAGCGCGGGCGACGTTGTCTCCGGGATGCTTTTCCAATCAATGGCCTGCACGATGGCATCGCGAAGTTGGTCGCAACCTTCTCCGGTCTTCGCACTCGTCACATACAGCGAGCCGAGGAAGCCGCGTTCCTTCATGAACTTCTCTATGCTGGCGGCGCTGACCACGAGTCCACCACGGTCAACTCGCGCGGCGGCGAGCAGCTTGGCAAATGGTTTCCGCGCCGCCTTCTGAAGGTCGCGATCCCAATGCCCCAGCCCCTCGAATGGATTTTCGTTCTGCGGGTTGAAGACCAGCAACGCCGCCGCCGTGTCATCCATAAAAAGCTGATGCACCAGCCGATAATCCACCTGCCCCGCGAAATCCCACAGCCAGATTTCGCGCTCCAGGCTGGCCTTCTTCTTGTCGTGCTTCAACGGCCAGTGCGTCGCCCATGCGCCATCGGTGGAAGGCAGAGGCTCGTGGTCCTCGACCCTTTTGTTGTGAGCAAGGTAATTGGAAAGCCCAGTCTTGCCTACGCCGCTCTCGCCGACCAAGAGGACCTTGGCATTGGTGTATTGAATTCCCCCATCCAGCCGGGCAGCGGGCTTTCCTTCGGCGGTTGGCTGGATGAGTTCAATTGCGGATCCTGCCGGGAGCCATACCCGCATCACCCCATTCAAAGCCGAAGAAAATGCGCGTTGGCCGTCCGGACTCCACGCCACGCTCCAGACGCCGGAGGTGTGGCCTTCGAGCACGCGCAGGCAGCGGCCCGACTCCACCTCCCACACCCGC
>CAZGGF010000035.1:0-3006 GCA_964524715.1 uncultured Verrucomicrobiota bacterium | reverse complement strand
TTTGCGTTGCTGGGAACAAACACCAACGATCTGCGCTGCCTGCGGCTCGCGGACAATGCCGCCGCGCTCGCATTGCCACAAAAGGCAGCCGCTATCGTCGGCGAGTGGGAAGGCAACAAGGGTGAGCTTGTGTTGCTCACTGAAGATCATCTGTTTGGCAAGGGCCTCACGCAAACCGGCAAGGAGCAGGGACTGTTGTTGGCGAATACACCGGTGGATGTGGAATGGGACTTTGCCACGGGCCGGATGGAAGTGGTAACGCGCAGCGCTGCGTTGCTTACTGTTGCGGTTGCAGATGCTGCTGTTGTCCGCAGTGACAGCCCGATCATCAAAGGTGACAGGAGCGCGAGTGGTTACATGACACTGTTGTTGCGCGAGGGCCGCACGGTCATTGAATGCATCAAACCATCCGATGCTGCGCGGCGTGATATGGCTGCTTTGCTTTCGGCGTGGTTCGAAAAGGCGAGCGCAGGACGCGCGCGATTCAAGAAGGCAGCGCCGTCGGCGCTGTTGCAGGCGCTGGAACTCAAGAGCGGTTTCACCGCCAAAGTCGGCGGTGCTGTGACAGACTCGATCGTGATTCCTGCTGAAGGCTGCGAACTGATTGCTGTTGCGGAGGGAACGGCGATTCACATCATCAGCGCCGACGGCCGCGAACTTCGCCAGATGCGAACCGATGGCCGGATACGCCAACTTCATTGGTGGCCGGAACACAAGCTGTTGCTGGCCGGATGTGAGGACGAGAAGGTCTGCGCTTTCGATCTCGCGGGCAGTCGGAAATGGACATTTGTTTCGGAGATGGACCCGGCAGGGTTCCGCGCGGCCAAACAGTATTGGTTCAAGACCGCACCGGGGCATGAGGGTATTCACGGCGTTGGCAGCGGGGTATTTCTCGATGGCAAGAGCCAGGCGTTCATCGGCAGCGCTTGCACGTTGGAGATCATTGACGAGGACGGCAAACTCGTGAAACGCATGCCGCAGTTCTGGGGCACGGTCTATAAGTTCGCGCTCGTGCCCGGTCGTGAAGGCAGCGTCAACCTTCTCGCGTCGCGCAAGATCACCGACGGGCCGTCGCTCGGCATTATCAACAACCGCACGCTCGACCCGACGCCGCGCGGTTTCAACGGTGTGCCCGCGGGATACACGCACGTCGGCGGTTGGATGGATCAGACGCGACATCACATCTTTGTGGACGACCTCGATGGCGACGGAAAAAGGGAAGTCGTCAGCGAGATCACCGGCGCATGGAACCGCGTGACGGTTTGGGACCTGCAAGGCAAGCCGCTGTACAACGTCCAGTTCGGTCCCGGCGCTCGCAGTGGCGGCCGGGACATCCGCGACCTTGACCTCGGCGATCTCGAAGGCGATGGAAAGAAAGAGATGGTTGTTGCGTTGTCGAACGGTTTGGTGGTTGTCCTCAACCATCGTTGCGAGAAACTGTGGTCCAAACGGCTGAGCAGCCCGCCGACCGCGCTGAAAGTGGCGGGCGACTCAATCATAGTCGCATCCGAAGACGGCAGCGTGTGGATGCTCGACGCCGGCGGCAAGGCCGTGGGTCGAGGCAAACTCAATGGCCGGCCAACGCAGATTCAGAAACTGACGGCGTCGCCGGTCGTGGTGGTCAGCAGTGAGAAGGGAGAAGTGAAGACGTTCCTCCGGGAAGCGCTGGAACTGCACAAACAGCCGAAGCAGCGCTGATGCGCGGCTGGCGCGTTATTCCACGACCAACACGCCGTAAGTTTTCAGTGGCGGGACTTCCAGAGCCGGGCGCGGATACTGTCGAACCACGAGCTTTCGCTCCGGTCCTTCCGTCGTCAGCAATCTTGCCGTGCGGCATGTCTTCCACCGGCCGCCCAGTTCTACGTTCAGTTGTTTCGTCGGTTCGCTGGCGTAGTTGACCAGATGCAGGATGAGACAGTTGCTGTTGAGTTCGTATGCGCTCAACGTCACTGTGTCCGCGTCGCGCAGTCGGGCCGAGGGGCGGGCACCGGCGGCTTGGGCGATCGCCGCTGCCACCTGTTTCCAGCCCTCTGGCAGCGACACGCGGCCTTCGTTCGCCTTGACGGCGGCGCGAACCGCCGCAGGCTCGATGCGGACAATACGTTCGCCGCTCAATCCTTCGAATGCAGCAGGCGACCGCTGGCGACCGTTCTCGTCGAAGGCGCCGTTGTCGCCGATGAGCACCAGCACGCCGTCACGATTCGCGAATGCGCGAATGTCTTCCACTTCCTTGTTGCTCAGATGCGACTGGCCAGCCACGACCAGTATGGAGAACTCCGGCAACCGCGCGAGGTTCTCGCCAAAGACCACCTCCCACGCGAAGCCGCCGCGAATCAAAATTTCCTCGGCTCCCTGCGCCAGCGCCACGGTCTCCCGATTGTCGAATACGGTCGAGGCAAACGTATGAAGCAATGCGATGTCGCGGACGGGCTTGGCGTTCGTGACGAACGGTTCGATGCCGCGGACGAAACGCAGGTGTTTCGCCAGCGCCTCACGCAGGTCGGGTTGCTCCACGCGCATCCGATCGCCTCCGCCGAGCGGCCGCAACGCCCAGTTGGTGCCCGGCAACGCGCCGTTGGCTGCCGACTCGGCGATCTGGAGCGCGATGGCTTCCTCGGTGTCGGGCAGACCGAGACCCGTCAGCTTGTTGCGTTTCCAGACGGTCGAGACGACGCGATAGCCCACCGCAGCGGCGTGTTTGCAGGCCCGCACCTGCGAGATCAGCACATCGCCTTCGACGACGGGGAAGTTGCCATTTTCGGCGAACATCAGGTCGAGTTGGCGTCCGATCAACGGCGCCCAGACGCTTCGCGCGTAGGCGCTGTTGGGATCGCGCGGGTAGGCTGGATTGCCAAGGAGGATCACGTCGGGCTTGATGCGCCGTGCGTGCGTCGCGAGGTCGCCTTGATATTCCGCGAGACTCTCGCAACGCCAGCGCACCCATTCCTGCGTCAGCGGGTCTGTAATACGGCTGGGGGCCTTTTCCGTTGCAGGTAGTTTGACGTC
>CAZGGF010000034.1:0-9200 GCA_964524715.1 uncultured Verrucomicrobiota bacterium | reverse complement strand
GCGGCACGGCGGACGCGTTTGGGCCGAAGGGAAAGTCAACGAAGGCGCCACGTTTCATTTCGCACTGCCCCGACCCGTCGAATCCGGTTCCTGATTCTTGACTGATTCATTGCCGGCCTTCGTCCGGTCATGGAGATCGTGCTGCGCACGGGGCGTTGAACATAGCGCAATCCAGATAGAGAACGGGCCGCAGACGACACGTGAGGCAAGAGATATCTGGTTCAACTCCAGTGACTTCTTGACGCTGACATTTTCAAAGAGTTAAGATGGATTCGTTGGAGACATGATCTCCAACGAGCAAGGGTTCGAGGTCACTACGGACCTCGGAGGCAACTGGATGGTCGGGCCGCCATCCGATGAACAAAATTGCGGGTTGCGATGAATCATCGGATGCGTAGCTGAGATTTGGCAAAACCGGTTGTTGGCCGAAGAATACCTCTCATTTCCTCTCACGTAACGTCAGGCTCTGTTCGGCTTCGTGCCGATAAGGCGTTGTTTCGTTTGTTCGCAAGCGACACTGCCCCGACGAATTCCATCGGGTCTGATAGCCAGTCACGGCTGCGTACGAGGAAGAAGACGCATCTTCATCGCAAACTGCGCAGGCATCACCATGAATAGAACAATGTCCATCGCTCTCATGATCTACGCAGTTGTCCTCGTTCCCGCGAGCGCCATTCCCCTGTGGGTTGAGCCAGAAGTTGCCACACAAACGATTATGCTTGGCGGCGGAGTGAGCGTGCTCTGCATGATATGGGGGCTTCTCGGTTTGAATGGCTCACGCAGCCGAATCGGCCCGGGTCTCACCTTGGGTGCAATCGGCTTTGTGCTGTTGGCAGAATCAATCACACGATGGATGCCATCCAGCGGCAACAGGCCGATGAATCTTCTATTCACGATTGTAGTGACGCTGATGCTATTCGTGACGTTGGGATTGTTGGGCTGGATGCTTCCTCGAGAGGAATTTCACCCCCATGACGATGCGGAAACGCAGAAGAGAAAACGAGGAAGCAACAGATAGGCTGACGCAACACAACTGGCATTCTGCTCCAAAGACAAGAGAACATGAACATTGAATTCAAGCTACGTGGAATTCACCGACAACAAGAACTGCGTGCCCTGCTCACGGAGCAAGTCGCAGGCCTGAAAGGATCGCTTCCGATCACCTCAATCAAAGTATTCGTGGAGAAGCAGCCAGACATGACGCCATCTTATTGGCTGTGGACGAATTTGACTGTGCTTGGGCCGGATATTTACGCTTTTGCGCGAGACCACACGCCGCTGGCAGCGTGGCTGAAAGTCAGCAAGGAACTCAAACGCGAGATACAGCGGCGGAAGCTCCGGCAGGTGGCCAGACGCAAGAGCAACATTCAAGCCGGCAGCAAACCCCACAAGGAAGCGATGACTTCACAAGCCCGGCGGAGATGAACCCTGCGCGGTTCAGGTCCAATAACGGCCTGCAGATAACATGGAAGGCAGCTGGCGCGCTGCTACGGCTTGCCCTGCTCCAACACGCGCGCAGTAAATGGATCGTAACGCAGCGTCTGCGAGACTGTCCGTGCGGGCTTCCCATCTTCAGTCCACTCCACGGTCGCTATCATAACGCCCCGTTCCGCATCGTCACTGGACGTGCAAGCGGCCAGTTTGCGGCCCCGGAGCAAAACCCAGACCTTTTTGGCCGCACCGGCCTGTTCGTCGCCAATGAGGAGGTATTCATCCGCATCAGCCTTCTTGCGAAGGATGATGCCGCCTTCCTTGGTGATGACACATTCGAGGCCGAGGTTGCCCTTGAGGTCGAACATCTGGCAGATATCTCCGGGACCGTAGTTACCCGCACGCTTGGAGTTCTTGACACCCAGTTCGGTAAAGCTGTTGCTCACGACGCGGCCGCGCTCGTCCATGTAACAGTGCGTCACTTGCGAGCCGGGCGAATAGCCGGGCACGTAGAGCATGATGTGAACGTGAGGCGGGAAGTCGTTGTGGGCGCGCCCGCAGGCGACCTCAAAGCTCAGCAGCACGATATTGCCATCAAACGCCCGCTTGTCTTGCGGCCCCATGCAACCCATGTGCCGCAAAGCCTCGCGCGCAGCCAGCAAATAATTGCTCACAGCCCGCGCCGCGGCTTCGGGATACGGCTGGCCGTTATACGGTCCGCAACCACGCACGCGGCCCTGCGCGTCGGGATTCGCGCGCATTCGCCAGTTATGGTAGAGGCCGATGGGCAACCCGCCGCCGATCGGGTCGGGCAGGCTGTTGTTGATGAGCATGCCGTTGCTGCGGTCCGGCACGGCATCGAATTCCACGCGGTCCCCGCTCGCAGTGAACTTTACTTCTGTGTGGCCGACGATGACGCGGGCAACCTTGACACCGGGACAGGTCATCGCCAATCGAGGTGGAGGGTTCGCTTTGTCAGCCGTGAGCGTGAAGAACACCTCCCAATCGTTCTCACCACTCCAAGTGTCGCCTTTGCGCTCCCGCCATTGCCCAGCATTGCTCAGCACGGTTAAAGCAGGCGGAGCCGAGCACCGACAGGCCTCGGACTTGACGGCCTTCACCGTCAAATAAACCGCCTCTGCACCCATGGCCATGGCCGGAGCAATCATGACCACGACCATGAACCACCGAAGTAACTTCGAGGATATAAGACCAGCAATTGAGGCAGTTTCCATTTTCACTGACGTCCTTTCACAAAACGCCGGCAGAAGTCGCGCACGGAGCGGGTAAAGGTCCATTCGGCGGTTTCCGGCACACACCGCAGGGGCGCTTGAATCCAGCTTTCGATGACGTATTGGTCGGGAGCACCCTGACACATCGCGTAAGCATAGCCTTGGTGGATGATCGAGATGTACCAGGTGGACTCATCAGCCAAACCCAATTTCTTTAGCAACGGCTCACCGGAGGCCCAATAGATCATGCTGAAAGGGAGCTTCTTGCTGCGACAGTATCGCTCCAGTTTCTTCACCTCTGCCCAACAACCATGATTCTGGACGATGAAGTTCGCCCAGTTCACGTCGAGCCGGTAGAAGTCGAGACCGCGCACGTTCATCTCCGCCAGCTTCTTCTGTAGCGCCTCGATCCACCAGATGTGGTCGGCAATTGGAATCGAGGGATAGGCCTCGATGTCGCCAATGAGCACGTTCGGGAAATGCTTCCGGACCAGTGCAATGTAGTTGGCGGTCTCCTGTACTGCATAGTCATCCGGTTTTTTTATGTGCGCGCGGCAACACAGGAACGGCTCATCCATCGCAATGGCGTAGAGATTCTGTCCAAGTCCCTGCAACCGTTCCCAGTTCGCCTTCTCAGCATTGAAACACTTCTCGCCCGTCTGTCCCCACGGTTTGACCGCACCGACCTCCATCGCGATCTTGAGCCCCCACTTCTGCGCCTGAGCAAACCAAGTCCGCAGCTCGTCATCGCGGAAGTGTCTTTTGAAGTTAAGATCCGTGTAGAGGAGCACGTCAATCAACGAGCGGGTCTCCTTCCACTCGTCAGGCTTGTCGAACAAATCACGGAAAAACCTGCCGTTATCATAGGAGGGCACGCCCATCCAGACCGTCGGTCTTCCGCCGGCTTGCTGTGCCAACAGGTCCGCGGCGAAGAATGCACACCCGATCAAGACCAGGAAGACTGCTCTCATGCCGATCCCCTCCTCAGTTGCGCCCCTTACCTCCGCCCTTGGTCTCAATGCCCGCCTCGATGCCTGCGTCGATAAACTGGCCACCTTGGGTTTGATGACAGTGGACTGCGAGCACGTTGTCGCCTTCGTGTAACGCTGCACGCAACGCTTCGTTCAACGTCGTAGAGTAGCTTCCGACGTAACCGCTGAACTCAGCGACTTTCTTTCCGTTGACGTAAACCTCCGCGTCTTCGTCATGATGAATACGCAGGCCCGTCAGCGCGACAGTTGCCTTCTCCACTCGAAAGTGGCGTCGCAGCCAGATGTCACCGGTCTTCCACGTCGTCCCGATCACGGAGCCGGGCGTGCTCTTCGTGCCAAAACCTCCCTTGCCGGCCTGCCACGACGCATCGTCAAAGCCGGGCTTGAACCAACCTTCCGCTGGCTGGCTTGTCGTGAACCGCCATTCCTGGGCGGTCTTCTCGGAGGTCGGCACAAGCTCGCTCCACGTGATGCGACGAACACGCGGTGCCTGAGTCTCGTAGGCGGCTGTCCGCGCGTTGATCGCGTGCAGCAACCCCGGGTCGTATTTCGGCTTCCGATCGTAGAAGTAGACGCCGTTCTGTTCCTGTTCAACGTCAGTCAACTGCGTGTAACAGAAACCGAAGATGTTCGGGTTGTCGAGTTGCGCATCGGTCAGTCCCTTGTAGCGCGCAAGGAATTCCTTCAACTCCAGGCTCTTGCCGCCATACCCCCAACCTTTGCCAGTGTCGCGTTCAGTCTTCACGCTGATACCACCATACTCGCTGACGAAATACGGCTGTCCGTGATAACGGCTTCGCGGGTCGCCGGGATTATTGTGCCACGGGTTCTGGCCGGTCAGACCGAACATCGCATAGCGTGCCGCGAACCGCTTCGGATCGCCCGTGTAGTCGTGGCTGTCGAACACATCTGTCTCCGGCAGGAAATGAGTGTAGCCACTGGAGTCAATCAACGGCCGCGTCGGGTCCATCGTCTGCGTTGTCGCGAGCAGTGTTTCGATCAACGCGACGGTTTCATTCGTTCCGGTCTCGTTCAGCGGACACCAGCCGATGATCGAGGCATGATTCCGGTCGCGTCTCAACGCTTCGCGCCATTCATCCACAAACGCCACCATCGCCTCTGGCTTGCTGAGGCTTATGCCCCAGCTCGGGAACTCACCCCAGACCATGTAGCCAAGCTTGTCGGCCCAATACAGCAGCCGCGGCTCAAACACCTTCTGGTGCAACCTCGCGCCATTGAAACCCGCAGCCATCGACAACTCGACATCGCGTCGCAATGCCTCGTCGGTCGGCGCGGTGTAAATGCCGTCGGGGTAAAACCCCTGATTGAGAATGAGCCGCTGAAACACCGGTTTGTCGTTGATGAGAAACCGGTTGCCTTCGATGGTGATCTTGCGCAACCCGAAATAGCTTCGCACCGAGTCAATCACCTTTCCCCCGCGCAACGTCTCAACAGTCAGGTCGTAGAGAAACGGTTTGCCGGGATGCCACGCCACGACCTTGCCGAGTTTCAACACCGCCAGTGTGTTTCGCCATGCCGCCGGCACCGTTTCTTCTGCGACTTTCTTCCCATCGGCAAACGCTCGCAGCCGGACGGTCACCCCCTTCATTGGTCCGTCCATGCTGCCTTGAAACATCACACGCCCGCCGTCGAGATCGGGCGTGAGCGAGAACTCGCGCAGATACGTCGCACCCGCAGATTCAAGCCAGACCGTCTGCCAGATGCCGGTCGTGCGCGTGTAGACACACCCATGGCTGACTGTATGTGTCTGTTTGCCGGCAGGCTGCAAGCCAGAGCGAATCTCATCAATCGCATTCACCACCAGTTCGTTGTCGCCATCACGAACAATGCCGGTGATCTCCAATGTAAACGGCACATACCCGCCGCGATGCTCGCCGACGAACTGGCCGTTGAGCCAGACGCGCGCCCGATAATCCACCGCGCCGAAGTTCAGCAGCAGCCGCTGGCCGCGCATCGCCGCCGGCACCTGGAACTGCCGCCGATACCAGACGCGCGGCATGTAGTTGGTGGCCATCGCCAGTCCGGAGAGCTGGCTCTCGGGACAGAACGGAACAAGAATCTTGAGTGCGAGATCGTGACCCGATATCAACCCGCGCGTCTCACCGTCGCCCTTGTTGTCCACCTCGAACTGCCATTCGCCATTGAGGTTCAGCCACGAGTCGCGCTGGAAATCGGGCCGCGGATGCTCCGGCCGCGGCACGTCGGCTCCCGCGACTGCTGCGATCAGTAACGCGACCACCAATGGCCACAAACGGGTGAGATTGGAAGTTACTCCGGATGTTGTGTTCATTATTCGTGTCAGGTTGATATCACTCTTCTTAATGCTCGCACGGCAAATTGCCCAGCTTGAAAATCAGCCCGCCAAAGCAGTCCCCCTTCGGCTTCATCACACCGCACCGCGATAAACCGCCAGGACGTTCTCCGGTGGCACGTCAGGTTGGAATAAATGCGCCGGACCGAGAATGTAGCCACCCCCTTTGCCGAGCACCTCGCAGTAACGGCGCACCTCCGCTTCGACTTCGGCGGGCGTACCTTTCGGCAACAGGTTCTGCATGTCGATGCCACCATGAAAACTCAGCCGGTCGCCGTACTCGCGCTTGAGGCTTTCCGGCTGCATCTCCGGACAAGTTGGCTGAATTGGATCAAGCACGTCCACACCGCACTCGATGAGGTCGCTGATGAACGGCCAAATCGTGCCGCAGCTATGATAGAGCGCCCGGCCGCCGAGTCTGTGGATCAAGCCCGTCATCTCCTTCAGATACGGCGAAACGAATTCACGGAACATCGCCGTCGAAATGAGCGGGCCACGTTGCGTGCCAAGATCACTGATGACCAGATACAAATCGATCCGGCCCTTCGTGATCTCCGCCGCCCGTGTGTAATCTTCCAGATAGAAGTCCGTGAACTTGCGGCTCAGGAAATGAACCCATTCAGGCCGCTCGGCCATGTCCATCAACATGTCCTCCCAACCGCGCACCAGCGCCGGCCGTTGCCAGATGTCGGCAAAACCATAGAGCAACGCGTGGTTCTCGTAGCGCGCACACTGGGCCTTGAGTTGCGAGCAGTCGAGGCAATCCGGCGACGGCCACGGAAATGCCTCCAATTCCGCGAGGCTGTTCACGCCAGCCAGCGCGCCCTTGGCGTCCTCGCGCATCGGTCCCCACGGCGTTTGGTTGTAGACGTAGCGTTCACCCCAGAAATTCTGAAACAACCCGCCCTCAACTTTTCGCTCCGGCGGCGCGGGCGCCTCCAAGTGCCGCACATCCACGCCCAGCGCATCGAGCAGCTTGTCCTTGTCGGAATGGCCGACGTGATCGAACAACCGCTTCATCGCCGGCGACTCCGCCCAGAAGTCGCGTGGTGTTCGATCCGGCTGTCGGTGACTCAACGCAGTCAGGACTCTCTCTCGTGAATTCATACTCATGGCTGCTTCATTGGCGGCTGCCATGGCACGTCACCGCCGCGCTGGATCTGTTTTCGCAAGGCGGCCGTCAGGTCACGAACCACGGCCTTCTCCTTTGCCGCAAGGTCGGTTTTCTCCATGGGATCGCGTTTGAGGTTATAAAGCTCCAACGGCGCGAACGGGCTGTCGAGCACCAGCTTCCACTCGCCGCGAATCAACCCCTCGATGGTCTTTCCGCTGTAAAGCACCCCGCCCTCGCGACGGCAGAAGTAGAGGTCGCGTTGCGCTTCGGGCTGTGTCTGGCCAAGCAGTGTCGGCAGAAAACTCACGCCATCAATGTCCGCCGGCGGTCTGACGCCCGCGAGTTCGCAGCTTGTGGCGAAGATGTCCATCGAGAGCGCGATGCGATCTGTGTTGCTGCCAGCCTTGATCTTGCCCGGCCAACGTGCGGCGCACGGGACGCGCAGGCCGCCCTCATACATGTGGCATTTCTCACTGCGCCACGGCCCATTGTTCGCGCCGTCTTTCAGCACACCTCCGTTGTCGGAAGTGAAGATGACCAGCGTGTTCCCGGCGAGTTGCAGGCGATCGAGCGTGCCAAGAACCGTGCCGATGCCGGAATCGAGGTGCTCGATGAGAGCGACGAGTTTCTGGCGGTTGGGCTGCATCGCCGGCTCGCGCTGCAGCACCTTCGCAAGCCAATCAGGCGGAGGCTGGATCGGACCATGCGGTGCGTTGTAGGCAAGGTAAAGGAAGAACGGTTTTCGGGACTTCGCTCGCTCACCGAGATAATCGCACGCCCATTCGGTGAACACATCGGTGGCATGGCCTTTCGGGTCCACAACCTCGCGATTGCGGCGCATGAAGTTCTGCTGGTTGCGCAGGTGTGTCCAATAATCATCCATCATGTCGCCGAGGAAACCGTGGAAGAAATCGAAACCGCGTTCCGTCGGCGTATTCGGCGAACCGATGCCAAGGTGCCATTTGCCGATGATGGCACTGTGGTAACCGGCGGGCTTGAGCACCTGAGGCAGCAACTTCGCGCGCGCCGACAGATAACCCCACGAGTTCAGGGGCATCTCCTCGCGAATCACGCCCGGAACACCGACGCGGTCAGGATGGCAGCCCGTCAGCAGCGCTGCACGAGTGGGCGAGCACACGCAGGAGTTGGCATAGAACTTCTGGAACGTCATCCCTTCATGAAAAAGCCTGTCGATGTTCGGCGTCCGAATATCCTTCGTGCCGAACGCCGAATAATCGCCGCGGCCCAGATCGTCAGCCAGGATGACGAGGACATTCGGCTGTGGCGAGGCCGCTGTGGCAGAAAAAGCCATCACAACAAGGAATGCGATTGCCGTGAAGACCGGCATCCATACGGGTGATGTGTTCAGGAACCGTTTCATGATTGTCCTTTCCAACATTGCACTTTCTCCTGTTCAACCCCGCAACCGCCTGAACGCTTCGCCACAAGCGCAATAGTTTCGCTCTGACATGCCCATCACGCTGTATTCCTCAACGTAGCCGATGAAACCGCCGTTCGGACTGCCGAGCAACCGGTACAACCGCTCCGCCTCGGCGTAGATCCGTTCCACGGTGCCGGAGATTGAAACCGTCTGGTAACTGATGGGCATCATAAAACACTGCCGGCCGCGCAACCGCCGGCCAATTTCGGCAATGTCGTTCACATTCGGTTGCGCGATGTTCAGCACATCCACTCCGATCTCGCGAAAATCCTCCATAATCGACAGGAACTCGCCGCAACAATGATACCACACGTGCAGGCCCAACTCGTGGGCGAGCGCACACTGCCGGGCGTAACGAGGCTTGAAAAGCTCCCGCCACAGGTTCGGCGAGATCATCATCCCCGATTGCGTGCCCCAGTCGTCGGCGAAATGAATCCCGTGAAAGCCGCGCCGCGCCGCCATCCGCATCAAGTCACACTCGAAGCCCACAATGCGATCCATCAGCATCGCAAAGCCCTCCGGCTCCAACAGAAAATCCTGCATCGCATTTTCAAAGCCGCGGAGAAACGTGTAAACGGTGAAGCCGCTCAAATCGAAGCTCGCCAACCGGTAGCGGTCGCCACATCGCTCGAAAAACGCAGGCACCGCCGACATCCGT